>JAEZDA010000033.1 GCA_023433345.1 Bacteroidota bacterium | reverse complement strand
CTTCGGTCACCTTGAATATTTCGAGCTTGCAAAGCGGCGTGTACTTTGTAGTTCTGCGGAAGAGCAATGGAAGTTCGTTGGTAATACAAATTGTAAAAGTTTAAAGCAGGTGTTTTATGTATGAAGCTGGATGAAACTATGTGTTACCATTAAATAATAACATTTTCTTTCGTAGCAAAGCACTGAAGCATCGGCGCGTTTCTTGCTAACTTTGGAGAGCATGTTTGGGTTTCAATATTCTTATTTTCTGTGGACATTGTTGACGGTGCCCTTCTTGGTGCTGCTTTATTTTCTTGCTATCAGGAGAAAGAAAACAGTTGCGATAAAATTGGGTGATCCGGTTCTTATTAAACAACTCACGCAACATTATCATCCTGGCAAATTTTTGCTGAAATTTTTGCTTGCATTGTTCGCAGTCATATTGGTGGCGATGTCACTTGCAAACCCGCGGAGTGCGGAGGGCAGCCAACGTATCACGCGCAACGGGGTCGACCTGATGGTGGTGTTGGATGTAAGCACGAGTATGCTTGCCGAAGATATTAGTCCCACAAGGCTTGAAAGAGCCCGCCAGGTTTTAAACAGGCTTCTGCCACGCCTTGAAAACAACCGAATAGGGCTCGTGATCTTTGCGGGCAAGGCTTATCTCCAGATGCCGCTTACCTCAGATCATGCAGCTGCGAAAATGTATATCTCCACTGCAAGTACTTCTTCGGTTCCCACACAGGGAACAGTTATTGGAGAAGCGCTGAGGATAGCTGATCTTTCTTTCAATCCCAACGAAAAAAAATATAAATCTGTACTTCTGTTAAGTGATGGTGAAGACCATGATGAACAAGCTTTGGAGCAGGCAAAGATACTCGCGTCAAAGGGTGTGGTGATAAATGTAGTGGGTGTGGGTTCGCTGCAGGGGGCCACTTTAAAGGATCCGGAAACACAAGCGCTGAAAATGGATGCCGGCGGAAGGCCCGTTGTGTCGAAATTGAACGAAGGTGCTCTTCGCAGTATTGCGGTGGAAGGCAAGGGCAATTACCAATTGTTTTCTTCTACAGAAGAGGTGGTAAATAATCTCGTGGAGGAAATTACCTCGATGGAACAGCGAGACGTTGTTGATGATTCTTTAGTGAATTACGAAACTTTCTTTCAATATTTCCTCCTTCTTGCCTTCACGTTGTTAATTCTCGAGCTAATTGTTTCCGAAAAACGAAAAGTTCGCAGCCCAAATCGAAAGGCCGTTATTACGGTGCCCTTGTTGCTTGTGTTTTTCCCCGTTTTCTCGCAGGATGCAAGGGAACTGATCAGGGATGGGAATGCACTCTATAAAAAAGGTGAGTTTGAAAACGCAGCCGGTCATTACCAGGCAGCTGCGGCAAAGTCGGAAGATTTTGTTGCACAGCTTAATCTTGGTAATGCATTGTTCAGATCTAAGAAACCTGAGGAATCTGTGATAGCATACGACAGAGCCTTGCAGAAAGCTTCACTTCCTGAGGATAAGGCTGAAATATATTTCAATAAAGGTGTGGTTTTGCAAATGAGCGATAAACTGCCGGAGTGTATCGTCGCATATAAAGAAGCGTTGAAAATTAAACCCGACGATGAAGAAGCGCGGCAGAATTTACAGAAAGCCTTGAAGAAGCAAAAGCAGGATCAACAAAAACAACAGCAGCAAAAGCAGAATAATAATAACCAGGATCAAAAGAAGTCGCAAAGCCGTATGTCGAAACAGGATGCTGAAGAAAAATTGAAAGCGCTTCAGCAACAGGAAAGAAATCTTCAGGATAAGCTCAGGAAGGGCGATCCCCAACCTGTTAACCGTCCTGAAAAAGACTGGTAAATAGGGCGGGAAAGGTTAATTTTGCGCGCAGTCAACCCCCTGTTCACTATTACATGCAATTTTATAATCAAGCCATAAATGTTTACCGGAGACTTCCTACACGGGAAGTGAAAGTTGGCGGTCTGCTGCTTGGCAATGGCCAACCTATTCGTGTTCAAACAATGACCACGACGGATACGATGGATGTTGCAGCAACTGTTGAGCAAACAATCAGATGTATAGAAGCCGGCGCTGAAATGGTTCGAATCACAGCTCCATCAAAAAACGAAGCGGAAAAGCTGGCGATAATTAAAGAGGCCCTGACGGAAAGAGGCTATGCCACACCGTTAGTTGCCGACATACATTTCACGCCCAATGCGGCGGAGATTGCTGCAGCTGTCATTGAAAAAGTCAGGGTAAACCCGGGTAACTATGTGGACAAGAAAAAATTCGAGCAAATCGAATATTCAGATGAAGAATATTTCGAAGAAATTGAACGAATCCGGGAGCGATTTACACCATTAGTGAACATCTGTAAAGTGCATGGCACGGCGATGCGAATCGGCACCAATCATGGAAGCCTGAGCGACCGCATCATGAGCAGGTACGGAGATACTGCCAAAGGGATGGTGGAAAGTGCAATGGAATTTCTTCGAATAGCACGCTCGCTCGATTATCACAATATTGTGCTAAGTATGAAGAGCAGCAATCCCCTGGTAATGGTGCATGCTTACCGTCTTCTTGTTCATCAAATGATAGAGGAGTTCGGCGAATGCTATCCGTTGCATTTGGGTGTAACCGAAGCCGGCGACGGAGAAGACGGAAGGATCAAATCTGCAATAGGTATCGGTAGTTTGCTCGAAGATGGAATCGGAGACACTATTCGTGTAAGCCTTACAGAAGATCCGGAATTCGAAATACCTGTTTGCAAAGATCTTGTAAGAAGGTATGAAGCTTATGATATTTCCCCGGATAATGATGAGCCCGTTGCCTTAGCATATTCTCCGTTCGAATACAGGAGAAGAATTTCACGTGAGTTAAAAAATGTAGGTGCAGGGCATGTGCCTGTAGTGATAGCCGATTTTATGCAGGCAAAGGAAATTTTGGCTGATGATATTATACATATTGGATACAGGTATGATTCTTTAACTGATAAATGGACCATTGGCGAGGCAGCGGCAGACTACATTTATGCGGGGTCGAAAAGCGTATCATTTGAACTTCCGGGAACGCTCCGGATAATATGTGACAATCAGCATTGGAAACTTGATAAAAAATTTGGTCACTATCCATTGTTCCAGGGAAAGGAATTTATAAAGGCTGCAGAAAAGAGCAACGAAATCAACTTCATTGCAGTGGAGGCTGACGAGATAGATAATGAACTGATCGCAGCAGCGCAATCCCATCCCGTAGTATTATGTATTTATTCAAACGCGCGGAACGGATTACAGCGTATACGCCTTGCCGTTAATAACCTCATGCTGGCAAAGATCGATATCCCGGTGATCATAGCCGTTGAAAGCCACAGTAAAACCATAGATGAGCAATTAATTGATTTTTCAGTTCAGGCGGGAGGTTTGTTCCTTGACGGGATGGGCGATGGCATATGGTTGATGAACGATCCTTCAAAAATGGAAAACAAACTGGTTTCAGGCAGAACATATCTTCCAACAACGAACAATCATACTTTTCTTAATAATAGCGCTTTTTCTATTCTTCAGGCCGTTAGAACCCGTATATCCAGAACCGAATATATAAGTTGCCCAAGTTGTGGCCGCACCTTGTTCGACCTCCAGGAAACTACAACACGTGTAAGAAATGTTACCAATCATTTGAAAGGTTTAAAAATAGCCATCATGGGCTGTATCGTAAACGGACCAGGAGAAATGGCAGATGCAGATTTCGGCTATGTGGGAAGTGGTCCGGGAAAGATTACACTTTATAGAGGTAAGGAAGTAGTAAAAAGAAACATCAGAAGCGAAGTTGCCGTTGAGGAGCTCATCAACCTGCTTAAAGAAAGTAATGTTTGGATAGAACCCGAACCCGCGCAAGTTTGAATCAATAAAAATTTATGGAGACAGATTTTCTTGTAATTGGTTCAGGTATCGCCGGGTTAACCTACGCGATCAAAATAGCTGAAGAATTTCCTGACAACAAGGTGACCATCATTACGAAAGCGAAAAGTGATGAAACCAACACAAAGTATGCACAGGGCGGCGTGGCAGGTGTTACAGATTTCGACCAGGATAGTTTCTCGAAACATATTCATGATACTTTAATTTCAGGAGACGGCTTGTGCGATCCGGAAATAGTTGACATTGTAGTGAAGGAAGGAGTTGAAAGAATTCGCGAGATTATTAACTGGGGAGCGCGTTTTGATCGTGAGCCTGATGGAGATTTTAAATTAGGAAAGGAGGGAGGGCACAGTGAAAACCGCATCCTGCACCATAAAGATATTACGGGATGGGAAATGGAAAGAACTCTTCTTGAGCAGGTTTCTAAATTAAGGAATGTAGAAATCCTCAATCACCATTTTGTACTTGATATTATCACCCAGCATCATCTTGGCTTTCTAGTTACCAAATCTACTCCGAATATTGTCTGTTACGGAGTGTATGCGCTGAATCTTTCTTCCAATAAGGTAGCAACTATAAGGGCTAAAATCACCATGCTTGCGTCAGGGGGAAATGGCCAGGCCTACAGGGTGACCACAAACCCTGCGATCGCCACCGGAGACGGGGTGGCTATGGTTTACCGGGCAAAGGGAAGAATAGAAAATATGGAGTTCATCCAGTTTCATCCTACCGCTTTATATGAACCGGGTGTAAGAGGTCAGAGTTTTTTAATAACGGAGGCGGTTAGGGGCGATGGTGGTATTCTTCGCAATGAAGTTGGAGAAGCATTTATGGCAACTTATGACGAAAGAAAAGATCTTGCTCCGCGTGATGTTGTTGCCAGGGCAATAGACAGGGAGATGAAAATACATGGAACGGAGTATGTATACCTTGATTGCCGGCACATGGATATTGAAAAATTCAGGGAACATTTTCCTAACATTTATGCAAAGTGTTTGTCTATAGGCATAAACGTGGCCAAACAAATGATCCCCGTATCTCCGGCTGCCCATTATAGTTGCGGGGGAATTAAAACAGATGAATGGGGAAGAACATCAATTAAAAATCTTTACGCTGCAGGCGAATGTGCCAGCACCGGCTTGCATGGTGCAAACAGGCTTGCCAGCAATTCACTGCTTGAAGCAATGGTTTTTGCTCACCGGAGTTATTTGTCAGGCAGGGAAACATTTAGAGCGGGTATAAGCATTAAGGAAATTCCTGAATGGGATGCAGAAGGCACGCGCGCACCCGCTGAAATGATTCTTATCACTCAAAGCCTGAAAGAACTTAAACTGATAATGAGCGATTACGTTGGTATCGTTCGAAATAACGAAAGACTTAACCGGGCCAGCAGGCGGCTCGATCTGTTACATGAGGAAACAGAAAGATTTTACCAGAGAACCGAGGTATCAACTGCCTTATGCGAATTAAGGAACCTTATCACTGTTGCATACCTGATAGTAAAGTCTGCAACCTTCCGTAAAGAAAGCCGAGGCCTGCACTACAATACTGATTACGCAAAGAAAAGTAACATTCTTCAGAATACAATCTTATAAAGGAGCCTGCACAAATGTTCAAAATCGTCTACGGAATTTTTTATTTGTTCTCTCTTCTGCCGATGTTCATTCTTTATGGTATTGCTGATTTTGCTTTTGTGATATTATATTACGTGCTCGGTTATCGTAGAAAGGTTGTGCTTGCCAATCTCAAAAACGCCTTTCCTGAAAAGTCTGATGAAGACCGAAAGAAAATTTCACGGGAGTTCTACAGAAATCTCACTCAAACCTTCGTAGAAACTTTGAAAATGCTTTCTATTTCAGGTAGTGCATTTGAAAAGATGTATTCCCTGGATCTCTCCGCTGTTAACGGTCTTGGCGAGTATGGAAAAAGAATACAAGTGCATAGTGGCCACCAGATGAATTGGGAAATGGCCAACCTCGCTTTTGCAAAAAATGCAGGCAGCCGTTGGGTGGCCATTTACCTGAGGCAAAATTCGGAGGTAATGAATAAACTTCTTCTGAAAGTTCGTACGCGGTTTGGTGGTACGTTCATTTCGGCTCAGGGCTTCCAAAACGATTTTAAAAAACTCACAGATTCCAATTATATGCTCGCTTTGATTGTCGACCAGAACCCATCCCGGCCAGACAGATCATATTGGCTGAACTTTTTTGGCCGGCCAGCGCCATTTAATGCCCAACCCGAAAAGAGCGCAATGCGAAACAAGGCTTCGGTTGTATTTGTGAATTTCGTAAAAGTAAAACGGGGTAGATACAGGTTTGAACCGGTGATAGTTACCGAAGATGCAAGTACCATGAGTTCGGGGGAACTTACAAGGCTTTACCGAAATTTCCTTGAAAGCTCTATCCGCCAGCAGCCGGCTAATTATTTATGGAGCCACCGGCGCTGGAAGGTAGAGTATGATACCTCTTACTCACGGAGATGGATAGACGAACTGCCGTTTCCATCAACGGGTACTGGTCAGCTTTGAGGTATAGAAGAAGTATCTGCGTCCTGCATTTCCTGCGTGTATTTTAAAGTTGCTTCCACGCGGTTTCTTACGCCCATTTTCCTGTAGATACTTCTAACATGTTTCTTTACGGTTTCCGGGGAGATAAAGATCTTTCCCGCAATTTCTTTATAATACAACCCGCGGGATAGTTCATGAATTATTTCGGCCTCGCGGCGTGTTAATGGAATTTGATTTGTTTTCATGTTGTACGTTTTTGTGTCATACAAATATGAAAAGCCGTTCAGCAAAGTAAAAGGTGCAATCACCTTTATTCATGCGATCTTTTCTTAACACACGCGTAAGAAATTACTTTGAGTAACTGTTGGTTTCAACAGCGCAGGGTGCAGGGTGTAAGGCGCAAGGTTGCAGAGGCAGGGTAGAAGGTTTGGGATACAGGCGGAAAGCGATGTGCAGGTTACTGATTTGCAATATGCAAGGCGGATAACTGCATTTGAGAGATGCGATTCTTCTACAAGGAATCTCCAATGATCCTCTCCCGATCTTTCAAAATTGAGTTCCAAGGGATATCTTAACGAAGTTGCCTATCTGCACATCCACACATATCACATTTACACATCTGCAGACTCTTCTTTCATCAATTCAACATGCTCGTCTCCTTCACAATTTTTGCCTTTTCCTCATTCTTTATTTTCGACCATCCTCCCAGCACGTTGCGCAGGTTATGAAAGCCTTCTCTTTTAAGCAGCGATGCTGCGATAACGCTTCGGTAACCCCCGGCGCAATGGATATATAAGTTTTGGTTTTCTTCAAATTGCGCCATCTGGGCAACATCAACCATTTCATGGAGGGGAAGATTTACAGCACCCTCCAGGTGTCCGTCACCAAATTCAGTTTCACGGCGTACATCCAACACCGTTAGGTTAGGGTCGTGAGGAATATCCATAATAAGTTCATCGGCCTCCACATCAATTATCATATCGGTTTTTTCTCCTGCATTCTTCCATGCTTCGAAGCCGCCCTTTAGAAACCCTTCCATTTTGTCAAAACCGACCCGCGAAAGCCTTATCACGGTTTCTTCTTCCTTGCCCAAAGGCGTAACCAATAAGATCGTTTTATCAAAAGGAAGAATGGAGCCTGCCCATTCTGCAAACCTGCCCTCAAGGCCGATTGAAATTGAGCCTGGCACAAACCCTTCCGTGAATTCGGTTGCAGGGCGAGTATCAAGAATGATCACATCTTTTTTGGAGGCTGATTTGAACTCTTCTATGTTCAGCGGCTTTACTCCCCTTGTTTTCACTTCCTCCAGGCTGTCGTACCCGCTTTGGTTGATCTTCGCATTTATTGAAAAATATCTTGGCGCTTCGTTAAGTCCTGTGGTAACTAGTTTTATAAAATCTTCCCGCGATTGCGGCTGCAGCGCGTAGTTAGATTTCTTTTCGTCTGCCATGGTGCTAAATGTATTCGGCCCCAGATTCTTTCCGCAACTGCTTCCCGGGCCATGCGCAGGATATACCAATACATCATCTGGTATTGGGAGAATCCGGTTCTGCAGAGTATCATACATTATCCCTGCGAGTTCCTCGCTGCTCATCCCGCCGCTGCTTAGGTCGGGCCGGCCTACATCGCCAACAAATAAGGTGTCTCCGCTAAATAATGCATGCGGTTTTCCACTGGCATCTTTCAATAGGAAACATGAAGATTCAAGCGTGTGCCCGGGTGTATGCAATACCTCAATTGACAGCTCGCCCAGTTGAAAGGTTTCGCCGTCCTTACTGCTGTAAATGGAATATTGTGTAACCGCATTCGGACCAAAAATGATCGGTGCCCCTGTTTTTTGAGAAAGATCGAGGTGGCCGCTTACGAAATCAGCATGAAAATGTGTTTCAAATATGTATTTGATCTTCGCGCCACGCTCCCTGGCAAGGTCAAGATAAGCTTCTGTGTCCCTCAACGGGTCGATGATAGCCGCTTCACCCTTACTCTCAATATAGTATGCTGCCTCGCTGAGGCAGTTAGTATAAAATTGTTTAATGAACATCTCGCTCTTTTTTTTGAAAAATAAAGATAAAAAAAAGCGGATGACCACTCCATCCGCTTTTCATTTAAAAGATTTTTATCAGGCTACCAATTCCTGAACGCATTGATTCAGTTCATCAATTCTCTTGTAATTAACCAGGTAATAAATGAACTTTCCTTCCCGCTGTGTAGTAACTACGCCAGCCCTCCTCATAATTGCCAGGTGTTGAGAAGCAACGCTTTGCTCTAAACGCATCCTCACATAAATTTCGGTTACAGTGATCTTTTTCTCGGTTTCAATTAAGGAAAGGATCTGCTGCCTTAGTTTGTGGTTAAGCGCCCGTAAAACGAGTGAAGCCTTTTTCACATTGTGGTAATTAATGTTGACCGCACCAGGAGTTTCCTTCGTTTCCACGTCAACTGTTTTCTCACTTGCTTGAGTTGCAACCATCATAGGAAATAAATTTTTAAATACATGAACTAATAAGAGCACAAATATACCACACATCTAATATTTGGTTCCCTTAGCCAATGTTAAAAATAACAGTAATAAGGAGTTTTATATATAGAAAAATTTCTACCCATTGTAGAAATCTTTTGCATAAAAAGGTTCACTATCAATGAGATTGGAAAATTTTTTTTGCAGGAAATCTGAAGTTGATGCGCGCGCGAAAACCGTGGACAGTTCCGGCTCCGGGAGGAAATGAAGGAAAGGTATTGATGAAATTTTCTTGAATTTTTCAGCTCCTGAACCGGAAACTACGGTAGGGTTTTCACCAACCTCATCGCGAAAAGATACCGTTGATAAAATGTGAGCATTCGGCGGAATTATTTGGGATAGATCTTCAGAAAAAAGCGCACAGAAAACTTCCATTCTCCTCGCATCGATCATCGGGCAGTAAAAACCTTTTTCAAATGTCATCTTTTCCTGCATGGCCATCGCCATAAGTTGAAGCCGGTTAAAAAGTATCAGAGGTTTACCCGTCGCCACGCACAGTCCTTTTGCAGTTGCCATTCCGATCCTTATTCCGGTATATGAGCCGGGGCCGGATGTAACGGCCACTGCATCCAGCGCGGCAACCTTTACGCCGGTAGTTTTTAGCACCCTTTCAATGGCGGGATGCAGGAAGGCAGCATGATCAGTTTGTGAGTTGTTTGTTTCCAGAGCTGTCACATAACCATCAACCACTATTTGTACAAATGATCTTTCAGTTGTACAATCGATATTCAAAATTATACTCATGGATGGCTGTTATCAATGGCTATTAAAACCGATGGCGTATAACGCTTGTCAGAAAGCGCCATGATTTGCAGTAATTTTCCCACACGCTCTGCTCCGATCTTTTCCGCCCATTCAAAAGGTCCGTAAGGATAACCTGTTCCCAGTTTCATTGCCGTATCGATCTCTTCACGAGAACTGATCTTATCTTCTATAGCAAAGTATGCTTCGTTTATTATCATGCAAATCACCCGGGCCGCTATAAATCCCGGATCATCTTTTACCCAGATAATTTTTTTGCCTAAGGCTGAGAAGATTTCCGAAATATTTTCATCTTTCTTTCCTGCAATTTCCCACGCATCGCGTTGCAAAAAGCCCGGCCAGGCATTAATACGATATAGGTTTAATGATGCGGGCGGCAAGGTTTCAAGCACGCTGTGTATAAACACGGGTTTACTAGTCGGATAATTAAACGAAAGTGCGTTTTCATTTAAATTGAAATATGCATCAGCATCCTGATGATCAGCAAATGACTCTACTTCTTTTACCTGAACACAGCCGTTAACTTCTCTGAACCCTGCTTCATTAAAAGCAGTTGATGAGCTGCAGACAACAATTTTCATCTTCACCTTTTTACAAAAATAGGTGGTTAAGAAGGGATATATTTGTGACCACCTAAAAATTAAGAGATGCCAATAAAACCTATTTATAGTACAAACGCTCCGGCACCGATTGGTCCCTACAGCCAGGGAGTTGTTGCCGGTAATTTGTTGTTTTTATCGGGACAGGTTGCACTTGATCCAGCCACGGGTGAATTGAATATCGGGAGCATTAAAGCTGAAACAGAACAGGTGATGACCAATATAAAAGCGCTTTTATCGGAAGCTGGGTTAAGTTTTTCTGATGTGGCGAAAACCAGCATTTTTCTTTCAGACATGTCTTTGTTTAACGAAGTGAATGAAGTGTATGCGCAATATTTTTCCGGCAACTATCCTGCCCGTGAAACTGTAGCCGTAAAAGGTCTTCCTAGAAATGTAAATGTTGAAATAAGCATGATCGCCGTGTTGCCATGATCTTAATTACTGCTCCATGTCATCCCATACTCCCGGAAACCTTAAAAAGAAAAGGTTACGAAGTGGAATATCTTCCGGCGATTTCATATAATGAATTGTCTGAAAGAATTGGGAATGTTACAGGTCTTGTAGTTACCACGAGATTACCTGTAGACTCAAGCCTCATCGATAAGGCAAAAAAGCTTCAGTGGATCGGTCGCCTGGGAAGCGGTATGGAACTGATAGATCTCGAACGTGCTGCAGAGAGAAACATCCGATGCATCAGCAGCCCGGAGGGAAACCGGAATGCAGTTGCCGAACATAATCTGGGTTTGCTGTTGAACATACAACAGAACATATTGAAAAGTGCGAAAGAGGTTGGCGAAGGTAAATGGATCCGTGAGGCTAACCGGGGCCTGGAAATTTTCGGCAAAACTATCGGAGTTGTTGGCTTCGGAAACACTGGCGAAAGTTTCGCCCGGCTGTTGAGTGGCTTCAAATCAACGATCCTTGCATTTGATAAGTATCGCTTTGGTTTTGGGAAAGGACTAATCAAAGAAGCAAATCTTGAACAAATTGCGCGATATGCAGATGTAATAAGTTTTCATGTGCCCCTTACTGATGAAACTTTACATATGGCTGATGCCGAATTCTTCCAGTCACTGCAAAAAAAACCCGTGATCCTCAACACATCCCGAGGGGCGATAATTGAAACGGACGCTTTGATAAATGCACTTGATGCCGGCCAGATCTCCGGCGCCGGGCTGGATGTTTTGGAGAATGAGGTGCCGGAGTCATACAATGAAAGGGAGCGCCTTCAACTTGATAAATTGATTCGCCATCCACGAGTAGTTATCACACCTCATATCGCCGGGTACACGCATGAAGCTTTCCTGAAAATGAGCGAGGTTTTACTGAAGAAACTTAAGTTGTAAAGAGTAATTTACCTTCTGTTTAATTATATTTGTGAACACGTGCAACGCTTTAGCCATGCTGGAGCGTTGTATTTTTTTTAGAAGCCAAATGATAGGATATGTCTGATACCAATTACGTAACGCAGGAAACCTTTGATAAGATGCATGCCGAATTACACCGGATGAAAACGGTGGACAGACCAGCGGCCAGCCAGGCCATTGCCGAGGCGCGTGAAAAGGGTGATTTAAAAGAAAATGCCGAGTACGACGCTGCCAAAGAATCACAGGGATTACTTGAAGCGCGTATCAATGCCCTGGAAACACAACTTGCAACGGCGAGAATTATAGATACCTCCAACATCAATACAAACAGGGTGAGCATATTAACAAAGGTTACGCTCACTAACCTGAATACGAACCGGCAGGTTACTTACCAGATAGTTTCTGAAGGAGAGGCTGACCTTAAAGCAGGCAAGATATCCGTTACATCGCCGATTGGCAGCGGACTTCTTGGTAAAGAGGTTGGAGAAGTGGCTGAAGTGTCGGTGCCTGCAGGCTCCTTAAAACTTCGGGTGGAAAAGATCACCGTTTAAAAGAATATAGAGCCAATATATAACATGAGCATATTTACGAAAATCATACGTGGAGACGTACCGTCTTACAAAATTGCAGAGAATGAAAACTTTTTTGCCTTTTTAGACATTGCGCCTCTTGCCCATGGTCATGTACTTGTTATTCCCAAAATTGAGATCGATAAAATTTTTGAACTCCCCGATTATTTTCTTTCGGAGATGTTGGTATTTGCCAAACCTATTGCTATTGCCATAGAAGGCGCTTTCAGCTGCAATCGTTGCGGAATCAGCGTTGTGGGGCTTGAAGTTCCTCATGCGCATATGCATCTGGTGCCGATAAATACAGCCGATGATTTGAACTTTACGAGGCCGAAACTCACAGTTTCAAAAGAAGAATTAGAAGAAGCACAGAAGAAAATTTTAGCCCGCCTTACGCTTTAATACGCGATCAGGATTGTCAGCAATGAATGATTTCCAGCCATTGGTTTTTGCAGAAGACGGAACCGGTGAGTTCTGTTGAAAGTGGTGGCAAACCGCCACTGCAAGTGCGTCCGTTGCATCAAGAAATTTCGGATCTTCCTGAAAGCCCAGTAAACGTTGCAGCATTTTCATCACTTGTTCCTTACAGGCATTCCCGTTCCCTGTAATAGATTGTTTCACCTTTTTTGGAGAATACTCGGTCACCGGCAGGCCGGCCTGTATGGCAGCGGCTATAGCAACACCCTGCGCTCTGCCCAGCTTTAGCATGCTCTGCACATTCTTACCAAAAAAAGGAGCTTCAATAGCAAAACTATGTGGTTGATGTAGAGCGATCAATTCGCCAACCTTGTTAAAGATGCGTTCAAGCTTTTCGTATCCGTCCAGTGCTGAAGGCAGTTTAAATATATCCATCTCAACAAGTGTGATCTGCGAACCACTAACGCGGAGAAGGCCGTAGCCCATTATCACAGATCCCGGATCGATTCCTAATATAATTTTTGGCGTATTTTGCAAGAGGCTCGCATCTTTAATTCTGCGGATTGAACAAAAGTATCAAATTAATTTTCAACTACTTCCTGGCGCCGGTATTGTTTGTGCTGCTTTGCTGGAGCCTCTACTCACAATTGGCAGGTCAGCCTGATTTGCATCTCAAATGGGAAATGCTAAAAGAAAGTTGGAAAGACCCGATGTTGGCAGTGGTGGTTTTAATGATGTTTATAAACTGGGGAATCGAGGCGCGCAAGTGGCAGGTTCAGATGAAACCGCTGGAGAGGATGTCATTAATAAGAGCAATTAAATCAGTTTTTGCCGGCTGCAGTATAACTTTCATAACCCCTAACAGGGTCGGTGAATATGCAGGCCGGATTTTGTTTGTAACGGAAGGTAACCGGGCCCGCGCTATCCCGCTAACTATTGTTGGAGGCATGAGTCAGCTGCTGGTCACTTTAATTATGGGTATCGCCGGGCTTATGATACTTCGATACGTGCATCATGTGTACGCAGATGCTGCGTCAATCCCTTACTGGTTGGTTGAGAGTTTTCTGTTATGGTTTAGTGTAGGCCTGGCCGTTATACTTGCTTTGGCTTATGTGTATGTAGATGCCTTAGTGCAGCGTATGGAAAGGTTTGCCTGGCTAAAGCCTGTTGTGAGATATATAACCGTGCTGCATTCGCTCAACCGTAAACAATTGTTAAGAATACTGGTACTTTCCTTTTTTCGCTATCTGGTGTTTATTTTGCAATACGTATTGCTGCTTCAGGTAACCGGTGTTGATGTTGCATTTGAAATAAGTTTCTGGGTCATCTCGGTTTTTTATCTGCTGATGGCAATAGCGCCGACAATAGGGTTTGTGGAACTGCCTATTCGTGCACTTGCCTCGGTAGAACTGTTCGCCCCTTATAGCCAGAATGTACTTGGTATTCAGGCGGCAGCTCTTGGCATTTGGGTCATCAACCTCGTAATACCCGCAATTATTGGAAGCTTGCTGGTATTCGGAATTAAAATTTTAAAAGACAAATAATGAAGATACTTCGTTACATTTTTTTTCCTGTGATACTCCTTCTTACAGGATTCTCCACGGCCAAAAGTGATTTCTGCGGAATTCGTAATACGGCTTTCAAAAATGGTGAAGTGGTTACAATGAAGGTTTTTTATTCTGCATTAGGAGCTTATGTTGGCGCCGGTGAAGCAACTTTTACCACAAAGCTGGAAAGGTATAATGGCAAACCTGTGTACCATTTTATAGCAGAAGGTAAAACTTATTCATTCTTTGACAATTTCTTCAAGGTGAGAGACAGGTATGAAAGTTATGTTGATACCGGGAGCCTCCTTCCTTATAAGTTTATTCGAAACGTTGACGAAGGCGGTCATAAGATCTATAACAATGTAACCTTCAATCAGGAAACTAACACTGCTGTAAGCACAAATGGCGTTTTCAAAATAACAGATTGCATACAAGATGTGGTAAGTTCAATGTATTATGCACGCAATATAGACTTCAGCAAGTATAAGCCCGGAGATAAAATTCCGTTCGACATGTACCTCGATGATGAGATATATCACCTCTACCTGCGCTATCTCGGCAGGGACAAAATTAAAACCAGGTATGGAAAATTTCACGCCTTCAAATTCAAACCGCTTCTGCTGAAAGGATCAATGTTTGAAGGAGGGGAGAAGATGACAGCATGGGTTGGAGATGATGCCAACCGGTTACTTCTTCGTGTTGAAACACCGATATCGGTAGGAAGTGTGAAGGTTGATATGATGGGATATTCGGGATTAAAATACCCGTTGAAATCATTGATCAGCGTAAGATAGTGGGTCAGTTGATAGTTGGTAGTTGGTAGTTGGTAGTTCTAGGTCAATTACTGATTCAGTACTCTCTTCGTGGCCTTATGTATTCTTATAACTCCGTTTGTGTTAAATCACCTTTCGAATGCATGAAGGCCTATGGATTTGAAATTTCTTCCTAAGCAAATTTTAATTCAGGATTTTACAGATTGAAATCAGTGTACTTTTTCTGCACAGCAATAATATAAAATACTGTTGGCTAAAAATTAAGGGCTGATTATTAAACTAAATTTCATCCAGCCTGAACGTTTCCTTCATTCTTATTCCTTTCTCCGTTAATTGAAGTGTGCAGCATTCAATTTTCGGGTCGTGTTCCAAATAAAGAATGTAATCATTGTCCAAAGCTTCCTGCAAAAATGATTTCTTCTCATTAAGTGTGGTGAGAGGAAACATATCATAGGCCATTACGTAGGGGAGAGGGATATGGGCAGCTGAAGGCAGCAGATCAGCCATATAGATTATCGTTCTGCCCTTATACTTTGTCATTGGAAGCATCATTGCTTCGGTATGACCGAACACCTGGCGAACGGATATCTGTTCTGGAAAACTATGCGAATCCTTTTCGATGAATTTCAGTTGACCGCTTTCCTGTATCGGCAAAATGTTCTCTTTCAGAAATGAGGCTTTTTCCCGGTCGTTAGGCTTCACAGCCCAATTCCAGTGCCTTTCGTTGCTCCAGAAAGTTGCATTCCTGAAAGCAGGTACAAGCTTTTCCCCTTCACGTTTGACACTCCCGCCGCAGTGGTCGAAATGCAAATGGGTGAGGAACACATCTGTTATATCATCTTTTGAAAATCCTTTCGCAGCAAGCGATTTCTCAAGTGAGTCATCACCATGCAAATAATAATGGCCCATGAATTTTGCATCCTGTTTATCGCCAATGCCATTATCTACAAGAATCAGCCTGTTGCCGTCTTCAATAAGCAGGCAGCGCATTGCCCACGAGCAAAGATTGTTTTCATCTGCAGGGTTCAATTTGTTCCAGATAGATTTTGGAACAACGCCAAACATCGCTCCGCCATCCAATTTGAACATCCCGGTATTGATAGTATGTAATTGCATAAAAATTTATTGATGAGCAAGTTGCTTCCTTTGTGCAAAGAAAAGGAAGATAAAACCCAGCGCAAAAAATACCACGAGTGCCAACACTGAATTTCGCATATCGCCTGAGAGTTCTTCGATGTATCCAAAAGATGAAAGCCCTATTACGATCGCTATTTTTTCAGTGATATCATAAAAGCTAAAAAAGGAAGCTGTGTCCTTGGTTACGGGCATCAGCTTTGAATAGGTTGAACGGCTGAGAGATTGTATGCCACCCATTACAATGCCAACAGCAATGGCAAGCGCATAAAAATGATATTCGGTATGCATGTTATAACCTGCAATGCATATCAATATCCAGAATGAAACAACACCTAACAAAACAGGAAAGTTTCCGAATCGCATAGACAACCTTGAAATTGCCCAGGCTCCGAATATGGCAACAAGTTGTATAAGTACAACAGTGATGATAAGCTTTTCAGACGGAAGGCTGAGCACCTTGCTGCCAAAATTAGTTGCGGCGAGCATCACCGTTTGAACTCCCATGTTGTAAAAGAAAAATGCAAGCAGGAATCTTTTCATAACAGGCAGGTGCATCAGTTGCCTCCAAACTTTTTTCAGTTCAATAAAGCCCCCGGTGAAAACATTTTTCCGCGCTCCATTATCTGCCACAGGCATGCTCTTAGGCAACCGCCTGAATGCGATCTGCGCAAAGCCAAACCACCAAACACCTACGAGTAAGAAAGTGGTTTTCACTGCATCGCCGGCATTCCTGAAAAAAGGGATCTTTTCATGAAAGAAAACCAGCAGGAAGCCGATGATCTGCATGATCACACTTCCTATATATCCGAATGAAAAACCCCTTGCACTTATCCGGTCTCTGTCTTCTTCAGCAGCAATTTCCGGCAGGTATGAATTATAAAAAACAAGACTTCCGTAAAAACCATAGGCAGCTATCATCATGCAAATAATTCCCGTGGAAAAATTTTCCGCGTCAAAAAAATACAGCATGCTGCAAGACAATGCACCAGTGAAACAAAAAGCCTGCATAAACCTTTTCTTAGAACCACGGTAATCAGCGATCGAGGAAAGGATAGGAAGGGTGAAAGCCACGCAGAGATAAGCAGCTGCCAGGGCATAATTGTACAGCGCTGTGTTTACAAATGTTCTTCCAAAGAACGAAACTTCGCCATTAAAGGGCGAGGCCTTTGTCATTTCAGTGTAATAGACAGGAAAAAATGTGGTGGTGATTACGAGATTGTATACTGAGTTTGCCCAGTCGTACATTGCCCATCCGTTAATTACTTTACGGGAAGCTGTTTGCATAAGCGTTTATGCGTTGAGGTTATTGTCAGGCATTTATCTTGCCGGTGTAAACCATCGCCAGCAAAATGATACCGACAATGATACGGTAAATACCCCAAAACCTGAAGCCATATTTCTTGAGAAAGGAGATGAAGAACCTGATAGCGAGCATAGCTACAACAAAGGCTACAAGGTTTCCTATTGCAAGAAGTTTTATTTCTTCTGCAGTGAAACCTCCTGTATCCTTATAATGCCCCAGCAGTTTGTAAGATGTTGCCGCAAGCATCGTGGGAACGGCGAGGAAGAAAGAAAATTCTGCGGCAGCACTGCGCGTGAGTTTTTGCTGCATACCTCCGATAATTGAAGCTGCACTTCTGCTTACACCGGGAATCATTGCCAAGCACTGCCATGTACCGATCACCAGCGATTGCCTGAATGTTACATCCCTTGCATCATCAGTTGTGGACCGTTGGAACCATTTGTCGATAAAGAGAAGAATGATCCCCCCTAAAAGCAAAGACACGGCCACTGTTGTTGTGCTCTCAAGCATCTCATCTATTTTGTCAGAAAACAACAAACCAAATAATAATGCCGGAATAACGCCCGCGGCCAGTTTGAAATAGAACTCCCATTGTTTCTTCCAACCATCACGCGGCACAAAGAATTTTTTATAATACAAAACTACCACCGCCAGTATCGCGCCTAGTTGAATTGCAACTGTGAACATTTTTGTGAAGTCGTTTGAAGGAATATTCAACAACTTGGTGGCAATGATCATATGGCCTGTTGAAGAAATAGGAATAAATTCTGTAACACCTTCAACAATTGCAATTACGATCGCTTCGAAAATAGTCATGCAAAAAAAGATAGAACGGAAATAAAAAACGCTGATCTCTCAGCGCCAATGTTTGTGTCAGTTAACTTCTTTGGGCTTTTTCATGATTGCATATATCTCAATCAAAAAGCCGGCAATAACCAATATTGGAGCAATTGTGATTCTCCTGGTTCCGTATACTTCGTTCGGATTGAAAACATTCGGGTCTGCACTTTTTCCACCGGCCATTAAAATAAAGCCGAGAGCAAGCACCACTGCGCCGATTAGCATCCACATATAATTCTCCCTGCCGAACAGGTTGTTTGCAGGAGAATTTTTTATTGGAAGAGTCTTTTTATCTTTTGCCATGGCTTATAATTAGGCTGCAATATATAATTTTTGGTTGAAGGAACTTCGCTTAAGCCTTGTCATTAATAGAGATCGTCAAGTTTCATCCTTAGGTATTTTATTACCGAGCGGTGAGTGCTGGCGAGTGAAATTATTATCCCAAGTGTGATAATGATCAGGCTGAGAATTATCATTCCCACATTATCATGTAATATTTTAAAATCGGGGATCATGGTTTCAATTACAAATACGCTAAACCAAAGTGCAATTGTGGCAATAACACCCGAGATCAATCCATTTATCACCGCCCGTTGGTTTATAGGCCGCGCAATGAAACCACGCGTAGCGCCTACCATCTGCATGGTTTTAATAAGAAAACGGTTGCTGTACATAGCGAGGCGAATGGTGTTGTCGATAGAAAACACTACAAGAATGGTAAGAATTGCCGTTGCGATCAAAAATATTATCC
>JAEZDA010000120.1 GCA_023433345.1 Bacteroidota bacterium | reverse complement strand
TGGAAAGAAAAGGTGGGAAATATTATGCGGAACTATGTAAAGCGTTGCGCTAATTCTTTCGTAGAAGAGAAGAACTTTTCCCTGGTTTGGCACTACAGGAATGTGGACTCCGACCAGGGAAATCAGCGTGCAAAAGAATTACTTAATGAGCTCACAGAATACGCCCATGACCTGAATATTCATGTAATGCCTGGCAACAAGATCGTTGAAGCGAAGATCAATGGTGTAGATAAAGGCGTGATCACCGAAAAAATAGCTCACGAAACAGACTATGATTTTATTCTTGCCTGTGGAGATGATAAAACCGATGAAGACATGTTTCGCAGCCTTATGCATAACGATAAGGCCTACACGATAAAGGTGGGCTCAACGGCGTCATATGCTAAATACAATGTACTCACCCCGTATATGCTCAACGAACTGCTTGAGATGTTGTGCTGCAAATAAGGGTTTTAATCTTCCAGGAATTCGGCCCTGTCCAGCTTGTTAGAAATTCTGAACACCGCGTTTATTAAGCCCACGTGGCTGTAAGTTTGCGGGAAGTTTCCCCATTGCGAACCGTCTTCACCCACATCTTCACTGAATATCCCCAGGTGATTGCTGAACTGAAGAATGTTTTCAAGAACCTTTTGTGCGTCATCGATCCTGCCAACGCAGGCTAGTGCATCAACATACCAGAATGCACAAACGAGGAAGGTTGTTTGCGGAATACCAAAATCGTCCTGGTGTTTATAACGGTAAAACAATCCCTGCGAGGTAAGCAGGCCCTCTTCCAAAGCCTTAATATGATCTGCAGCCCGCTGCGATCCGGGTTCTAAAAAGCCCATGGTAATCAGCATCAGTGTGCTTGCATCCAAATGCTGCGTGCCCATCGCCTGCACGAACATCTTCTGATTGGCATCGTAAAATTTTTCGAGTAAAACTCTTGCATCTTCGGCTATGCGGTCTGCTTTCTCAAAAAGAGCATCATCCTTATATTTCTTTGCGATCTTTCTGGCAGACATCGCCCCGGCCCAGTGGAATAGCACGGAATAAGCGTGTGACTGTTTAATTTCTCTGAACTCCCAAAGCCCCGCATCTTCCATATTAAGCGTTCGCTCAATGCGGTCGAGCAGCCATGGTATTATTCTGCGATAGCTTTCCTTCCGGGCAAAAGTCAGCCTGTTATCTGTATACAAGGGAAGAAGACTAACCAATACCTGTCCATATACATCATTCTGAATTTGCTCGTAAGCTTTATTCCCGACGCGAACAGGTTTATTTCCCAGATAACCTTCGAGGTCGAGTTCAATTTCAACGAGTTTGTCTTCACCCGTAATTGAATAAAGCGGTTGTAAACTTTCTCCGGCGTTTTCAAGAATATTCTGCACGAAATCAAAATACTTCTCAAGTTCTTCAAAATGCCCGAGTTGGTTGATCGCTTTCAGTGTATAATATGCATCGCGGAACCAGCAATAACGATAGTCCCAATTTCGCATTCCGGTATCGTGTTCGGGAAGGCTCGTTGTGCCGGATGCAATTATGCCACCAGTGTCTTCATACTGATGTAGTTTCAAAACAAGTGCAGAACGGATAACCTGCTCCTGGTAAATGTCAGGCAGGTGACAATGTTTGATCCAGTTTTGCCAGTACTCTGTCGTTTTTTTAATGAAACGATCTGCTGTATCTGTAAGCGGTGCTTCAAGTGGTTCTCCATAAGTTAATACCATGTAGCGGTGCTGGTCAAGGAGAAACCCCTGGTTTTGCAATACATAGTTTATCGGAATATCAGTGGTGAGCCTTACCAGTGAACTGAGGTTAAGAAAGCTAATGTGATTTGAACCTGTGGCAACTTCAGGCTGCGATTCGCCGTATCTATCAACCGGCATGCAGGAAGTTTTTACTATCGGGGTACCGGAAATAAGTTCGATCTTCCTGATAAGCATGTAAGGGCGGAAATTTCTTTCATGTATGGTCATTCTCGGCGCGCAATCAACTACGCGGAAGGACCCTTCAGGCCCGGAAAATTCTGTACAAAGAATATTTGTGTTGTTGATGTAGTACTGTTTGGAAGTATAACCTTCTCCCGCGGGGCGAATGCGGAAATGTCCTCCTTTTTTTTCATCAAGCAGGCTGCCGAAAAGAAAACTGCTGTCGAAACGCGGCATACACATCCATCGTACATCAGCATTCAGGTCGATGTAGGCCATGTATGAACAATTACCGACAACACCCATGTTATATTTATGAACAGCCATATTTAAGAGGGATTAGTTAGACGAAACAATTGAGCCATCTTCAGGAATTGCCACGGAAAAAACAGAGCCTTTGCCAGGAGTACTGTCAGCGAAAATATATCCGCCATGCCTTGTTGCGATCTTCCTGCATATAGCGAGACCAATTCCCGACCCTTCAAATTTTGAATTTGAATGCAGGCGTTTAAATATATCGAAGATCATTTCAGAATATTCTTTCTCAAAGCCTATTCCATTGTCGGAAATGCTTATTTGAAAAAAGCTGTTCTCCTCACGCCCCGAAACAATTCCCGGCAGAACAACTCCCTTTACTTTTTCGCAACTGATCTTTACTACAGGGTCAACCTCAGGCCTGGAAAATTTAATGGCATTCGATATCAGGTTTTGAAAAAGCTGATGCATCATTACCGGTATAATGGAAAGTTTTGGCAGTTTTCCCGTTTCAATGGTCGCGTTCTTTTCACGTGTGCTCACTTCAAGGTCGGAAAGAACAGACTGCACAACCTTGTTGAGATCGGTCTTTACAAAAGTGTCGCTTGTAGTGGAGAATCTCGAAAAGGATAGTATGTCATCGATCAAAAGCTGCATACGTTTAGACGACTTATTGATCTTATCCAAATATTCAACAGCCTGCGGGGGAAGGGAATGACGGAATTTATTATTCAACAGGTCACTGAATGTGCGGATCTTTCGCAAAGGTTCCTGAAGATCATGTGATGCGATGTAGGCAAAATTGTCAAGCTCTTCATTCGATGCTCTCAATTGGCGGACGTTTTCCATCAATTGCCTGTTTAGTTCCTTTACCTGTTCTTCAGACTTAGCCCTCTCTTCAATCTCCCTGGCAAGGTGGAGGTTGGTTGCCATAAGTTTTTGTTCATGCTGCCTCAGCTTGTGATTCTTTTTATAGATGTCTATAAACACGGCAACTTTTGCCCGGAGCAGATCGGGGTTTATGGGCTTCGAAATATAATCCACCGCCCCGGCCTTATATCCCTTAAAAATATTGTCTTCTCCATAATTGTTTGCAGTAATGAATATGATCGGGATGTTTCTTAGTTTCTCGCGGGCATAAATTAAAGTTGCCGTTTCAAATCCATTGAGATTTGGCATCTTCACATCCATTAATATCATGGCGAAATCGGTTTCCTTTAAAAGGATCTTTAACGCTTCCTTCCCTGACCTTGCCTTATAGAAATGATATGAATCTGATGCAAGAATGGTTTCAATAGATAACAAATTATCCTCACGATCATCAACCAGCAAAATCTTTTGCATTCTATATTATTTAAATATCCTCGCAATGTTTATCCCGGCAAGGTGTGCAAAATTCCTGCCCACCTTCCGAACGATACTACTTATAAAACCAAACCCTCATTAAAGACAACAACTGGTCAACCTTCACAGGCTTGGTAATGTAATCGGAAGCGCCCGCTTCTATACATTTATCACGGTCTCCCTTCATGGCTTTTGCCGTTACCGCAATAATCGGAAGTGTGGAATTTTTGTTCTCCCTTCTTATCCTTTGCGTAGTTTCATAACCATCCATTTCGGGCATCATTATATCCATCAGTACCATTTCGATCCGTGGATTTTCTTCATTTATAATCCTGATCGCCTCCTGGCCGCTTTCGGCAGTGATCACATTTACATTATAACGTTCAAAAACAGTGGTTAGTGCAAACAGGTTCCTCACATCATCATCTACCACAAGAACTGTTTTACCAGACAGTATATCCTGCTTCATCCTGTTGTTCTCAATAATGCGCTGCTTCTCCGGAGCAAGCTGGCGATGGTCTACATGTAACTGAACCACCGTTTCTTCCAACAAGGTCTCGAGCGAATTCACACCTTTCAATAAAACCGCGTTCGACTTTCCGTTCAGCATTTTCACTTCACTCTGGTTAAAGTCCCGCGCAGAATAAACGATCACTGAAGCATGCCTTGATTTATGTGCTCCGATGCTTTTGATCAATTCTTCTCCTGAAATATCCGGGAGCGAATAATCAAGAATTACACAATCGAAATTATTCTCCTTCATATGTTCTATCCCCTCAGATCCTGAGCTCGCAATGGTAACGTCAATTTTGTCTCCGTTAAGCATTTTTGCTATTTGAGACGAGTCGATCTCGTTATCTTCCACAACAAGAACCTGTTTTACGCTTTTCTCATGAAATGAAACTATATCGTCCAGCAATTGATTGATGTCTTCATTTTTAAGAGGCTTCATCAGGAAACTCCTTGCGCCTCTTTTTAATGCAAGCATCCTGTTTTCCTCGCCGGAAACAAGATGAATAGGAATGTGCCGGTAATTCAGATCATTCCTCAGCAACTCTAATACTTTCCATCCGCTGGTATCAGGAAGCTTAACATCGAGCGTGATCGCGATAGGAGTGAAGCGGCTTAAAAAGTCGAACACCTCTATATAGCTTACCGCCACTATGGCTTTCAAACCCCGATCGTGAGCGCGCTCAAGAAGAATTTTTCCGAATACAAGATCATCTTCCACTATCAGCAGAATTTTGTCGCCCGGTTGAATCTGCTGTCGATCATCTCCGGTATCGTTCACAATTTCGCTTACAAGGTCAAGGTTGGTATCGCTTTTTGAACTTGCTATTCCTATTGAATTCAGGAGGCTGTCGATATCCCTTGTTTCAGCACCGAGGCTTACCTGCGAATACTGCTGCGAATCTGTTTTCGCAAGATTCATCCCTACAACTTCAAGTGGCAGAAAGAAGGTGAATGTGCTTCCCTCGTCGGACGCGCTTTCCAATTCGATCGTTCCGCCAAGTAGTTCTGCGAGTCCGCGGCTTATTGAAAGCCCAAGGCCTGTGCCGCCATACTTCCGGCTGGTCGATCCTTCTGCCTGTTGAAAGGCTTCGAAAATAATATTTTGCTTTTCCACCGGTATACCGATACCTGTATCGCTTATCTCAAAGGCCACAACTTTCTCTGCATTGGAAAGTGCGGGAGTGTCATGCTTCCAGTTTTTGTTGGCCACATACATCCTGAGCTTCACCTCGCCTTTTTCGGTGAACTTGAAAGCGTTACTCAGGAGATTTTTCAATACCTGGTTAAGCCTTTGAAGATCTGTTTCAAATGAATCAGGCAGGGCAGGGTCGGTTTCGATCTTGAACCTCAGGTGACGCGCATCTGCGATCGGTTTGAAAGTAGTTTCCACAAACATGGCAACTTCCTGGAATCTAACAGGGGAGATGTTTGCAGAGATAAAGCCCGATTCAATTTTAGAAAGATCGAGGATATCGTTGATCAACTGTATAAGGTCATCACCGCAGGAGTGGATCGTTTTCGCATATCGCACCTGCTTTTCGTTCAGGTTGCCTTCCACGTTCTCATACAGTTGCTGTGCAAGAATCAAAAGGCTGTTCAATGGCGTGCGCAACTCGTGCGACATATTCGCAAGGAACTCGGATTTGTATTTTGAAGTGAGCTGAAGCTGTTCCGCTTTTTCCTCCAATGAACGACGTGCTTCTTCCACCTCTTTGTTCTTCGCTTCCACTTCGTTCTTTTGTTTAACAAGAAGAAGTGCTTTGTCCTGCAACTCATCATTCGTACGGCGTAATTCTTCCTGCTGAATTTTCAATTCACTCGCCATAGATTGCGATTGCTCAAGCAGTTCTTCAGTTCGTGAATTCGACTCAATGGTATTTAGTACGATACCGATACTTTCCGTTACCTGGTCGAGAAAGTCGATGTGCGTTGCGCTGAACGACTCCATGGAAGCGAGCTCTATCACCGCTTTCACTTTGTTTTCAAAAAGCACGGGAAGAATTACCAGGTTTGATGGTTTCGCTTTCCCAAGCCCGCTGGAAACTTTAATGTATGATCCGGGAATATTGCTCAGAATGATCTTTTCCTTTTCGTAGGCAACCTGGCCTACGAGGCTTTCTCCGATGGCAAATTCCTGCGGTATATTTTTCTCTGATTTAAACCCGTAAGAAGCAAACAGGTTTAGTTTTCCTCCTTCTTCCAATGGTTTCAAAAGATAGAAGACGCCGTAATGCGCGTTCACCACATTGGAGAGTTCCGATAAAATTCTTTTTGTAAGTGTGTTAAGATCTCTTTGACCCTGTAACATTTGCGTAAATGTTGCAAGATTTGATTTCAACCAATCCTGCTCTTCATTTACAAACGTTGTTTCGCGCAGGTTAGCGATCATCTGGTTGATCGTGTCTTTCAATGATTCCACTTCACCTTTCGCTTCAACACCGATGTTTCGTGTAAGGTCACCTTTGGTTACGGCAGAAGCCACTTCAGAAATAGAACGTACCTGCGTGGTTAAATTTTGAGCGAGCTGATTTACGTTTTCGGTAAGGTTTTTCCAGATACCTGAAGCGCCCGGCACAACTGCCTGCCCCCCCAATCTTCCTTCCACACCCACCTCACGTGCCACCGTAGTTACCTGGTCGGCAAACAGTGCGAGTGTGTCTATCATCTCATTGATCGTTTCAATAAGTTCTGCCACCTCGCCTCGTGAAATGATGGTTAGTTTTTGTTTTAGATTTCCTGTGGCCACAGCGGTCACAACCTTTGCGATACCGCGCACCTGGCTGGTAAGGTTACTGGCCATCATGTTCACGCTATCGGTGAGATCTTTCCATGTACCGCCCACGCCCTTCACCTCGGCCTGACCGCCAAGCTTTCCGTCTGTTCCCACTTCACGTGCCACACGCGTTACCTCGTAGGCAAAGGAGTTGAGCTGCTCCACCATGGTGTTGATGGTATTTTTCAGATCGAGGATCTCGCCTTTTACATCAATGGCCACCGTTTTTGAAAGGTCACCGGATGCCACGGCCTTGGTCACTTCCGCGATATTCCGCACCTGTGCCGTAAGGTTACCTGTCATCTGATTCACTGAGTCGGTAAGATCTTTCCATGTGCCGGCAACACCCGGTACGAAGGCCTGTCCGCCAAGTTTTCCATCTGTTCCCACCTCTCTCGCCACACGTGTTACCTCAGAAGCAAATGCGCGGAGCTGATCCACCATCGTGTTCAGTGTTTCTTTCAACTGGAGGATTTCACCGCGTACATCCACCGTTATCTTCTTACTCATATCACCGTTTGCCACAGCGATCGCCACATCTGCAATATTCCTTACCTGTGCTGTAAGGTTGCCCGCCATCTGGTTCACAGAATCAGTAAGATCTTTCCATGTTCCCGCAAC
Source organism: Bacteroidota bacterium (assembly GCA_023433345.1). GTDB lineage: Bacteria > Bacteroidota > Bacteroidia > Chitinophagales > Chitinophagaceae > Ferruginibacter. The sequence continues at coordinate 350 of JAEZDA010000120.1, read as the reverse complement.
TCCGGGCACATTCGCCTGACCACCAAGTTTTCCTTCCGTTCCCACCTCGCGAGCCACACGCGTTACTTCAGAAGCGAAGCCTCGCAACTGATCCAACATGGTGTTGATGGTGTTTTTCAATTCCAGAATTTCACCTTTTACATCCACGGTAATTTTGCGTGAGAGGTCACCGTTAGCCACAGCTGTTGTTACTTCGGCGATGTTACGCACCTGGGAGGTAAGGTTACTCGCCATTTTATTTACAGAATCAGTAAGGTCTTTCCATGTACCGCCAACGCCGGGCACATCGGCCTGCCCACCAAGCTGACCTTCAGATCCCACTTCGCGCGCAACACGCGTTACTTCTGATC
>JAEZDA010000115.1 GCA_023433345.1 Bacteroidota bacterium | reverse complement strand
GCTTAATGTAGGTGGGTTTTCAATAGCTTCCTCACTCATATTCTTCTTCATCAGCAATGCAAGTGTTTGGATGTTCCAACCGGGTGTGTATGCATCAGATATCTCCGGTTTGCGTGATAGCCTGGTTGCGGGACTGCCTTTCCTGAAAAATGGTGTTGTTGCAGACCTTGTGTACTGTGGTATTTTGTTTGGAACCTACAGCATAGTTAAGAGGGCAAAAGCTCAAAAAGCATTGGCTTAATTAAAAGCGAATTGAACTCTCGGTGAGCGTTCCGCGGTTACTTGAAGCCTTGCCTTCCGAATCTACGAGCCATTCCCATATCCCTCATCGGGTATCAAATCTCTGCCGTCTGCTGCCGCTGTTGCAAGTTCATCGCATCGGTTATTGTGTTCATTTTCAGCATGGCCTTTCACCCATTTCAAAGTGAGCTTAAAAGGTTTGGCCACCTTCGCAAATTCCAGCCACAGGTCTTTATTTTTCTTTCCGCCTTTAAAATCAGTTCGCAGCCAGTTTTTTAACCAGCCTTTTTCAATGGCGTCTACTACATATTTGCTGTCAGAGTAAATGGTTACGGGTATGTCGCGGTTTTTTATTGCCTTCAATCCTTCTATTACAGCAAGAAGTTCCATCCTGTTGTTGGTAGTATGTAAGAAACCTCCGGACAATTCGCGGCGATGATTACCATAAATTAATACAACTCCATAACCACCCCTGCCCGGATTTCCCCGCGCTGCGCCATCAGTATATAATTGGATGTGCATTAAACCTGGAATACGCCGGTTTTAAATTCTTCCATGTGAGGATTATTGTTTGCGGCACTAATACCTTCTGAAATATAGCGCCTGGTTTCGCCGGGGTCGATAATTGCGTCTACCCATAGGCGTGAGGCCGCGTATTCAGGTTGTGTTTGATGATTGTAATTCGCCGTTATTTTTTCCAGGATCGCTTTTTCCTCTTCAGCAGTTACTGTTTGCCCCTTCGCCTTCATGCCTGCCACCTGTATTTGCAGCATCGTTTTAGCAGCCTGTTCACCGCCCATCACCGCGATCTTTGCCGTCGGCCAGGCATAGATGAACCTGGGGTCGTAGGCCTTGCCGCACATGGCATAATTGCCCGCTCCATACGAGTTGCCAATCACTATAGTGATTTTTGGCACCACTGAATTTGCCACAGCATTTACAAGTTTTGCCCCATCTTTAATTATGCCGGAATGTTCACTTCGGCTTCCAACCATGAAGCCTGTTACATCCTGGAGAAAAACAAGAGGTATCTTTTTCTGATTGCAGTTCATTATAAATCGAGCGGCCTTGTCTGCACTGTCGTTGTAAATGACGCCGCCGAGTTGCATCTCACCTTTTTTATTTTTTACGATAAGCCTCTGGTTTGCCACAATTCCCACTGCCCAGCCATCTATTCTCGCATAGCCGCAAAGAATAGTTTTACCATAATCTTTTTTAAACTCATCGAAGCTTTCGGCGTCTGTAATACAGTGAATGATCGATTCCATATCATAGGGCTTGGTATTGCCTTCACTGAGAACACCATAGATGTCGCCTTCTTTCATCGAGGGCATTTCAGGTTGAACCCGGTTGAAGCCCGTATGCCCTGGCATTGAAAGTTTGCTGATAATTCTTTTAACCTGGTCGAAACATTCCTCCTCGGTTTTAAACTGGTAATCTGCAATGCCGGAAATTTCATTGTGCGTAGCTGCACCGCCAAGTTTTTCGGCATCAATATCCTCACCGATGGCGGCTTTAACGAGGTATGGTCCGGCGAGGAAGATCGATCCATTGCCTTCCACCATAAGAGTTTCATCGCTCATAATAGGAAGATAAGCTCCACCCGCCACGCAGGCACCGGTAACAACTGCTATCTGAGAGATGCCCATTGCACTCATGCGGGCATTGTTGCGGAAAATGCGACCGAAATTTTCTTTATCGGGAAAGATCTCGTCTTGCATCGGCAGGAAAACACCCGCACTGTCAACCACGTAAACGATGGGTAAATTATTTTCCATCGCAATTTCCTGCATCCTCAGGTTCTTTTTACCTGTGATAGGGAACCATGCTCCGGCCTTCACGGTCTGATCGTTTGCAACAACCACGCATTGCCTTCCTGAAATATAACCGACACCGCTAACCGTGCCGCCTGCCGGGCAGCCTCCATATTCTTCATACATTTCATATCCTGCAAAGGCGCCGATCTCTATAAAAGGTTTATCTGCATCGCACAAATAAGCGATCCTTTCGCGAGCGGTCATCTTGTTTTTTTCTTTCTGCTTTTGAGCAGCTTTCGCTCCGCCACCTTCGTAAATCTTCTCGAGTTTGCGCTTTATTCTGCTCCAGGATAGCTTCAGGGCATCTTCGTTCTTGTTGAATTCAATGTTCATGCCCGTAAAGTAAATGATAATTTCAATTCAACTCCTTATTTCAATATGCAAAAGGAGCGCGGCGCGGAGAGAAAGCAAACTTTTTGTACCGTTCGTAAAAGGTTGGGAGTCGTAACCCGCATTTTTCAGACGAAGCCAGATTAAAGGTGAAACGTCCTGTTTTGTAAACACTGATTCCCCTGTTTGCGAATAACGTGGGAGAGGGGTTCGCAAGGTAATGTGCCTTTGCAGAGCAGTCGATCAGGGTATCCAAAGAAACATATTTTCCTGATGAGTTGAGGTGAAGCTGGGTCGCATTGAACAAATAACTTTTCTTCTCCATTGCGGAATACATTCTGAATGTGTTGAAATCAAATAGGAGAGTATCGTTCCAGTTTTCCTTTTTGATACCTTCTTCAATGTCCGACACTGTTTCAACCTCTTCAAGAAAGATCAGCATAAAGCGTTTATCCCTTACCGTATGCCAGATAATGTTGCTCTCAAACACCTTTGTTTCTTTTGAAAGCATTGCGAGCTGGATGTATGCAGCAGTTTTAAAATTATAACGGAAATGCCAGGTTTCTTCCTGACAAAAGCCGTTTATGCAAAGGATCATGGCGGCAGCCGTCATTATGATTTTTCTGCTCATTGCTTAATGGGTTGGCTTTGTTCTTCTAAAATCTCCTGCTCAAAGGTTGCCTTGCCCGTTTGGAGCATCAGCCTGCTGCTGATCCAATCGGCTATTTCAAATTCATTGTCAGTTAAAGCGCCCCTTGTAAAAATATTCTTATAGGGGCCTTTTTTCATCGGGCCATTGTAACTAACCGGTATCTGAACGCTTTCGCCATTGCCTGCTACGGTTATATTTCCTTCAAATATCATCGTTGAGGTTAGCATGTTGATCCGGACCGTCCCTGAAATTCTAACGGTGGATCCATTAATAACAATTGTGATATCGATCGGCCTCAGACCTTCCTTTCCGGAAACAGCCTGTATATCATTTGCATTTCTTTTCTGAGCAAAAGAAGAAAACACTGATAAAAGGAAAGTGACAATAAGTATCATGAATTTCATGGTGCGGAATTTTAGATTAAGTGAATTTTGTTCGCATTAAAAATGGCCTGATTATTTTCAACGCACAATAGGAAATAAACAATTTTCAAGGTTATTTTAACCAGTGAATGATTTTGTTTAATTTAAGCTATGCCTGATGTGACCAATTCATTGCCATCAAAAAAATATCCTGCCCCGCAAAGGGTGATATCTGTTTACCAGGAACTGCGGATTTTACTTTTGGCCGGCTTACTCATATTCTCTGCGGGGATTGCCGGCGTCCTTTACGAGAGTAGTGGTGATACCGTCCACATGATCGCGGTAACTGCGGTGGCCACCATATCCATCGCCTGTTTTGTATATGGCTATATCAAAAAGTCTCCATTCTCACGTGAACGCGTAGTCGAAAAACAAGCCGTGTTCGATTTTATAATTTTGCTGGGCGCTCTAACCCTACTTACAACTATAGCCTATCTGCAGTTTCGCTTCAATTTTTTTGGAAGCCGTTACGGCCTTGCTACTTTTATTCCGATGGTTCTTTTATTCTTTGCGGCATATTTTTATGATCATTCAGGCGTATTGGGGATGGCCATTACTAACCTTGCAGCATGGGCAGGCATTGTTTCTACACAACGTGCATATGGAATTCTTCAGTGGGAGATGAGTGTACCTCTTATCTCCACTGGTTTCGCGTTAGTTGTTCTTTTTGAAGTAATAATTTGGGCATCTGAAAAAGACAACTTCAAAGCACACTTTGGCAGCGTCTTCCGCTGGTCGGCATTGAACCTTGCCTTTATTTCAGCGCTCACAGGTCTTTTCAATTTGAATATCTTAGTGTATACAACACTTTTACTGTTGTTCGGAGTCTATTTTTACAGAAAAGCATTCAAGGAAAAATCCTTTGCACAGTTGCTTGTTACGCTGATTTATATCTATATCGGTTGTTCATACCTGTTCATACGCTTTCTTGATACGGTTTCGTTCCGCGGAATGTCGGCCGCGTACATCGGTATATTCTATTTTTTACTGACTGCCGGGCTCATTGCTTTCATCCTGATCGATCATCATAAAAAACTCAGGAAATGATTGTTTTTAACCGGGAGGATATTGCAAATTTTAATATGCACGGGCAAGTACAAGTTGCCGGAGTGAAAAAAGAGGAAGATGAATGGAAAGCCTTTAACGCCCTGCATCCTTATCCATTTTATTCACCCTCTTTCTTTGTGCGCTTAGGATTGTTTCTGCTGAGTTTATTTATTATAGCACTTGTATTTGCGTTGCTATGGCTTGTTGCGGGCTCACCCAGTTCGGAGATGGCTCTCGGCATCTTGTCAGTCATCCTCGGCGGCACATGCTTGCTTTTTGCAGGGTATTTTGCAAAAAAAAGAAAGCACTACCAGTCAGGTATAGACGAAGCGCTGCATTGCTCGATTGTGATCTTTAGTATGGTAGCGGCGGGGTCTTTATTCTCCGCACCGGTATGGCTCGCTTTAGCTCTGGGAGCAATCGTTTCGGTATTTCTTTACTTAAGGTTTTTAAGTGCGTTGATGGCAGGCTTTGCAGTTGTGCTTTTGTTTATTTCTTTGTCGATGTTCCTGGAAAATGTTGCACCTGCGTTTATCTTTTCCCTCCTGCTGACTTTTGCAGCGTTGGGGGTTTACTATTTTTTAAGAAGCCCCGCTCGGCATTTTCCGGCTGAATATTCTGCCGGTTTACGACTGGCAGCTTATTGCCTGCTGGCCTGTGCGATATTTTTCAGCAATTATTTTTGTGTCAAAACCCTCGACGGTTTTGGTTTTCCTGATCAATTTTTTAAAATCCTCTATAGGGTCACCACAGTATTGTTCCCGCTAATTTTACTGCTTTATGCTATTAAATGGAAGGACATTGTGGCGCTGCATATTTCCATCATAGCAATATTATTTGCGGTGTATGCGGTTTATGTATTTACCGGAAGTACAAACGCTTTTGAATGGATGACTATATTCGGAGCCTTACTTTCGGTTATCGTAGTGGTCTTAATGAATCTGTTGAAAAATGAGCGGAACGGATTTGTTTACAGCGTGAATGAAAACAGGGAGAAGGTTAATTGGATCGAAGTATTGATCGCTGCAAACGCCCCAAGCGCCAAAGCCTCATCCGCCAGTGGCTTTGGAGGAGGAGACTTTGGTGGTGGAGGTGCGAGTGGAAACTTTTAGTTCCAGAATAAAATTTCGTTGGTCAGTTCGCCCTTTTCGGTAAAAACAAGATTTTCTGATTTCCCGCCTCTTCCCTTAAGCGACACCTGGTAATAAGTTTTTCCTTCGGTCTGCATTTTTTCCGTGTTCACCGTTTTGTAGCCGGCAAATTTTTGAACTACCAGGTCAGATACGCTGGCAGGAAGATAGGCAGGCGAAATATGTTCTTTCTGTGCCAAGAGATTTCCGGAATGGTCGAAACGCATCCAGGTGTTCTTATCCGCAGGTCCGTCAATTTCCACTTCGTAGAGGTTGTTTTTCATTCTCCAGTCTATGTCTTCGGTTTCAGGGAATTTTTCCGTAACTGTTTTTACAATCATTTTAGGATATTGTTCAGCGGTGAAACTTTGCGCGCCCGCACTGAAAATGATCGCAAAAAGAAAGAAGGTAATTGATGATAGAGTTTTCATAATCTTTGAGGTTGATGTGAAAAGATGTTTTTTATTTTGTTCAACCAAGTTAGCTTACACGACAAATGAAAAATAGTTGAATGGTATCAACGGCACTTGTACCAGCAGTTGGTAAAAATTCACATCATCATCTATTGGACAAACGGAATGCGAACGGTGATAATTGGCTTGATTATTTTATAAACGAAATCAATTGGCAATCGTTAATTAAACTATAAAGTGTTGGAAAGATTATATGCAAAAGCAAAAATTCAAATATCCCGCAGAGTGGATGTTGTGCTCAATGCTATTGTTAACCCGGAGACAATGAAAAATTTTTTTATCTCCTGGGGAAGCGGCGAAATGACGGAAGGTGCAAGCGTGCAATGGATGTTTCCTGAATTTTCGGAAAAGTTTGAAGTAAAAGTCATGACCGTTAAACCTGGCGACATTCGTTTTACCTGGGGAGAAGGCCCTGAGGAAACAACTGTAGAGATAAAGATCGAGTATGCAGGCAAAGACTCATCAATCGTAACTGTTATCGAATCAGCAAAGGATAATAATGAGGCGGGAATTACCTGGATGAGAGGGAACACGGAGGGCTGGGCAAATTTTCTTGCATGTTTAAAAGCGTGGTTGGAACACAATATAAATCTGCGCAAGGGTGCATTTGACTTTATGCGAAAAAATGAGGTAGGTGATTAAAAGGTAAATCAATCTTCATTATGCTCTCAGAAGTTTTTGGTGAAAAATCTCCTTTAGTGTAATATTGCAGCCCATCGGCCCAGATGGCGGAACTGGTAGACGCAACAGACTCAAAATCTGTCGTTCGCAAGGGCGTGCAGGTTCGATTCCTGTTCTGGGCACAAACGGGTTGCATTTATTGGCAACCCGTTTTTGTTTCGCTGATCTTTCATCTGCAGGAAAAAAATCATACATGATACTGGTCAGCAAAACTGATTTCAAGAGCCCTTATTCCTTAATGCCGCTAAGATTATTTGTAAATTGCGAACAAAACTGCTTGCTTTGAAGATAGGATTGATCAGGGAGGGGAAAGTTCCCGCCGATAACAGGGTGGCCCTTACTCCGGCGCAATGTCGGTGGATACTCAGAACGCAACAAGGAATTCAGATCGTTGCTCAAAGCTCCGATACGCGTTGTTTTCCTGACAAAGACTATGACCTTGCGGGTGTTCCAGTAGTGGAAGATCTTTCTGACTGCGACATACTTTTAGGAATCAAGGAAGTGCCCGTGGAGATGCTGATTGAAGGAAAGACCTATCTCTTTTTCTCCCATACAAAGAAACTGCAATCATACAATCAACATTTGCTTCAGGAGATCATCCGGAAGAAAATAACATTGATCGATTATGAATGTCTTGAGCACGACGATGGCACAAGGATCATAGGTTTTGGTTTTTTCGCCGGTATAGTGGGGGCTCACAACGGTATGCGCGCGTATGGCAATAGAACCGGCGCGTTTCTGCTGGACAAAGTGAATTCATCTAAAAACCTTCAATACCTTATCCATACATATTTCGGTTTGTCGATCCCGAATATTAAGATCGCAATCACCGGTAGCGGACGTGTTGCGCATGGTCTCCAGGAAATTATGAACCTGATGGGAATACATGAAGTTGAGCCAGATGAATTTCTTCAAAAGGAATTTAGCTACCCGGCTTATGTTCATCTCAAAGGTGCTAATCTCTATGAAACAAATTCAGGAAGCTATAACCGTGAAGAATTTCATGCACATCCCGAAAAATACAGGTGCAAGTTTGAACCATTTCTTTCCCAGACAGACATACTGATGAACGGAATATACTGGGATAAGAATATTCCGCGCCTATTCGAAATGGAAGATATGAAGCGGGCTGACTTCCGCATAAAAACTATTGCTGACGTTACTGATGACTATCATGGATCGGTGCCTTGTAACCTTGGAGATTCTACAATTGAAGACCCCGTTTACGGCGTAGATCGCATGACGGGTGAACGCACTGCGCCCTATCTTTCCGGGTCGGTTGATGTAATGGCCGTCGGTAATCTGCCAAATGAATTGCCCCGGGACGCAAGCCGCTATTTTGGAGAACAGTTAATCAAGTTTGTTTTAGCTGATATTTTGAAAGGAGGCAGTGCCACAATCGACCGCGCCAGTATAGTTGTAAAGGGAGTTCTCAATGCGCCTTATGAATACATGCGTGAATATGCAGAAGCCGCAGTTCCTCCCTCAGGGGAAGCTATAAGGCTAAGTAATACGGTTTCAGAAGGATCTTGAATTCGTCTGAGTATCCGTTAGTCTCATTTTTTATTATGATGTTTTCCTGCAAAACCGTCGCCGGCTTTTGTTTGCCCAAACAATACATGCTGCGGAACGGCCTATGATTCGGCGTTTGCTGAACCTTCATGCATTTATGGAGATGTAATCCTGCTTCACTTGCAATACTTTCGAAAGTATCGCGGCTCGATGGAAGAAGTAAAAACGCAAACCCGTCATCCTTTAGCAAACTAAAGATGATGCTGAGCAATGCATCGATCGACAGATTATTTTCATGCTTAGAAAGATTCTTTTTTTGTTCAGGGGAGGTTAAGCTGTTAGAAAAGAAAGGTGGGTTACAAATGATGAGGTCGTATTTGCGCCCTTCGGGCGGAACAAATTCCTGAATCGGATTACAATGCAACCTGAGCCTTTTGCTCCTTGGTGAATTACCGAAGTTTAACGAAGCTTCCAGTGAGGACTCGGGGTCTATTTCAACTGCATCTGTTTCTA
>JAEZDA010000105.1 GCA_023433345.1 Bacteroidota bacterium | reverse complement strand
AAATAGAAACAGGAGAAGGAAACTGCATGATCGTTTTTTGATAAAGGTACATGTGATTGCAACTTTCTGCAGTATTTCAAGGCTCGCGAGCAAAAAAAGTTTCATTATTATTTTAGCCTGTTGCAACTGCTTTTTTGCTGGTAAAACATGAAAACATTTTCTCCCTTCACTGCAGGCAAATTTTATTGCGGCCTGTATCTCTTTATTCATGCAGCTTTCAGCCGATCATGTTTTTGAAGATGAATAATGAAAATGAAATTGCTTTTGTGATGAAGGAATTTTCATAGCGCCCTTTTCCACAAGCCGGAAAAAAATGTGAATAAAATAGTTGCAAATATTTTTCTGTATCGGTAAAATTATTTTTAATATTGTGAAAGGGATTTGTATCCCTGTACTTACTAACCCATCCATATAACAAAGCCTGGCCCACACGCCGGGCTTTATTATTTAGTTGAAGATCTATTTTCAGCAGTTTTCAAATCGTAAACAGGAGCGCCTTTTCTCATTTTAGTTTTTACTTCTTTCAAAATTGATCTTGAAATTGATCCTTAACTGCTGACAAATGGTATGCAGTAAAAGTGATTGCGACGCAACGATGCTGCCATGAAAAACTATCGCCCGTATTTAAAGCCGGTACTAAATATCCATTAGCCCAAAGCGTTGCTGATTTTTGCCAGTTGCCAGGGCATCTCAAATCTCTAACTCAAATCGTCTAATAGTTTATCTTGCGTAAAATAGTTGCTATGGTAAAATCGATGACGGGTTTCGGAAGGGCTGAGCAAACTGTGGGAGACAAAACATTTTTGGTGGAAGTGCGCTCCCTCAATGGAAAGCAGTTTGAATTGCAGCTCAAACTTCCGCCTCTTCTTAAGCCATACGAATTCGATATCAGAAACCTTTTGCAGGAAAGCCTGATCAGGGGAACGATCGATTGTTATGTAACTATCAAGCAAAATGGTGCTGCAAAGCCTGTAGTGATCAATACTGATCTTATAAGAGCTTATCATACGCAGATAACCGCACTTGCATCTGAACTGAACCTGGATACCCATGCGGTATTAAGTGCGCTTCTTCGCTTACCGGAAGTTGTAACACCTTCCACAGAAATGTTGAACGATTCTGATTTTAAAGATTTTCAGAAAGTTCTGAAGTCTGCACTTGATGAATTGAACGCTCACCGTGAGGAAGAAGGCAGGTCGATCGGAAATGATCTGAGAAACCGGATAATAAAAATCGAAGAGCAGGAAAAAAACATTCTTGCCTTTGAGCCTAACAGGATGACCCGCATCAGGCAGGAGATCGATCAACTTCTTGAGCGGCATGTAGGAAAGGAAAATATTGATAACAACAGGCTTGAACAGGAACTTATTTACTACATGGAAAAGATCGACATTCATGAAGAGCAGATAAGACTGAGACAACATTGCGAATATTTTTTGAGTGTAATAGATAATGATTCCGAAGGAAAAGGAAAAAAGCTCTCTTTTATTTTGCAGGAAATAGGTAGGGAGATCAATACCACCGGAAGCAAGGCATACGATGCGGATATTCAAAAATGCGTGGTAATAATGAAGGATGAACTTGAAAAAGCAAAAGAGCAGGTGTTGAACGTTTTGTAATTATGAAAAGATCATTCTGTAATAAACTTTTAATTCCGGTTTGCCTTGTCATTCTTTCGATGCTGCACTCCTGCCAGCAGATCGAAGTGTTTGAAAAAAATACGCCTGTTCCAAATAACAGGTGGACGCGTGATTTTGCTGCCACGGGCTCTTTCAACATCACCGACACCACTTCCTATTATAATATATATATAGTGTTGCGTCATACTGATTCTTATAATTACAATAATATATGGCTGAATGTAGGCGTTATGAGTCCGGGTGATTCAATGCGCTATCAGAAAATGGACCTTGTTCTCGGGAATGACCGTGAAGGCTGGGAAGGAACAGGTATGAATGATATATGGGAAGTGAGAAAACTAATTTTTGGCCAGCCGCGAAGATTTGCGAAACCCGGTAAATACAGTTTTTCAATAAATCATATCATGAGAAACGATCCTTTACCGCATGTGCTGAGCGCGGGCCTCAGAATTGAAAAGGCGCCTTAGTAGCAGGAAAAGCAAACAGGCACCCGTATTTTGAAAAACATATCTTATTTTGCACGATAAGAATTCTACTTAAAACTTCATCTGTGAAACGCATATTAATAATGGCCAGCATTCTTTTTGCCGGCCTCACATCTTCCGCTCAGGATGGTAATGAAATTCTTGGCGAATTCGGCTTCTCACTGGGTGCCGCTCATTACTTCGGAGACCTCAACAACAGGGCCGGTCTGAATCGCCCGAAACCTGCTGTGGGACTGTTTTTCAGAAAACAATTCGGAAATTATATCGGTATGCGGGTTTCTGCGCACTATGCGCAGGTAGGCTATGCAGATAAGTATAGCAAGAACGAGTTTCAAAAACTTCGCAACCTTAGTTTCAATTCGAACATCTGGGAATTCGCGATCCAGGGAGATTTTAATTTCTTCCGTTTTGTGCCCAATGACCCTGACTACCAGTTCACGCCATATGTAACGCTGGGAGTTGGCGCCTTCTCTTACGATCCTTATGCATTTTTGGCGGGAACCAAAGAATTTTTAAGGCCGCTCGGCACAGAAGGGCAGAACGCGAATTACGACGGAAGGAAGCAATACAGTACTATGGCCATGTGCATTCCTTTCGGGGTTGGCATCAAATACAATTTGTCTGAAAAAGTTAACCTCTCGGTTGAGATCGCAAATCGTTTTACAACAACTGATTACCTGGATGATGTCAGCAAAACCTATGTAGGCATCGATAAGTTTCCGAATACCGCTAACGGGCTTCCTTCCACAGCGGCATTGTTGCAGGACAGGGCGTATGAAATTGAAAAGTCTTTCCGTTTCCAGGAAGGGCAGCAAAGAGGAAATGCTAAACAGAAAGATCAATACATGATCGCTGAAATAGGGATTTCCTTTAATATCAGTACCTACCGCTGTCCAACTTCCTTTTAATCCGGTCGTTTCAGGCTTGTCGGTAACGCTTATACTTCCCTCAAATTTGTTTACTTTTGCGCCCCTGATATGGCCTGCGCCTGATCACTTCAACAATTCATGGGAGCAAAAAACAGCATAGATCTTCGGAATCTGCCGAAACACATCGCCATTATTATGGATGGAAACGGGCGCTGGGCAGAGGAACGTGGGCATGACCGTTTGTTCGGGCACCTTCATGGTGTGGAGAGCGTACGTGATATTGTTGAGGGCGCCGCGGAGTTGGGAGTTGAATATCTCACCTTGTATGCATTTAGTACTGAGAACTGGGACCGGCCAAGTTATGAAGTGAATGGTTTGATGGAGCTGCTGGTAGACACTATTCGAAAGGAAGTTCCCACACTTAATAAGAATAATATCAAACTGCATGTAATCGGAGATGTGAGCATGCTTCCGGGCAACGCCTCTGCAGAACTTAATGAAGCGATCCGCGAAACATCGCATAACACCGGCCTCAATCTCGTGATGGCACTGAGTTACAGCTCACGATGGGAGATTCTCGAAGCTGTCAAGAAGATCGCCGCCAAAGCAAAGGCAGGAAGTATCGACCCTGATAAGATCACCAATGAGCTCATCGGCGACCATCTTTCCACGGGCAACTTTCCCGATCCGGAATTATTGATAAGAACAGGAGGCGAATATCGCGTAAGCAACTTCCTTCTTTACCAGATCGCCTATGCAGAACTCGTGTTTTCAGACGTACGCTGGCCGGACTTCAGGAAAGAAAATCTTTACGAAGCAATTCTTGATTACCAGGGCAGGCAGCGGAGATTTGGAAAAACCGGCGGCCAAATCAGGGAGGAAAGCAGGAACGAAGAATAAAATCACCTCCGTAAAATATGCATCAAATGCATTATTTGATTTAGGAGTGGCTTAACATATTGTATTGATTAATGGGCTTATTTTGCCGACCGTAAAAAATTTTTGATGCAGAGGATTTACCAAAACGTTTGCCTGACACTCGTCTGCCTGCTTTTTAGTTCCGGAATTATTGCGCAAACTGACACGATCCCTGCATCTGGAAATCCTCTCGTTGAAATTTTTCAGCAGCGCTATCCGAAACAATACCGCATTGCAGGCATCACCGTTTCCGGCACCAAATCTTTCGATCATAATCTCATTATTTCTATCTCCGGCATGGCGGTGGGAGATAAGGTGCAGATACCCGGCACCGATGTATTCGCAAAAGCGATCTCCAAATTGTGGAAGCAGAATCTTGTATCTGATGTAAAGATCAATCTTACAAAATTGGTGGACACTGATATTTATGTTGAGATCGAACTCGTGGAAAGGCCGCGCCTCATAGACTTCAAATTTACCGGCATTAAAAAAGGCGAACGCGATGATCTTACCAACAAACTTAATCTTTCGAAAGATCGCGTACTCACGGAAAATATGAAGCTGAGCGCCGTTGAGATGATCAATAAATTTTACAGCGACAAAGGATATAGAAATGTGCAGGTTGATATGGTGGAAACATCCTTACCAAATAACACCGTTTCCCTCAACTTCATAATTAACAAAGGAAAAAAGGTAAAAATAAATTACATCAACTTCACCGGCAACGAAACGCAAGCAGACCTTCGGCTGAAAAAGCAAATGAAGGGCACAAAGGAGATGACGAAGTTTACGCTCTTCCCTGAAAAAGTGATAAGTCCCTATGGTGATTCAACATCAGGCATAAGCTTTAAAGATTATGCAAAGGACGCGGGTTTTTTATCATTGTCGAAAACAAAAGATTATATAGATCCGTACTTCCGTTTCAAATTATTCAGCGGCGCTAAATTTAATGCAGAAAAATACCGGGAAGATAAAAGCAGGATTTTGAGCTTTTACAACTCCCGGGGTTACAGGGATGCGCAGATCGTTGCAGACACCCAGTTTTACAACACCAAAGGAAATATGAACATCGACATCCTTGTTGAAGAAGGTCGGAAGTATTATTTCGGAAACATGGTTTGGAAGGGAAATACAAAATATTCTGATTCGATTTTAAATGTGTTGCTCGGCATTAAAAAGGGAGATATTTACAACCTTGAAGAGCTCGACAAAAGATTAGGCCGCCAGCTCACTGCTGAGGGAGGCGATATCGGAAGCCTTTACCAGGATGACGGATATCTTTTCTTCCGTGTTGAACCTGTTGAAACTGCGGTGTATAATGATACGATAGATTTTGAGTTGAGAATGACAGAAGGCCCGCAGGCAACCTATGGCAGAATAACGGTGACAGGAAATGATAAAACGAAAGATTATGTTATCCTCCGTGAAATGCGAACAATTCCGGGAGATAAATTCAGCCGTTCAGATATCATTCGTACACAACGGGAGCTTGCGCAACTCGGCTTTTTAAATCCTGAAAAGATCAACCCGAATGTTATTCCTAATTCTGACAATGGCACTGTGGATATTGAATGGCAGGTAGAGGAACGATCGGCCGATCAGCTTGAATTATCTGCAGGTTTCGGTGGTGGCATCGGGCTTACCGGAACCCTGGGTGTTACCTTCAACAATTTCTCAATAAAGAATATCACTAAAAAATCAAGCTGGGATCCTTTGCCCGGCGGAGATGGCCAGAAGCTCAGTGCCCGCATCCAGTCGAACGGCCGTGCATACCGGGCTTACAACTTCTCCTTTACAGAACCCTGGCTTGGAGGAAAGAAACGAAATTCTTTTTCTATAAGTTACTTCAATACGAAATATTCTAACGCATACGATTCTTTCGGTCTTCCATGTCGCTCATGCGGCAGCCAGAGCTATGTAAAAACTGTTGGATTCGGCCTTGCATTGGGTAAGCAGCTTAAATGGCCTGATGATTATTTCAACCTTATTTACAGTTTGAATTTCCAGCAATACAAGCTGAAGAATTATCCTAACATTTTCCGCGGTATCAATACCGGAACTTCCACCAACATCAGTGCTAAGGTGACGCTGTTGCGTAATTCCACCGGAGGCAGCCCGATATTCCCTACCAGCGGTTCAAGCTTTATGCTAAGCGGGCAGTTCACTCTTCCATACTCGCTTTTGGGAATTACAAAGGGCGATGCAAATGAATATAAACTGCCCGAGTTTCATAAGTGGCGATTCAACGGCGAATGGTATGTTCCGATCGGGCGGGCACGCGGCGCTGATAATAATAAGCAGTTAATTTTACGTGCTGCCGCTAAGTATGGATTTATCGGAAGGTATAATTCTGATCTTGAAATTTCTCCCTTTGAGCGTTTCCAGGTTGGCGATGCAGGTTTGAGTAATACCACAGCGCTTCTCGGTTACGATATCATTGCACACAGAGGCTATCCTGTTTACAGCAGTTCAAACCCCAAAGTGAATCCGGATGGTATCACGCCATCTGAATACTTCACCATATTTAATAAGTATACTGTTGAAATGCGCTATCCTTTCTCTACAAACGCGAGCAGTACTATCTTCGGACTGGCATTTTTTGAAGCGGCAAATGGATGGTATAATTTTAAAGATTACAATCCCTTTAAACTTCGTCGTTCTGCCGGGCTTGGTATGCGGTTCTTCCTCCCAATGTTCGGATTGCTCGGCTTCGACTACGGAATCGGCTTCGACAGGTATACACCTGATGGTGGGTTGAAAGGCGCGGCTAAGTTTACTTTCATGCTGGGCCAGGAACCAGAATAATTTAATCACGAAAAAAAAATTTCATCATGAAAACTGTTTTTTCTTTGTTGATAGGCCTTGTACTTACCATGAGCGTGAGTGCACAACGTTATGCAGTGATCGACTCAAGATTTATTCTTGAAAAAATTCCGGAGTACCGTGATGCGCAGGGAAAGCTTGACCAGTTCAGCATTTTGTGGCAGCAGGAAATTGATCAAAAGCAGGCAACACTGGACAGAATGTATAAAGAGTATGATGCTGAACAGGTAATGTTGCCCGATGATCTTAAAAAGAAAAGGGAGGATGAATTATTTAATAAGCAAAAAGAACTGCGTGATCTTCAAAGGCAACGCTTCGGTTTTGAGGGAGACCTTTTTAAGAAAAGGCAGGAGCTGATAAAACCGATCCAGGACAGGGTTTATAACGCAGTTCAGAAGCTTGCTACGGAGAAACAATACGATTTTATACTGGACAAAAGTGAAGGAATAACAGTTATCTTTGCCGACCCAAAATTGGATAAGAGCGAAGAAGTGTTGCGCAGCATTGGCGTTAAATAAATGGTAATTGGTTTTTTTCGCGCAACAGAAGGGAATATTTTTATCACTTAATACAAATAGAAAATTAAACAACGTAATGAAACAATTATTTTTTGTGTGCTTGATGGCTCTGGGAATGTTTACCGCATCTGCTCAGAATAAGATCGGTTATATTTCCACTGAAGATCTGATCTCTGATATGCCGGAAGCTGAAAAAGCTGATAACGATCTTAAGCAATACCAGGCAGATCTTACACAGCAAGGCCAGGATATGATGAGGGACCTTAGCATGAAGGACAGTCTTTTTGTTCGCGACTCAATGAAGCTTTCAGCAAGCATGAAAGAGATAAAGAGAGGAGAATTGATCGACCTTTATCAAAAAGTGCAAAACTGGAATCAACAGGCCCAGGAAATGTACCAACGTAAAGCTCAGGAAATGATCGCCCCGCTTCGCACCAAAGCTCTGGATGCAATTAAAGCAGTTGCGAAAGAGAGCGGCTACACCTATGTTTTTGATATCAATTCCGTGATTGTTGCTCCGCCAGCTGATGATATTCTGCCATTGGTTAAGAAGAAGCTTGGCATAAAGGATACAGTTCCTGCACCGGCAAAGAAACCGTAACATTTTAGTGCATTATATTTGAGAGCCTCCCTTAGCGGAGGCTTTCTTATTTTTAGAAAATGAAACCGATCGGAGTTTTTGACAGCGGTTATGGGGGGCTCACCATCCTAAAGGAGTTTGTTCAAGTGCTTCCTCAATACGATTACCTTTATTTGGGCGACAATGCAAGGGCGCCTTACGGTTCACGCGACTTTGATACCGTGTACGCATACACGCTGCAATGCGTGGAATGGTTTTTTAAGCAGGATTGCCAGCTGGTGATACTTGCCTGCAACACCGCATCGGCAAAAGCATTGCGAACTATACAGCAAAAAGATCTTCATAAATTCGGAAAGGATAAACGTGTACTGGGAGTGATCAGGCCAACCGCCGAAGTTATTGGCAGGTATTCAACTTCGGGGCATGTGGGCATTTTCGGAACAGAGGGCACTGTTCAGTCGCACTCCTACCTTATAGAAACGGCAAAATTCTTTCCCTCCTTAAAGGTTGTTCAGGAGGCATGTGCGATGTGGGTTCCGCTGGTGGAGAACAATGAGTATAATACGCCGGGCGCGGATTTTTTCATTAAACAAAATATCGATGGCCTTTTAGAAAAGGACCCCGCAATTGATACCGTGCTATTGGCATGTACTCATTACCCGGTGCTGGAAAATAAGATCCGCGAGTTTCTTCCGGGAAACATCCGGATAGTGTCGCAGGGTGAAATAGTGGCGCGCAGCCTGGCTGATTATCTTGAACGGCACCCGGAAATTGAATCG
Organism: Bacteroidota bacterium; assembly: GCA_023433345.1. Classification (GTDB taxonomy): domain Bacteria; phylum Bacteroidota; class Bacteroidia; order Chitinophagales; family Chitinophagaceae; genus Ferruginibacter. The sequence continues at coordinate 6,062 of JAEZDA010000105.1, read as the reverse complement.
CGATGTTCAAAGGGCAATACAAGGAGGTTTGCCACTACTGGCTCTTCCGATCATTTCGATTCTCACGCTTCCCTCTTTTTTGGAGAAAGGGTGGAAGCAGAGCATGTGAGCGTGAAATGAGAATGAGCCGTAAATGTGAGATTGATGCGTTTTAGAATCAGAGACTGAGTTTAGATAGGGAAATCGAAGTTTCACTAAGGGTTCACGTTTTCAAGTACCCGGTCTCCCCATCTGGTCCCGTTGCGCCGTGTGTGTTGAGTTTGATGATACTGTAAAATTTCCCAATTTTCCCTTGGGCCTAAAGAGCACTGAAAAATTAACCTGTTCGGGGTACTTTTTCTGCTTAAAAGACCAAATGCTCTGCAAAAAGGAAGTTTCGGCGGCATTTCGATGGAAATCCCCCGTTAAAAATTTCAATCCAACTCTCCAGAATCTCACAAAAAAGCCGGGTACGGGATAAGGTGGGAGGATCGTAAGGCCAAATTCAGCGTTTGCACTCTGCAAAACAAAGTTCCTGTATGGCAATGTGCTGATGTGCAAAGCTTTTGACGCCGGGTTAGAGTAAACTGTGATCAACACATTCTCATATTTTCTAATTAACAGAGCTTCCTCCCAACCATTACCAAATCATCAAATTTCCAAATCATCAAATTGGTTTTTTCCCTACCTTTGCCGTCCTTTCACAAACAGCGGGATGGTGCCTGCTGGAGAAAAGAAACAATTTTTGTAAAAGGAAAAAAATAATACAATGCCAGGAAAAAAAAGAACCTACCAACCGCATACACGCCGCAGGAAATCTGTACATGGCTTCCGCAAGCGTATGCAGGATGCCAATGGCCGTAAGGTTTTGGCCAGCCGCAGGGCGAAGGGTCGTCATAAGCTTACAGTTTCTGACGAACACGGTTCAAAAAAATAGATAGCATTTATTGCACTTCGTTATTAAGCTCCTGTTCCTACAGGAGCTTTTCATTTTACGCCCATCTATTCACTAATTTTATTTTCTTGGAGAACAGGCAACGATATTTTTACGGCCGGAAGGAAAAGCTGAAAAGCCGAAAGGTAATAGGAGATCTTTTCAAGAAGGGTTTTCGTTTTTCGCATATGCCTTACCGTGTGTATTGTATGCAAACGCCTTCCGGACTGCTTGCGGGTATTGGCGCATCGAGCGGTAATCTGAAAAAAGCGACCGATCGAAACCGTATAAAACGTTTGATGCGCGAAGCATACAGGTTACAAAAATCATTTCTCGAAAGATCTCTCGCTGAAAGTAATAAAGGGCTCAATGTGTTTTTCCTGTTTACCGGCAAGGTTTTGCCTGTGCAGAAGGAGGTAATGGACGACTTTGAAAAAATTCTTAAACGATTAATCCGCCTGAGCAATGAAGACTTTAAAACACTTACTTAGTCTCCCCTTCATTGCCCTTATCAGGCTTTACCAGGTGGCAATTTCGCCATGGCTTGGCAAGCAGTGCAGGTTTACTCCTACCTGTTCCCAGTATGCTCTCGAAGCTTTTAAAAAATACGGACCATTAAAGGGATTCTATCTTGCTTTGAAACGAATACTTCGATGCAACCCCTGGGGTGGTCATGGTGCTGATCCCGTACCATAAAAAAAGCCACCGGGGTCGGTGGCTCATTAAAATCAAAATGAAATTATCAGGAAGCTGCACTAAATCTTTCTTCCACTTTTTTCCAGTCTACTACATTCCAGAAAGCGGCAAGGTAGTCAGGTCTTTTATTTTGGTATTTCAAATAATATGCATGTTCCCAAACATCAACTCCAAGTATAGGTTTGCATTTGCATTCTGAAACATCCATCAATGGATTATCCTGGTTTGGAGTACTGCAAACTTCAAGTTTACCGTCTTTAACACCCAGCCATGCCCAGCCACTACCAAATCTTGTTGCACCGGCTTGCGAAAACTTTTCTTTAAACGCATCAAATGAACCGAAATCCCGGTTGATCGCTTCCATCAATTTTCCTGAAGGATTTCCTCCGCCGGATTTGCTCATGCTCTCCCAGAAAAAAGTATGGTTCCAGTGGCCACCACCATTGTTTCTCACTGCAGGGCTGATCGTGCCTGCAGAAGCCACCAGTTCTTCGAGAGATTTATTTTCATGCGGTGTGCCCGCGATAGCTTTGTTCAAATTGTCAACATATGCCTGGTGATGTTTACCATGATGAATTTGCATGGTTTGCGTATCTATATGCGGTTCCAGCGCATCGTGTGAATAAGGTAAAGACGGAAGTGTAAATGCCATGATTAAATAATTTATAACGTGAAGAAATAGTACGGGTTAGTATGCGAATTTACAACTTTAAGGCCAACGATGTTTTGACATAGATCAACAATCGCGCGCACCAGGCCGTATACATGAACTCTTAACGTTTACAAGGCGGGGTCTGGGAGGAAAGGATCCCGGAATCATTCAATCGCTATCTTGCAAATGAAACTCCATTACTTTTAATACAGCGCATGAAAACAGACGAAGATTATATGAAGGATGCATTGGCTGAAGCGCAGAAGGCTTTTTCAAAAGACGAAGTGCCCGTAGGAGCTGTGGTAGTAATGAATAACAGGATAATCGGCCGGGCGCACAACCAGGTAGAATTGCTCAACGACAGCACTGCTCATGCGGAGATCCTGGCTCTCACCACTGCTTACCAATTTCTTGGCAGCAAATATCTCCCGGATGCCACGCTGTATGTAACTGTAGAACCCTGCCTGATGTGTTCCGGCGCCTTATACTGGAGCAAGATCGGCGCTGTTGTGTTTGGCGCATATGATGAAAAAAACGGTTATCGCCGCTGCACCGGTAATAAAAATCCCTTTCATCCTAAAACACTACTAACGGGAGGCGTACTCGAAAATGAATGTTCACAATTGATGAAGGAATTCTTCCGGGCGAAAAGGTAATTTTTCAATGGGCTTTTTATAAGATGACGATCCGCCAAAAATTTTTGAAGCTTTTTTATCCCGCACTTTCCTTCCTCGCAGGAAAGAAACGCGGTCCCCATATTTTTCATGGCCACAAAGAAGCACCATCTTCTTTCTACCTGCTTGGTGCAACCCTCAACGGCGGAAACGAATTTTCCTTTTCATCTTTGCGCGGAAAAAAAGTACTGGTAGTGAACACGGCATCAAACTGTGGATATACTGCACAGTATAAAGCACTCCAAAAGCTTTCGATTAAGTATCCTCAACTATCGATACTAATTTTTCCTTCGAACGACTTTAAGAATCAGGAACCCGGTTCAGATGAAGACATCGCGCGTTTTTGCAAGATCAATTACGGCATTACCCTGCCCTTATTCAAAAGGTCGGGCGTAATAAAGTCGGCAAATCAAAGCAAAGTATTTCGATGGCTCTCGGAAGCCAAACATAATGGATGGAATGACAGGCCGCCTTCATGGAATTTCAACAAATTTCTGATAAGTGAACAAGGCAGGCTTACGCATGTGTTCAGCGAGGCGGTCGATCCGCTTTCTAAAGAAATGACTGATGCGCTCAGTTTATAAAGGGCACTTCTCGTGGTAATTTACCAATTCAATGGGGGTGCGTGAAAACGAATGATCTTTATAATGCACGGAGATCTCGTTGAACACAGATTCAATTTCCTCAGGAGAATTAAGGGTCACAAGCCTGTACCGGAACTCCTTTATTCCCGGCAAGCCTTTGAGGTAGTTGGTGTAATGGCGGCGCATTTCATTGATACCAACCACAGGACCTTTCCATTCAACAGATTTTCGCAAGTGTTTCCTGCAAACCTCAAGTCTTTCTTCCAGGGTTGGCGATGGAAGGATTTCGCCGGTATTTAGAAAATGTTTTATTTCCCGAAATATCCATGGATAGCCGATCGCTGCCCGCCCTATCATAATTCCGTCAACACCGTAGCGGTTTTTGTAATCAAGGGCCTTTTGCGGGCTATCAATATCACCATTTCCAAATATCGGCATCGTGATACGTGGATTATTTTTTACTTTTCCAATAAGCGTCCAGTCGGCCTCTCCCTTGTACAGCTGGCAGCGCGTTCTCCCGTGAATGGCAAGGGCCTGAACCCCGATATCCTGCAGCCGTTCAGCCACTTCTTCTATGTTTTTCGAATTGTCATCCCAACCAAGTCTCGTTTTAACCGTTACCGGGAGCCTTGTGCTTTTTATAACGGATTCGGTTAAACGAACCATTAGGTCTATGTCTTTCAAAACTCCCGCACCTGCGCCTTTGCTCACTACTTTCTTCACCGGGCAGCCAAAATTTATATCTACCAGGTCAGGACTAACGGTTTCGCATATACGCGCGCTCATTGCCATTGCTTCCTCATCGCCACCAAAGATCTGTATGCCGAAAGGTCTTTCCTCTTCGCTGAAGTCGAGTTTTTTTCTGCTTTTCATCGCATCCCTGATGAGTCCTTCGCTGCTGATAAACTCACTGTACATAAGATCGGCGCCATTATCCTTACAAACTGCACGAAATGGCGGATCACTTACGTCCTCCATCGGAGCGAGGAGCAGGGGGAAGTCAGGCAAAGTTATCGGGCCAATTTTGGGCATATTGTTGTGTATATTGCGGCTGCAAAGGTACTACTACAACCAGCGTTATGCAATACAAAAGTGTTAAAGGCTTTAGCGGTTTTGGCCAGTTGGGTATTCTCATCGTATTTATCGGCGGCGGGCTCATTTTAACGGGCATCGCCCAATTGATGATAGGGATGCAAATTGTGCCCGCTGATGTTCCGCCCGATAAGCTACCCGGAGTATTGGAAAACCTGCTCCTTGACCCGAAAAATATTGCTTATGCAAGGCTTGCCCAGGTGGTTGGCACCTTTTTACTTTTGTGCGTGCCGGCAGTTCTTTTCTCCTGGGTGGTGAACGGAACCGATCCTCACTGGCTGGGGTTCAGCAGGTATTTCAACGCAAAACAACTGTTGCTCGGTTTTGCCATAATTTTTACGGCAAATCTTTTTGCTGCGCCCTTTGCCGGGCTTTCTAAATCAATTGTTTCTAATTTCCCTGACCTCGACGCACTTGCGAGGCAAATCGAGCACACCTACGACCGCCAGGTGAAAGCTTTGTCTCACCTTGGGAGCTGGTCAGAATTCCTGATGGCTTTGGTTATAATGGCCTTTGTGCCGGCGCTCTTTGAAGAGATCTTCTTTCGGGGAGCAGTTCAAAATCTTCTTGAAAAGTGGTGGCGAAATCCCTGGATTGCGATAGTGTTTACCTCTATTCTCTTCAGCCTGATCCACATGTCAATCTATCTCTTTCTTAGCCGGGCAATTCTTGGGTTCGCTTTAGGATTGATGTTTTATGTTACAAGGAATATATGGGTGAATATATTCGCGCACTTCATTAATAATGCCATCGCTATGGCTCAGCTTTTTTATCTCACACTGCAGAAGAAGGAGATCAACGTAGACGAACTCGACCCGCACGTGCCCTGGTGGCTTGCAGCGATTACCCTTGTAATTTTGATTGGGTTTTTTATTCTGATAAAACGGGTTTCGGTAAATGACCGCGAAAAAATACTTGCCCGTGAGGCTGTTCTCATGGCCCGCGGGAACACCCGTGATCCCTTTCAGCAAAATTGACCCTGTGGCACTCAACATTCAAACTTTTAAAACCCGGGCATTAACAGCGATAGTTTTTGCACTGGTAATGTTAACCGGCTTGCTTACTAACGGTTACCTGTACACGCTCCTTTTTATTATAATATTAGCTGGGTCAACCTGGGAATTTATCAGGCTACAGAAAATGATTTCCGCGGGTGGAAAGAATGTGTCCCTGATTGCCGGGCTTTTGTATTCCATTGTTCCATTCGTTTTGATGATTGACCTGGGAACCGCATTTTTTAGAAACGGGGATCTGGGAAGTTATAAGCCAGACATTCCCTGTGTTCTTATCTTTTCTATTTGGATTAATGATACCATGGCTTATATAGTGGGGTCATTCATTGGTAAAACACCATTCTCAAAAATTTCTCCTAAGAAAACCTGGGAGGGAACCGTTGGAGGAGCGATTCTTTGCATTGTAGTAATAACAGCGCTTTCTTTAGTGATACAAAC
>JAEZDA010000111.1 GCA_023433345.1 Bacteroidota bacterium | reverse complement strand
GTGTATATTACAGACTTTGATAAGAATAAAAGTAATGTGATCGTTACGCCGGAGCCATTCTTTCTCATATTTCCCTGATGAAGTGGCTTAGGTTCTTCTTCTCACACTCAGTATTTATAAGCATTTGTGCAGCTGCCCTTTGCTTTCAGACTCACATTTTGCTCGGCGTGGAAATCAGGCCCCTTGTTTATGTTCTTGTGTTTTCGTCTACGCTTTCAGGTTATAATCTCTACTGGCTTATTAGCAAGTTCCATTTCTCCCGTCACGGTTTTTCGCCGTTTCTGAAAAGAAATATTTCGAACATTCTGATATTATTACTCGGAACAGTCTCTACCGTGTATTGCCTCGTACAGCTTCCTTATTTAACCATAGTGTTCACCGCGGGAGTCCTTTTAACCATCCTCTACAGCCTGCCCTTATGGCCATTTCGCTTCGCGAAAAAACTGCATAAACTTGGATTTCTCAAAACATTGCTTCTTGCTTTTACGTGGACTTACATCACAGTGATGATACCGGTTACCGGGCACAATGTTTCAGCCACTTCCATATGTTCATTGTTCCTTGCACGATTCTTTTTCATGTTGATGTTGTGCGCAATATTTGATTCGAGAGATATCGCAATTGATAAGATGAACAATTTGCGAAGCCTTGCAACAGATGTTAGCAGGCGAGATCTGCAGATGATAATGATCATTTCTTTTACACTTTACATGCTTGCGGGTTTCTTTCTGCGCTATAACAACGGTTCGGAGCTTCAGTTATGGGCTTTTTCTTTAACGGGGCTATTAACCTTTCTCATTTACCGTCTTTCAATTATAAAGCGCGGTTATTTCTTTTATTATTTTCTTGTTGACGGTTTGATGTTGTTTTCGGCTGTGCTTACATATTTAGCAAGTATTGGCTAATTTTGCCGGGAAAATTTTCTTATGGCTAAATCTTCCGCAAAACACATTCTCCAACCCTCTTCCTACAACTTTTTACGTAGCTACATAAATAATCCGTCACCTACCGGCTTTGAAAGCAGCGGCCAGGTGATGTGGATGGATTACCTGCGTCCGTATGTTGACGAATTTTTCACCGACCCTTATGGATCTGCAGCAGGAGTAATAAACCCCGGCGCCACGTTTAAGGTGGTCATCGAGGCTCACGCAGATGAGATCAGTTGGTTTGTAAATTATGTTTCTCCCGAAGGATTGCTTTATTTAAAAAGGAATGGAGGTGTAGACCACCAGATCGCGCCAAGCAAGCGGGTTCTCATTCATGGCAAAAAAGGGATCGTAAAAGCTGTGTTTGGATGGCCTGCTATCCATACGCGCCTAAGCAACAACGACAGCAAGGAACCACAACCGAAGGTTGAAAATCTTTTTCTCGACTGTGGAGCCCGTAACAGAAAGGAAGTTGAAGCGCTCGGCATTCATATCGGAGCGGTAGTAACGTATGAGGAAGGTTACGATGAGTTGTCGAACGGTTTTCTTATCGGCCGCGCATTCGATAACCGTATCGGCGGATTCATGATCGCTGAAGTTGCCCGCTTGTTGAAAGAAAACAGGAAGAAGTTGCCTTATTCTTTATATGTGGTGAATGCAGTTCAGGAGGAGATAGGCCTTCGCGGTGCCGAAATGATGGCCCGTAGAATAAAACCGGATGTAGCCATCATAACTGATGTAACACACGATAGCACTACGCCAATGATAAACAAGATCATTGAAGGCGAATGCCATTGTGGTAAAGGTCCGTCTTTGTGTTACGGGCCTGCGGTGCATAACAAACTGCTTGAGCATGTGGAGCAGGTTGCTGTTAAGAACAAGGTTCCTGTGCAGTTTCGCACGGTGAGCAGAAGCACTGGTACAGATACAGATTCCTTTGCTTATGCTAACGACGGCTGTCCCTCAGTGCTCATCTCAATACCATTACGATACATGCATACCACGGTTGAAATGATTCATAAAGATGATATAGAAAATACGATCAGGTTGATGTATGAATCCTTACTCGCGCTTACTCCTAAAACTAACCTGAGCTATTTCAAAAAATGAACATGGTAAAATCTTCCGGCGCTATGGCAAATGAACCCGGCAAATTGCTACGGTTATTTTTTACGATAATGATTGCTGTTCTGGGTATCATTACCGCATTAGTGTTGCTGTTCCTTCTAATGCGTCTGGTATTTGGATTACTTAGTTATGTACCCTGGCTGGAATATTTATATGTGGTCTTCCTCATCTCTTTTCCTACAGCGGTTTTCATCACAGCATTTAGTATTTTTTTCAAAAGAACCCTTCACCATAAGGCGCAGGTGGTAAGGTATTTCTCCCTTGCGATCATCGCGCTCTTCCTCATATCATGGGTGGTATTCTATGTGCTCGACATCATTGATTTTATCCGCTTTCAATACACGGATATAAAAGATTTTCGAACATATAATATGCTCTTCCTGTTTTCCAATGTTGCAGGAATATTTTTTCTCGGGGTTGCCCAGGCATTAAGTTCTCCTAAGGAAAAAGACTGGTTGGAAAAGTGGAGAGAGGAGGAGTAGTTGGTAGTTCGTAGTTAGTAGTCGGTAGTCTGTAGTCTGTAGTCTGTTTTTCTCCCTACGGTCGAAATGATTTGAGGCAGGTTTCATTTTGGCGACAGCGAGCAGTCGCAACGAAACCTACATTGTAAATCGGATTCGTTTTCTCCCTGTGGCTAAAATCTATAATCTAAAATCTATAATCTATAATCTCTAATCTATAATCTCCCATCTCTAATTACCTCTTTTCTCCTTCAAGCGCCAGTTCCAGCACCTGCATCATGGTTCTTACATAATGAAACTTTATTCCCTTAATAAAAGACGGGTTTATTTCCGTTACATCTTTTTCGTTTTGGCTTGAGAGAATAATTTCTTTGATCCCGCTTCTTTTTGCTGCGAGTACCTTTTCTTTTATTCCGCCCACCGGCAGCACCTGACCGCGTAAAGTGATTTCTCCAGACATGGCCAGGAATGGTTTCACTTTACGGTTCGAATAAGCACTTGCCAATGCAGTCATCATTGTAATTCCCGCACTTGGACCGTCTTTCGGAACGGCGCCTTCAGGAATGTGGATGTGGGCAGTTTGCTTGGTGAAAGCCGAGGGCTCCAGTTTTAATTTTCGCGCATTCGCAGAGAGCCAGGTTAGAGCGGTGCTCGCACTTTCCTTCATTACATTTCCGAGGTTGCCCGTGAGTTTCAATTCCCCTTTCCCTTCAATAAGCTGTGCTTCTATAAAAAGAATATCACCGCCTACATATGTCCACGCGAGGCCCACAGCCACTCCCGGCATGTTGGCCATCTTGTAGCTTTCATTGGTGTAGCGTGGTTTGTTCAGAATTTTCTCAAGATCGGTCGCAGTCACTGTTGCCTTCAGTTTTCCCTTCATCACAAGTTCCTTCGCCTGGTAACGCATGATACTTGCAAGTTGCCTGTCCAGTTCTCTCACCCCGCTTTCCCTTGTGTAATCCGCAATTACTCTTTCTATAACAGTGTCATTCAATTTAAATGCATCTTTTTTTAAGCCGTGCATTTCAAGCTGTTTTGGAATAAGATGCCGCTTTGCAATTTCGATCTTCTCTTCAACTGCATAACCGCTGAGATCTATTATTTCAAGGCGGTCTCTCAATGCAGGTTGAATTGAACTGAGTGAGTTTGCGGTGGCAATAAAAAGAACCTTGCTGAGATCGTACTCAAGTTCAAGATAGTTATCGTAAAAAGTATTGTTTTGTTCGGGGTCAAGTACTTCAAGCAGGGCTGATGAAGGATCGCCGCGGTGATCACTGCCTACCTTGTCGATTTCATCAAGGATCATCACCGGGTTTCCGGATTTTGTTTTCCGGATAGATTGAATGATTCGACCCGGCATTGCGCCGATATAGGTTTTGCGGTGGCCGCGGATCTCGCTTTCATCATGCAACCCGCCAAGGCTCACCCTAACATATTTCCTTTGAATGGCCGCAGCGATACTTTTACCAAGACTGGTTTTACCGATACCCGGAGGCCCGACGAAACAAAGGATCGGGCTTTTCATGTCACCTTTTAATTTCAACACCGCCAAATATTCCAATATCCTGTCCTTGATCTTTTCCATTCCGTAATGATCATGATCAAGGATCTTTTTTGCTTTTTTCAGATCATAATGATCCTGCGTGTATTCCTGCCACGGAAGATCAAGCATTAAGTCCAGATGATTGTAAACAACTGAATAATCGGGCGTGGAAGGATGCATTCTTTCAAGCCTCTCCAAACCCTTATGGAACATGTCTTTCGCGGCCTTCGGCCATTTTTTTTGTTCAGCCCTTTTCTGCATCTCCTTCACCTCTGCAACATTATCGCCGCCAAGTTCATCTTTTATGGCCTTCATTTGTTGCTGGAGAAAATACTCACGCTGTTGTTTATCGAGTTCGGCCCTGGTTTTATTTGTTACCTTATTTTTCAGCTCAGCATACTGAAGTTCCGTTTGCATAAGGTTAAGCAACAGTTCTGCCCTCGCTTTAAGATCATTGATTTCAAGTAATAACTGTTTTTGTTTGATATCGCTGCTGAGATTGCTGCTTACAAAATGTATCAGGAAAGAAGGGTTTTCAATATTTTTCAGAATGATACCTGCCTCGCTCGGAAGATTGGGTGAAAGACCAACTATTTGCCCCGCCAGATCTTTTATGCTTCCGACCAATGCCTTAAAATTTGCATCGTTTTCTGCGGGCTGTTCATCTGTTAAATAAGATACACGTGCTTTAAAGTAAGGTTCGTCTTCAATAACCTCATCCAGCTTAAACCTTTTTTTGCCTTGTATAATGATAGTCGTGCCTCCGTCAGGCATTTTTATCAGCTTAACGATCTTTGCAACGGTGCCAATATCTTCGAGATCACTTACTGTAGGTTCTTCAACAGAACTGTCTTTTTGCGCTACTACTCCAATCAATTTGTCAGCCTTGTATGCATCCCCAACTGCCTTTATGCTTTTATCCCTTCCCACAGTTATGGGGATAACGACACCTGGAAAAAGAACAGTATTCCTTAAAGGTAAAATCGGTAAAACCTCGGGCAGTGCCTTGCCATCCTCCTTTTCATCATCGTCTTCATTAAGGGGAATGATAGGCATAAACTCCAATTCCTCTTCATTTCTCTCCAGGAAATATCTCTTATCCATATAATATATTCAGCTTGTCAGTTTGGCAAAATTAGCCGGATTAAGCCGATAATTTGATCCGGTTATTAATGTGGTCAAGGATAATGCCGAATCAAAAGTTTTAACTCTTCTTATCTTGCGTTTCCAATGAACATTTCCTGCACAAAGGATGAATTGCTGATGTTGCAAAAAATAGCGGCAGCCGCGCAGTTGAGCGATATGCCCGCATACCTGGTAGGCGGATTTGTGCGCGATAAGATCATGGGCAGGCCCACAAAGGATATCGATATCGTTTGCCTTGGAGATGCAATTGAAGTTGCACGAAAACTTGCGGGCAATGCAGCAGTGAACGTTTTCAAAAATTTTGGCACCGCACAGGTTTTTATTGATGGTTATGATGTTGAATTTGTGGGAGCAAGGAAGGAGAGTTACGCACATCACAGCAGGAAGCCGCAGGTTGAGCCCGGTACGCTTGAAGATGATCAGAACCGCCGTGACTTTACAATAAATGCCATGGCCATAAGCCTGAATAAAGCAGACTTTGGTTCGTTGATAGATCCATTCAATGGCATGCAGCACATAGCAGAGAAAAAATTAGTGACACCTCTGGAACCAGGGATCACATTCAGCGACGATCCATTGCGAATGATGCGCGGAATAAGGTTTGCAAGCCAGTTGAAATTTAGCATTGATCCGGAAACATTTGCGGCGATAGAACAAAATGCTGAACGTATAAAGATCGTTTCCGCTGAAAGGATAGCTGATGAACTTAATAAGATTTTGATGAGTGAAAAACCATCGGTTGGTTTTCGCTTACTTTACGATTCCGGGTTACTGAAGTTGATCTTTCCACAGATGGTCGCCCTGGCCGGCGCCGAATACATTGACGGCATGGGGCACAAGGATAATTTTGCGCATACCATTCAGGTGGTAGACAATATATCAGCTAAAACGAATGATTTGTGGCTGCGCTGGGCTGCTGTATTGCACGACATAGCCAAACCCGTAACAAAAAGGTTTGAAGAAGGACATGGTTTCACATTCCACGGGCACGAAGTTGTTGGTGGAAGAATGGTACCGAAGATCTTCGCACAGCTTAAACTTCCACAAAATGAAAAAATGAAGTTTGTAAGGAAGATGGTTGAAATGCATTTGCGTCCCATCGGGCTTACTAAGGATAATATAACGGATTCGGCTATACGAAGATTACTTTTTGATGCAGGTGATGATTTCGAAAGCCTGATGATGTTGTGTGAAGCTGACATTACCTCCAAGAATCCGCAAAAAAAGAAACGCTTTCTTGAAAACTTTGAAATGGTACGCCAACGGTGTGCTGAAGTGGAGGAAAAAGATCAAATCCGAAACTGGCAGCCGCCGATAACAGGGGATATTATAATGAAGGAATTCGGATTACAACCGGGAAGAGAAGTAGGAATTATAAAGAATGCCATAAGGGATGCAATTCTTGACGGCATTATACCAAATAATTATGATGCAGCCTATATGCTGATGCGTGAAAAGGCACGGGAATTGGGCGTTCTGAAAGAAGAATAATGATGAGCCGGCGCAGCGATACCAGCGGAAAGGATCGAACGCGAACAATACGCTTTGGGCTGGAGCGATCTTCTTTTTATCCTTTCTTTTCACTTTTTAATTAAATTTGATTTATGGCAATTTTAAAATTCAGAATTTATTGGGAAGAAGATGATACGGTTTACCGCGATGTTGCAATAAGGCATACCCAAACATTTTCAGATCTGTTCCATGCTATATTGAAGAGTTATGATTTCGACAGTAAACATAAAGCTACCTTTTACCGGAGCAATGATCAATGGCAAAGGGGTCGGGAAATAAGCCTTGAGAAATACGATAAAGCATATAAGGCAGAGCCGCTGATAATGAGCGAGGTTCAGATAGGAAGCGAGATAAAAGACCCTAACCAAAAATTCATTTTTGAGTATGATTTCAATAAAAACTGGCAGTTTCAGGTTGAATTGATACAGGTTGAAAAAGAGGAAAATAAAAAGCTCGATTATCCCTCCACGGTTAAGTCTTCAGGGCCGGCGCCATCGCAGTATGGCACGAAAGGTATTGTTGACAGCCGCCTGGCAGAAATGGAAGAAAAATATGATCTGAAGCCTGAGGCAATGGCCGATGGTTTTGGAGAAGAAGGTGAAGATTCTGATGAAGGCGTTGAAGAAGAAGAATCAGAAACTCCGGATGAGGCTAACGATGGGTATTGATTTCTTTGCCAGTATAACTAACAAAATTTCACTTTCATTTGACCGGGGAAAACACCTGCATAGTTGTTTGCGGACCGACAGCTGTTGGTAAAACCCGCGTGGCCATTGAAATTGCGAAACATTTTCAAACATCCATAATTTCTGCAGACAGTCGCCAATGTTATAAAGAGTTGAATATTGGCGTTGCAAGACCATCTCCGCAGGAACTTTCTGAATGCCCGCATTATTTTATAGCCTCACACAGCGTACACGAAAATATCACTGCTGCTTTTTTTGAAAAGTATGCTCTTTCATTGTGTGAAGACCTGTTTCGCTTTAACAGCAGGGTTGTTATGGTAGGAGGGACGGGCTTGTACATTAAAGCTTTTTGTGAAGGCTTAGACGAAGTTCCGCCTGCAAGTGCGCCGATACGAGCCGCTGTGGAAGCCGCTTATAAAGATCACGGCATTCAATGGCTGGCTGATGAATTGCGAATGAAAGATCCACTTTTTTGCCAGCAAGGTGAAATGGAAAACCCTCGCAGAATGAGCAGGGCATTGGAAGTTGTAATGCAAACCGGGAGGTCGATACTTTCCTTTCACTCAGCAAAAGCGGTGAAGAGGCCTTTCAGAATAATTAAGATAGGTCTTGAATTGCCCAGGCCGCAACAGTATGAAAGGATCAACCTAAGAACCGATGAGATGTTTGGCAATGGCTTGGTTGATGAGGTCAGATCTCTTCAGCCTTATGAAAACCTTAATGCCTTGCAAACCGTTGGCTATACAGAGATCTTTAGCTTTTTAAGGGGAGAGGTATCGTTAGAGGAAGCAAAAGAGTTGATCAAAAGAAACACCCGGCGTTATGCAAAACGGCAGCTTACGTGGTTTAAAAAAGACCAGGACATCAGCTGGTTTCCTCCCCAGGTTGAAGCGCTGATTGAATTTTTGCAAAAAGAAAGTGCAGGCTATCGCTAACCTGCACAACTTGTATATCCCTGAATTAAAATTTAAATCCAAAAGTTGCCATCACGGTTCCCCGGGTTTGTTTCAGGGCGCCGTAGGTATTTTCCCTGTCTTCAAGCCTGTATGGGAAATGACTGTCTTTTTTAAGATGATGCACATAACCAAGGTCGAAGAAAACGCCCTTGTCGCGATAGCCTAACCCTCCGCTAAATGCCATTTGATAAGCTTTTTCAGGATTGTTCTTATAAGGATTTCCGTAATATGCAAAGCCCAGTCTTGCCATTATGATGCTGAACTTAACCTCACCGCCTACACGAAAATTAAAAGCCCCTTTATATTGTTGCTTTACAACCTTTGTCAAAGCCTTGAAGTAAGCTTTTTCATCAGCGGTCGGTTCTTCATTATTACTGCGAAACTTAGTGCCCCGGTGATTCACGTATTCAATATCTGCTGAAAGAAAAGCACGCTGCCTGTTTACATTTTGCACTTCACGGAACACGTAGCTTGCACTTATTAAAGCCTTCCATGGGCTATACTGATGGTAGCTTGCCTCTCCTTCACTCCCGTTCGTAAATTCATTCGACGACACGTTAAAACTTCCCGCAGGGCTTTCAAGTTCCGTACTCAGCCTGGTTGATCTCGTGTCTTTCAAAAACATGAAAGTAGGGGAATGGATCGCGAGCCCGATCCGGAAATAATCTTTAGGCCTGTAAATAGCACCTGCTTTTAAATTGATACCTGCACCGGAAGTTTTAAAATCATCTTCATAACGAAAGGAATTAAAATGGTTGTCTGTGTTTGACGAAGTGTCGCTTTCCGTTATCACTGTATTGCTGGTGTAATGCACAATTGGTATCCCTAACGTGGCTCCGTAATACCATTTATTATCTGTATTAGCCGCAACACTCGCAGCCAGTTCATATATGCCTCCTCCGGTTCTTTGCAAATAATCCTGGCGAAGAGCCTGGCCGGCATCCAACAAATATTCAGGAGCAGCCTTTACCTGGTAACTTCCATCTGCAAGACGAACAGTATCTATCAGATATGTATACAAGGCGGTGGCAGAGGTATAAGGGAGCGGTGAATTGGTTTGAAGTACCTGATCGATCGACATCCCGCTTTTAGCAAATTCTTCCGCAAAAGTTTCACTGAAGGAACTGTAATTGTTCAATCCTTTTAAGTGAATTACATTGTTGAAGGATGTGGATTGGTTAATGGCAAAGCCCATCGTCACTGATTCTTTCTCGCCCTTCTTCTTTCCAAGGCCGATTATTATACCAACAGGATTAAGGCCTATAACCGATCTGTTGCTTTTAGTGATCGAGTCGCGATAGAGGGAACGGGTGCGCAGTTCTGATGTGTTAATGCCGAACGAAACTTCGCGGGTATTAAAAAACGCAAGGCCAGCGGGGTTCACATAAATGGAAGTGATGTCTCCGGCAAGAGAACCCATGGTGCCGCCGACACTGTTTATTCGGGTTGAGCCGTTTTGATGATACCAGCTATACCGCAATGCGTCTTCCGGAATTTGCGCAAATACGTTTCCGCTTAGCAACACCGCGGCAGAGAATAAAATTCTTTTCATTGTCTTTGGTTGAAATTATTGACAGCTAACGGTAATGACTAGTTGCGGCCGGGTCTTGATACGGGCCTGCTTCCTCCTGAAGTGTTTCCTGAAGAGCTTCCTGAATTGCCGGAAGATGGAGAATAGGTGCGTGAATCGTTACCGCCTCCCTGGCCCCTTGTGCTGCCTACGTTTATTATTCTCCGCGAATTGCCGGAATTGCTGTTGTTATAGGTTCTCGAACTGGAAGGAGATTCATACTGGCCGGTTTTCGGATTCTTTACCGTTGTGTTCATTGGCGTATACCCACCAAGGTTCACCATGCGTGGCGTTGTATTTTTGGGGTTGGAGAATTTTATATAAGGAGAATACACCGGGTATGGATAATAATAAGGATTGTAATAATATCCGTAGCCGTATCCATACCTGTAAGGATGGTGGTCATAATCGTAATCGTAACGATCATTTATGGTTCTCCACCTTCTGTCGCGGGTTGCCATTCGGATTTCCCTTTCTTCCCGGTCCTCAACCTTCAATTCTTCCCTTACTTCCTTTCCCTCTTTTACAGGAGAATAATAAACATCATCAGGCGTCTGAGAGTTTTTGTAAGTGGTGTTGCAGGCGGCGAATGTAAACACCGCAACAATTGCGAGGAGTGTAATTTTATTGTTCATGTTGAACTGTTTAAGGTGTTAGATGTATTTTTGCGGCTACCTTCAGTCATGCACGTAATGTAAAGTTCCGCAAACTATCATTGATGATAACAAAGATTAATCTTTTGTTGTTAAAGATGTGCTAATCAACATGTAGGTGAAAAGTTAAAACGAAGGTTTCAAAAAAATGAGCAAAGAACTTACTTCGAGAGAAAAAGATTATTCGCAGTGGTACAATGATCTTGTAATTAAAAGCGGACTGGCAGATTACTCCGCAGTTCGTGGATGTATGGTAATTAAGCCATACGGATTTGCATTATGGGAAAATATGCGCGATCAACTGGACCGTATGTTTAAAGAGACCGGTCACGTAAATGCCTATTTTCCGCTGTTCATTCCAAAGAGTTTGTTTGAGGCGGAAGAAAAAAATGCGGAAGGATTCGCGAAGGAATGTGCAATCGTTACTCATTACAGGCTGAAAGCAGATCCGGCCAACCCCGGGAAATTGATCGTTGACCCGGAAGCAAAACTGGAGGAAGAGCTTGTTGTTAGACCTACGAGTGAGGCCATCATTTGGAACACTTATAAGAACTGGATTCAATCATACCGTGATCTTCCAATTCTTGTAAACCAGTGGGCGAACGTAGTGAGATGGGAAATGCGCACCAGGCTTTTTCTTCGTACCGCAGAGTTTCTTTGGCAGGAAGGGCACACAGCGCATGCAACGCGTGAGGAAGCTGTTCAGGAAACCGAAAAGATGCTGAATGTTTATTCAGATTTCGTTGAACAATATATGGCTGTTCCCGTTATCCGCGGAATTAAAACAGCCAGCGAAAGGTTTGCGGGGGCTGATGAAACCTACTGCATTGAAGCGATGATGCAGGACGGTAAGGCTTTGCAGGCTGGCACCTCACATTTCCTTGGTCAAAATTTCGCTAAGGCTTTTGATGTTCAGTTCTTAAACAAGGAAAACAAACTCGAATACGTTTGGGCCACCAGTTGGGGTGTTTCAACAAGATTAATTGGAGCATTGATAATGGCTCATAGCGACGATCAGGGTTTGATCATGCCTCCTAAGATCGCACCGTTACAGGTTGTTATTGTACCGATCTACAAAGGTGAGGATGGAAAGAAACTGGTAGATGAAAAGGCTGATGAAATTATCAGGCAACTAAAGGAAAGAAAGATATCAGTAAAATATGATGACTCCGATAATGCAAGACCGGGGTGGAAATTTGCTGAGTATGAATTAAAAGGAGTGCCGGTTCGGATTGCGCTGGGGGCGAGGGATATAGAAAATAATGTGGTTGAAGTTGCCCGACGCGATACAAAGGAGAAGCAGTCTGTTTCTTTGGAAAATATTGGGGACTCCATTGCGCAGTTGCTAAGCGATATACAAAGCAACATTTTTAATCGTGCCCTCGCTTTCAGAGAGAGCAGGATGCATATTGCCGATGATTGGGAGCAATTTGTTGCACTGTTAGACAAAGGATGCTTCGTTTCGGCACATTGGGACGGAACCGCAGAAACAGAGGAAAAAATTAAGGAGACCACCAAGGCGACTATAAGATGCATTCCGCTTGACAATAAAAAGGAAGAAGGAAAATGTATACTAACGGGAAAGCTTAGTGGCGAAAGAGTGATTTTTGCAAGGGCATATTGATATTTATGTCGGCTAAAAACGATAGTGCAGAACAATTATTGACCATCAGTGCTTCTTCATTGGATGTAAGGGCCGTAAGGAAATGGTCGAAATTTCTTAGCGCACTCGGCGTATCTGTAAGTTTCTGTCTGATAATCGTGGCGGTGTTCGGAGGTTCAATTCTCAGAAATCTGGAGGAGCTTTCTAATGATGGTGGCCGGAATTCTTATAAGTTCACCATAAGTTTGTTAGTTGCAGCATCTGTGCTTTCTGTTCTCTCATTCATTCTCGCCCGTTTTTCGAAAAGCCTCAAGCCGGAAAAAGAAAAAGACGCTGCATTTCGTTACCTGAAGATCTTTTTTCGTTTTGCTGTTATTTCAGTGCTGATATTCATCCTTCATTTTCTTTTTATAATTTTCTATTTTAATTAGGTTATTCATACTGTGACAAAAGGATCTTACTATAAAAAATTTCGCGGGCAAAATCCCGGCGATTCAGAGCCTCGCCTACCGCAGGTGACCATAGATGACCAAAAGCGGAAGGAGTTTGAAGAAGGCAAAATTATACTAATTGATAAGCCGCTTCACTGGACCTCTTTCGATGTAGTACGGAAGATCAGAAACTGTATCCGCATAAAGAAGGTGGGGCATGCAGGAACGCTTGACCCGCTGGCCTCCGGCCTTTTGATCGTGTGCACGGGTAAGTACACCAAGAAGATCAACTCCCTGATGGCTGCCGAAAAAGAATACACTGGTGAATTTACTCTCGGTGCGGTAACACCTACATACGATCTTGAAAGTGCGCCGGAGCAACACAGCACTATTGATCACATCAGGCTGGAGGAAATTCAACAATCGGCTCAAACCTTCACCGGAAATATCATGCAGTTTCCTCCTATTTATTCGGCCATAAAAAAAGCCGGCGTACCCTTATATGAATTAGCCAGAAGGGGAGAGGATATTGAACTTCAAGCAAGACCCGTAAATATTTCGGTTTTCAAAATAACGGATTGGAATCCTCCTCATGTAAAGTTCAGGGTGGTCTGCTCAACGGGAACGTATATACGAAGTTTGGCTAACGACCTCGGCAAGTCGCTCGGTTGTGGTGCCTATCTCAGCTCGCTGCGTCGCACAAAGGTGGGAGACTATACCGTGAACGATGCACAAAGTATGGAGGAGTTTGTTTTGTCACTTTCAGAAGACGCTCAAAACGGATAGCTGATGCCGATTGTAAAATTGAAATTTTCGTAGCGCCACTGACGGTACTCAGGTTTCCTGCCAAACAGTTTGGGAAGGAGATCATCGAAACCGATATCAGGCGTTTTCCATCCATTGTTGATGTTGCTGAGCTCCGGCCTCTTGAAGCGAAATCCCAGGTCGAGCCGGAGAACAAAGTAATTAAAATCGAGCCTGAAGCCTGTGCCAGCAGCCACTCCCAGCTCTTTATAGAGATTCTTAAATTTAAACTGCGCGCTGTCAGGTGAACCGTCAGGCCGTGAATTTCGCAGGTTCCAGATATTTCCTGCATCTATAAAAACCGCGCCGCGAAGGGTGAGTGTATTCGGAATAATTCGTGCAATGATGTAACGGTATTCTGCATTGGCTTCAAGCTGCATATCGGCTGTACGATCGTTAAACACATTCTGCCCGAATGGAACGAGCTTTTGCGAACCACGCCCCACGCCGCGAATGGGCCATGCTCTCATACCGTTACTTCCCCCGCTGAAATACTGTTTGAAAAAAGGAAGTGTGGTATCGTTTCCAACTGCAATGCCCACCCCGCTGAATAGCCGGAATGCCAGTTCAGTTTCGCGGTATGTGACAGTGTATTTGTATTCCGCATCTGCTCTCACATATCGCCTCCTGTATTTTTTAAAAGCCGGGAGGAGTGCGCCCCACGTTAAGCCCGACTCTTCAACATTTAGTTTTATCGTTCGCTCGCGCGCAATGCTGCGAAGGTGTTTAGGGTTTCGATAGGTCATGGTGAGGCCTCCGCTCATTCCTGTTATCAGTGCTGTATTGTAGGAGTAGCGTAAAAATGGAATTGAATCTAATATGCGGTTGAAACTGTCTGTTTGATTATAGAGATAGTTAAACTCAATATTTACAGGCTTAAACGTCCAGCGCCAACCTTTTTTGTTTAAAACATTTATGCCATAATTGAGATTGAATGCCTGGGTATTAAAAAGGTCAAGCCGTTTACTCACGGCAATGTTGGTGTTTAAAAAGGATTCAACAGCAGGCATAGGTTTTTTGAGAATAAGATTGAAAGGAGTTACCAAGCGAGGAAAGATCACATTATTACTATAGCTGATCTCCTGCGCATTGATGAGACGCGTATTTGCTGCACGGTAATTATTATTCAATTCTATCCCGGCCCTGAGGCTATGGATCATTTTGATGGCTTCGCGACCCATATTGCGATTGGTCAGAGATAAGTTCCCGGAAATACCGAAAAGGTTGCCCGCAAGTGCATTATTCGTATTGCTGTTGGCAGAATAACTTGCTTCAAGGGCTGCTTCGAATCCAAACTTTTTTCCCGGCAGCAATTCGATGGAAACATCAACAAGACCAGGATTTAGCGAGTCTTCCTCCATCCTGATATTTATGCTTTCCCAAACACCTGCCTTCGCAAAATTGTTGATCGTTTTATAGTATAATGCATGCCTGTACATTTCCCCGCCCCGCATAGCTACATTCCTTACGAGAAATTCGGGCTTGAACAATGGCTGATGATAACGTATAGGGATACCCGCAGTTATCGTGTCTCTGAAATTCGAACCATCCGGCACATCGCCCTGGTAGAAATCCGGGTAAACTGTAATGCGGTTGATAAAATATTTGTGGAGTTTGCTGGAATCGGATGGCGGGTTTATGACCATTGAAAGTTTTATCCGGGGAGAGTCATTGAGCCTCTCTGCTTCTGATATCAGCTCCAGTAATGTGAAAGGATCATCGGTGATACTTGTAAGAGCCGCAATTGAGGTGTCACCCCTCACTTTTAACTCCGCCGCAGTAAACTTGTAATAGCCGTTGTTTCTGAAAGTATCTACCAGCCTCGAAATTTCTCCAAGAACGCCAGCCCTCGTTACAGGGTTGCCTGCAAGAAGCACACTTTTCTCTGATGATCGCCGCGCGAGATCCTGCAACTCGGCCGAATCGAGCCGGTATACAAGAGTGTCTATGATTGTGGGATTTCCGGCCCGTACCAGGTAGTTCACCTTCACTCTTCTCCCTGATGTATCGGCCTTAAAGGAAACTTCTGAATCGTAATAGCCCAGGTGATACATCGAACCTTTCATACTCCGCGCAGAAGCGGCAGAATAAAGGCTGTCGTAAGCAGGAGGCTTTACAATTGTATGAAAAATGAAGAGCGCTTCCTTTGTGATAAATTTACTGCTGTCGTCCAACTGGTCATACAGCCTAGAAATAACAGCCGATCGTTCGATCTTCGAAAATTTTCCGCCCTCGAGTTTGATGGTATTTTTAACTAGAAAATGCTTTCCGGGTGGAGCTTTGCGAATGATGGTGCAGGAGGAGGCTGCAAGGAGAAAAAAAATGAAAAGGTATGCATAACTTCCAACCCCATTATCGCGCATAAAATTTCTCTCCATGTTAAGCAAATCCGAGGTCAAATATATCCAAAGTTTACAGCAGAAAAAATTCCGTGATGCGCACGGAGCCTTCGTGGCAGAAGGCCCAAAGGTTGTTTCAGAATTGATAATGCAGGATGTTTTCGAGGTGAAAAGAATCTATGCCGTGGAAGAATGGCTGGAGGAAGGCAAGAAGTCAGGTCGCATTCCCGGTGAATTGATCACGGTGGTAAAGGATTTCGAACTTGAAAAGTTATCATCGCTTACAAATCCTCATCTTGTGCTGGGCGTATTTGCAAAAAGAAAAAATGAAGAAATTAATATTGACCAGGAAAGGGTAACGCTTATGTTAGAGAATATCCGTGATCCGGGCAATTTCGGAACCATCATTCGAATAGCAGACTGGTTTGGCATTAAGAGTATTGTTTGTTCACCCGGTTGTGTAGACATGTACAACACTAAAGTTGTGCAAAGTACCATGGCAAGCCTAGGCAGGGTGAAATTGCATTATGAAAAACTGGAATCTGTTCTGGAAAGATTTCCACAGACATCCTTGTATGCAGCGGCATTGCAAGGAAAAGCGCTGCCTTCAATAAGTTTAAAACTTCCTGCATTCCTGCTAATCGGCAACGAGGGATCCGGTATATCAGAGCAATTGCTTGAGCGGGCCGATGAAAGGGTCTCAATACCTGGCGAGGGTGGAGCGGAATCATTGAATGCGGCGGTGGCCACCGGCATTCTTTTATATGCGTTTAGGCCTTAACGTTACCTGAACTGGATCGCCTTCACAGGGCTGATCTTTTTTATCAGGAGGGTGGGCACAAGGAGTGTTACAAAGCACACCGCCAGGGTGATGATGTTAACCAATACCACCTGCCACCAAACAATGTCCGCTTCGGCTGTTCTCATGAAATAAGCTTCTTCATTGAGTTTTATGAACCCTGTTGCCTGTTGCAGCCAGCATACTCCCAGCCCGATGATGGTGCCGAGAGCTATTCCCGCGATAGCGATAAATGTGGTGTTGTAAAGAAATATCTGCTGTATTTCCCAGTTCGGAACTCCGGTTGCTTTTAAAATTCCGATCATGCGCGTTCGTTCGAGCACGAGTATGATCAGGCAGGTAATGAGGTTAACCACTGCTACTATCACCATTATCAAAAGCAAAATATTTTTGAGTTGCCCCTGTAAACTGAGCCAGTCGAAAATGTTGGGATAGATTTCGAGAATGCTTTTACTATACCAGGCCTGCGGCAGATTTTCGTGTATGCGTGTTGATAGTGTATCGGCGGTTCTGTAGTCTTTCAGCGTAAGTTCGTAGCCACCGATCTGGTTGGCTTCCCAATTATTCAGCCGTCTTATGAGGTCGATATCGCATAAGGCAAAATTTTTATCGTACTCTTCGATGCCTGTTTTAAAAATTCCTTCTACCCGCAGCTTACGGGCGGTTTTGCTTCCATCGGGCCGAAAGAAATATACCAACAAGGTATCGCCCGCTTTCACCCTTAGCCTTTCAGCGGTGAAATGACTTATATTGAATTGGGTGCTGTAACCGCTGTCGTTGAAACGGAACCATGAACCTGATTCAAGAAACCTGGCAAAACGGTTACGGTTATACGAAGAATCGTATCCTTTCAACAGCACGCTTTCTATGCCGGTGCCAAATTTAATTATTGCAGATTTTGTTGCATAACGATCTGCAGATATCACCCCGGGTAAAGATGCGAGGTAATTTTCCACAGTATCGTTTCTGAAGATCGGGTCCTCCTCTGCTATGCTTACACGGCTATCGAGGTTTTGCTGCACACGAATATGTCCCCAAAAGCTAAATACCTTTTCGCTGATCACATTTTGGAAACCATTAACAAAGCTTAATGCAACTATCATAACAGCAACGCTTAGTGCTGTGGCACTCACTGCCAGCCGGATGATGAACCGGGAAAAAGTTTGTTTCCCGGCGGTGGCCATTCTCCGGGATATGAAGAGAGGAAGGTTCAAATCAATTATTTGGTATCTTTCAAAAATAATCCAAATCGCTAAATGATTATTAAAAGAGTGCTGAGCCTGTGTTTATTGATCTTGTTTTCAGGAGGCTATTGCGGTTATTCGCAAACTGCAGAAAAGGTTTACTTCCCCAATATCAAAACGGCACAATTGACCATCTACGGAGGGCAGCAGGAGTTGCCGGTTTATCGCCTGAACACTAACGACAAACTTGAGCTGGGTTTCGACGACCTGGATGGAAATGTGAAGAGCTATTACTATACCTATGTGCTTTGCGATTACAACTGGAACCCGGTAAATCTTAATCCATTTGATTACATACAGGGCTTCACCCAAAACCGGATAGCAACCTATAGGTTTTCTTCGGTTGCCCTTACCCGTTACACTCACTACCAGGTTATACTTCCCGAACGCAACTCGGTGCCTACCAGGTCAGGAAATTATTTGCTTAAAGTATTTCTTGATGGCGATACTTCAAAACTTGCATTTGTAAAGCGGATGATGGTGGCTGACCAAAAGGCGATCGTTGCCGGTGAGGTTGTTCAACCGTTTTCACCTGAACTTTTTAAAACTCATCAGAAGATCAAATTTGCAGTGTCATTGAAAGGTCTGAATACATTCAGCGCCGCTCAACAGGTGAAGGTGGTTATTTTGCAAAACAACAGGTGGGATGTTGCCCAAAAAGATATTGCTCCAACTTTTGTTCGCGGCAATTCGCTTGAATATTATTCGGAAAACATCGGAATTTTCCCTGGCGGCAAGGAGTGGCGCTGGGCCGATCTCCGAAGCTTCAGGTTGCAAAGCGACAGGGTCGATTCAGGATCATACAAAAAAAGCACCACCGAACTCTTCATGAAAGTGGATGGCGACCGGTCAGCCCATCGTTATATATACTTTGCCGACATAAATGGTTCCTACGTGATCACCACCTACGAAACCGTAAACCCGCTCTGGCAGGGCGACTATGCCACCATCCACTTTTCCTTCCAGCCACCTAACGGTAAAGCATACCCGACTTCAGAGGTTTTTTTGGCGGGGCACTTTACGGGCTTTAATGCAACCGATGAATGGAAAATGGCCTTCAATGAAGAAAAAGGTGTTTACGAGAAGAGTGCTTTCCTCAAACAAGGTTATTATAATTATACTTATTTAGTGAAGGACCCCGTTAGCGGATCGGTAGTTGACGTGGAAGGAAATTACTGGGAGGCGGAGAACCGGTACACGATATTGGTTTACTATAAATCCTTTACTGATCGAAACGACCAATTAATAGGAGTGGGTGAGGTGAGGTCACGCTTCGACCGGCCCGGGTTCGTTTTTTAATTCCTTTTATATTCTTTCGAAAGTTTTTAGAAGTGCTGTATATTTGCAGCGGCAAGTCTTATACGACCAGCTCCTGCTGAACTCCCCCAGGACCGGAAGGTAGCAAGGGTAGGTGGTTGAGCGGTGCGATATAAGTAACTTGCCATTTTTTTTGCAACTGTTAAACTGCCATATATATGAAGTTTTTTATCGACACTGCCAACCTCGACCAGATAAAAGAAGCTCACGACCTCGGAATTCTGGATGGAGTTACCACCAATCCGTCATTGATGGCTAAGGAAGGTGTAAAAGGGCATGATGCGGTGATGGCGCATTACAAAGCGATCTGTGAAATGGTTGACGGAGATATAAGTGCCGAAGTTGTTTCTACAGACTTCAACGGAATTGTGGAAGAAGGAAAAAAGCTGGCTGCAATGCATAAAAATATTGTAGTAAAGGTGCCCATGATCAAGGATGGTATAAAGGCGATCAAATGGTTCACTGATAATGATATTCGCACTAACTGCACGCTGGTATTTTCTGCAGGCCAGGCAATACTTGCTGCAAAAGCGGGAGCAACTTATGTGAGCCCATTTATTGGAAGGATCGATGATAGCGGTTGGGACGGATTGGAACTGATCCACCAACTCAGGCAGATTTTCAATATGCAGGCCTATGGAACGGAAATATTGGCAGCATCAATCCGTAACCCCAATCATATCATTAAATGTGCAGAGGCGGGAGCTGATGTTTGCACCTGCCCGTTAGATTCTATCATGGGCTTGCTCAAACACCCTTTAACAGACATTGGACTTGCAAAATTCCTGGAAGACGCCAGGAAATTCGCTTAAGGACTGAGTTAATTTTTTCTTTTCTTTCCCGGCCGGAGGATATCCTCCTCTGAAGGCAGCTCCTCCGTGTCTTCATTCCTTTTTAAATAAACCACGAAAGTTTTAACCTCGGTGGGTTTTTGTTTTAGTGTAGCCGTAACCGTTATACTGTCTGCATCACAAACAGGATCCAGCCAAAGACTGTTGCCGAAAAAATCTCCTGAACTTGCTGAAAAAGTAAGGTGATTGGTATCAAGCGGTAAAATCATACCATCGGGCGTTGATCCCTCAATATTTATATAGTTATAGGTGCCTTTTTTTAAACTATCGGTATACAGGTTCACATATATCCTGTCAATTTTTTGGGAAAAGACAACTTTTGCAAACACGGAGAAAGCCAGTATCAAGGCAATATGTTTCATCGCGCAAAGTTGCATCCTTTCATTTTGAATTTCGTTAAGGTGTACTTAAACTCAATTGGAAATACCAACCCGCTGCCGTATAAAATTTCCGTTTTTAAGCTCCTGCAGAATAAACAGGCCAAGGTCTCCGGAAAAGATCCTGTTGTTATCCGGTTGCGGGGGCACATTAGCTGCTGTGTGGAAAATGCCAGTGGGCGGTCCGTCTACGATATCCGGTGAACCGATCATGGTAAATTGCAGGCCTGATTTTTCAAGGTGTTCAAACGCAGAATAATGCTCTTTTCCCACTTCAAGAAATTCTCGGGGATAGTCAGGTTGCTCCATCAGCAATCCCTCCTCTGAATCAAGTATTCCTTTACCGCCGAGTGAGATGATCCTTTTAACGCCAGCCTTCTCCATTTGCTTTACAATGTTCTTCATGCCGAGTGATCGTGTTTTGTCTAACCCATCAATGCTTCCTCCCACCACGCTTACCACGGCGTCGGAATCTTTTATGGCTTTAAAAACCTGGTCTTCATCGAAGAGTGTTCCCGGAAAAACCTCAAGGTTTTCATTCTTCGGGAAATCTGTGGTGAAAACATTTCTTCCGTAAGCCTTAACGCGATGCCCCATTATCAAGGCCTCTCTTACAAATTGTTTACCTACCATCCCTGTAGCTCCAAAAACTGTTATAGTCATAGTTCATATATTTTATCTTCATCTTTGTGTTATACCGGAAAAATAAATATGCCTTTATTACAGAAACAATCAAACAGTTGACCAAAGTACTCGTAATCGACAATTATGATTCTTTCACCTACAACCTTGTTGAGCAGGTAAAGGTGATACCCGGTGTGCAAGTTACTATCCGGATGAATGATGAAATAGGAATCGATGATGTTGATCATTTCGAATACATTCTTCTTTCACCGGGGCCTGGTATTCCCAGAGATGCAGGGATAATGCCTGAACTGATTAAAAGATATTCCTCCGAAAAAAAGATATTAGGCATTTGTCTCGGCTACCAGGCAATTGCAGAAGCCTTTGGTGGAAGATTAGTTAACAGGGAAATCTATCACGGCGTTTCAAAGCCTGTATATTTTAACCAAACCGATAGCTTGTTCCGCGGAATGATAAATCCATTTGAAGCTGGCCGTTATCATAGTTGGATGGTTGAAAAAATCGGCTTGCCAGATGAGCTCATTGTAACGGCATGGGATGATAATAACAATATTATGGGCATCAGACACCGTAACTTTGACGTGCAGGGAGTTCAGTTTCATCCGGAGAGCATTATGACGCAGGATGGCGGAAAAATTCTGTTGAACTGGATATGCAACAACAATTGAATCATTTAAAAAATCCAGGTATGAACATCAAAGTATGCGGCGTTACAACAATGAAGCAGTTACGCCAGTTAGATGCTCTCGGAATTCATTATGCAGGAGTAAGCCTTGCAAATGTTACCGACCCAGACTTAAGAAACTGGAAAGATGATGACCTCGACATAAAGGTTGCGGGCGTATTTCGTAATCCCGAGTTCGATGCATTGCAGGAAGCGATGGAAAATTGGGAGCTTGACCTTGTACAACTTGATGGAGATGAATCTCCCTTCTTATGTGAGAAGATATCTGCAGAATGGGAGGTGATCAAAACCTTCAGGGTTGATATCGACAGCGATAAATCTTTGGATGCGCAACTGGCCGATTATGATGAAGAGTGCGACTACTATATGTTTGAACCCTCATCTCAAAAAAAGCTCGGAAGCACGCTGTGGGAAAAGTTATTAAAGGCGCGCATCGAAAAGCCATTCTTTTTGTCAGGAGGATTTATTCCGCAGGAAATCGGTGAAATAAAGAAGTTCAGGCATCCTGATTTTTTCGGGCTAAGTTTAAAAAGTGAACTTGACGGCGGCGAGGGCTCATTGAACATGCCCGCATTATTGCGCATTCTGCAAAGTCTTAAAGCCGTTCCGGGAAAGCATTAAAGCTTTATTAAATTTAGCAGGGAAAGCTCCCGCAGCTGTTCCAACCATTTAAAATGAATTAAATTGCATCTTTCAAGAAAGCATATGAAAAAATTGTTGTTCCTGTTAATGTTCCTGCCGGTTGTTGGTTTTTCGCAAAAGAAAGGAAAGTCAAACTCAAATGGCGCTGTTACTCAGCAGCAGAACCGTTATGTGATCAACGGCACAGTATCCGGATTTCCTGATGGAACTGTGGTTGATATGCTTAATGGAAACAACGGCGTTCCGGAAGCCACAACAACCTTGAAGGAAGGAAAGTTTACGATCTCCGGGAAAGTTGAATTTCCTGATTTTAGATTGATCACTTTTAATAAACAGCAGCAGCAGTTTATTCCGATTTTTTTAGACAATAGCAATATCACCGTTACTGCGAAACACGATGCGCTTAATGAAGCCGACGTAACGGGTTCACCCTCTCACGAAGATTTCAAGGCTTTTACGCTGGCCACTAAACCTTACCAACATCTCTTCATGCAAGAAGGAAGCGGAACTGAGGAAGAAGTTAAAGGGGCGTCTGTAGCCACGGAAAATTTTGCGCGTAAACATTTGCATTCCTATATCGCGCCAATGGCTATCTATCGCAACTTTCAATTAACGGGAGATGCGAAGCTCATGGAAGAGTTGTTCAAAGGATTAAAACCCGAAGTGAAATCGACACCGGTAGGAAATTATATTGCCGGTCAAATTGAAGAAGCCAACAGGAACCCGATAGGGCAGGTTCTGCCAGATTTTACACAAGCAGATACATCAGGAAAGGAAGTAAAACTGTCTCATTTTCTTGGCAAATATGTATTGGTTGATTTCTGGGCCAGTTGGTGCGGGCCATGCCGCCAGGAAAACCCGAATGTTGTGGATGCTTATCATAAATTCAAGCATAAAAATTTTACGGTGTTAGGGGTTTCGTTGGATAAATCCCGTGATCCATGGATGGCCGCTATTTATAAAGACAAACTAACCTGGCCGCATGTAAGCGATTTAAAAGGTTGGGGTAATGAGGTTGCGAAACAATACCAGATATTCAGCATTCCTCAAAATTTTCTTATAGATCCACAGGGAAAGATCGTAGCTAAAAACCTTCGTGGCCCCGCGCTTGAAGCAAAGCTCGCGAGCCTTTTGAAATAATTTTAACGGGCAAGTTGTCTCTTATAAAGCTGCACAGTATTTTCAAGGCCGAAATATAATGCATCGCATATCAATGCATGACCTATTGAAACTTCCAATAATTGAGGAATACTTGTTGCGAAGAAGGATAGATTTTTCAAATCGAGATCGTGGCCGGCATTGATACCGATCCCCAATTCCCTTGCTTTTTCCGCAGCCCTTACAAACGGCGCTATGCTATCTGAGCCTGTTCCGGCAGCGAAGCCCCTTGCATAACTTTCAGTATATAATTCAACCCGGTCCGTGCCTGTTGCAAGAGCCCCCTCAACCATATCTTCATCAGGATCTACAAAAATTGAAACGCGAATTCCATTTTGCTTAAAGATGGAAACTGTCTCTTTCAGGAATTCAGAATGCTGCCTTGTATTCCAGCCATGGTTACTTGTAAGCTGGCCTTCTGAGTCAGGCACCAGTGTTACCTGGTCAGGACGGTTTTCCAACACCAGTTTAATAAATCTCTCTTCCCTGGGGTTTCCTTCAATATTAAATTCTGTGGTTAATATTTTTTTTAGAGCATGAACGTCTGCATAGCGAATATGTCTTTCGTCGGGCCTTGGGTGAATTGTGATACCATCGGCACCGAAGCGTTCCACATCTGCTGCAACTTTTAAAAGATCAGGATTGTTATGCCCACGCGAATTTCTTAAGGTTGCAATTTTATTGATGTTAACTGATAGCCTTGTCATTCTGAAACCTGAAAACACAAAGTTATTTAAAACAGCAACACCCGGATCGTTGAGCCGGGTGGTACTGCTTTTTTCATTTGATTACTTCGCGTTTCCGGGTTTTGCCTCCCACTGCCGCATTTCAACGATCTTTCCGTCTTTGTTAAACCACCAAACTTCGTGTACATGCATTACCTCTGTTTTGCCATCTACTGAGGTACTTTCATCCATTCCCCAAATTGCCACCACATCTTCATTCATTTCATCTCTCCTAAGCGGTGTTATGGCGTATATGGTAGATTTCACCTTGCTGAATTTATCACGGTACTCTGCGCCCGATTTCAAAAAAGCGCTTTTTCCTTTCACCATTGTCCCGCTGGAAAAATATGCTGCCATGGTATCAGAAAAATGATCTGCGTGGCGATTCAGCATATTTTCGTCCCAGTCTTTCCATACGTCCAATACCTTTTGGGCCAGGGCACTCTTGCCGATTTTAATCTGGGGATTAAACTTGAACTGATCGGGATTTTGGGCGATTGCAATGAAGCCCAGGTTTAGCAATAACGCCAGGATTGTGATTCGTTTCATTTGATTTGATTTAGTAGTGAAAGATGACTTGCAGCCGAGGTAAAATAAAGGTAAAGTTTAATATGATTTGCGAAGGGAAATTTTTTGTTCGGATAATTAAAACAAAAAAGCCCGCGATCTCTCGCAGGCTTTTCGTTGGGAAAAATATTATTAGTATCTGTACATATCAGCCTTGTAAGGACCTTCTGCAGAAATACCAAGGTATTCAGATTGAGCGGAAGTTAAAACATCCAGCTCAACGCCGATTTTTTTCAAATGGAGACGTGCCACTTTTTCATCAAGATGCTTTGGTAACACGTAAACTTTGTTTTCATAGTTAGATGAATTCGTCCACAGCTCAATTTGCGCAAGCGTTTGGTTAGTGAAAGAATTGCTCATTACAAAGCTCG
The DNA here is from genome assembly GCA_023433345.1 of Bacteroidota bacterium. Lineage (GTDB taxonomy): Bacteria > Bacteroidota > Bacteroidia > Chitinophagales > Chitinophagaceae > Ferruginibacter. The sequence continues at coordinate 17,470 of JAEZDA010000111.1, read as the reverse complement.
GGTGACCGGTTGCGCAACCGAGGTTAACCAATCTTCCTTCAGCAAGCACTATCACGTCTTTTCCGTCAATAGTATAAAGATCAACCTGTGGCTTGATGGTGTTTTTGGTAGAACCGTAGTTCTTATTCAACCAGGCCATATCGATCTCGATATCAAAGTGACCGATATTGCAAACGATGGTTTTATCTTTCATCAGTTTGAAATGTTCACCTGTGATAAGATCGCGGCAACCTGATGCTGTTACAACAATATCCGCTTCTTTAACTGCATCGATCATCTTCTTAACTTCGAAGCCGTCCATTGCAGCCTGCAATGCGCAGATAGGGTCGATTTCAGTAACGATAACGCGGGCACCGGCACCACGAAGGCTTTCAGCAGAACCTTTTCCCACATCACCATAACCACCTACAACCGCTACTTTACCTGCCATCATTACATCTGTGGCGCGGCGGATGCTGTCAACAAGAGATTCTTTGCAACCGTATTTGTTGTCAAATTTTGATTTGGTAACAGAGTCGTTTACGTTGATCGCAGGAATTGGCAGGGTGCCTTTAGCCATGCGCTCATACAAACGATGCACACCTGTGGTCGTTTCTTCGCTCAAACCTTTGATGTTCTTGATAAGCTCGGGATATTTATCGAATACGATGTTGGTAAGATCACCACCATCATCAAGTATCATGTTCAACGGCTTGTCAGCACTTCCAAAAAACAAAGTTTGTTCAATACACCAGTCAGCTTCTTCCTGTGTTTGACCTTTCCATGCATAAACTCCGATACCCGCTGCTGCGATAGCTGCTGCAGCCTGGTCCTGTGTAGAGAAAATGTTGCATGAACTCCATTTAACTTCCGCTCCCAGGGCAACAAGTGTTTCAATTAATACCGCTGTTTGAATTGTCATGTGAAGACAACCGGCAATGCGCGCGCCTTTAAGTGGCTGGCTCTTTCCGTATTCAGCGCGCAGACTCATAAGCCCGGGCATCTCTGCCTCTGCGAGCATAATTTCTTTACGGCCCCACTCGGCGAGGCTCATATCTTTCACTTTGTACTTCAGGTTGAAGTCAATTTGAGTGTTCGTTAATGTTGACATTTGTAATTTTTTTGTACCGCAAATCTAACTGCTTTTAGCGAAAAATGCTATACCTGTTAGTATATTTAGTGAATTTCTCTAAAAATGCTTATGTTTATAGGAAAGATATCTAAATTCTAATAAGAATTGCAGCCATGAAAGAGGATTCAACTAATGAAAATTTCCGGTTAGATGAGAAAGACGTTGCCATACTCAAATTATTGCAGGACAATTCAAGGATGACCGTTAAAGAGATCGGCGAAAAAGTAAGGCTGAGCGCTACTCCCGTTCATGAACGAATAAAAAGAATGGAGGCATCAGGTATAATTCGCCGTTATGCCACCCTGCTGGATGCAGGAAAGGTAGGTAAGGGCCTCACGGTTATTTGCTATGTGTCGCTGAAAGAACATAACCGGGGCGCAGGAGCAAAATTTATTTCAGCCATCAATGCAATGAATGAAGTAATAGCATGTTACAATATTTCAGGTGAATTTGATTTTATGTTGAAGGTGGTTTGTAAAGACATGAATGCTTATTATGATTTTCATGTGAACAAACTTGGGCTCACAGATAATGTGGGCAATATGCAAAGTGTATTCGTGATGGGAGTGATCAAAGACACCCATCGGCTGATATGGTGAGATTTAATTTTTCATTATCATTTAAATAGATAATTTCATTACCTAACATTTTATTTATGAGAACAGTCGCCGCCGTAGCGATCGCTGCTTTGGGCCTTGTAATCGCGCTTTTTTTGATAGGAAGCGCGTATAAGTATAAATTCACCTCTGTAGAAAATATCACTGTCACCGGTTCTGCTGAAAAGGATTTTGTGAGTGACCAGATCGTTTGGAACGGTTTCTACAACAAGAAGACGATGGACCTGAAAAGTGCATACGCTTTGCTGAAGAGTGACGAAGCAACTATTCGAAGGTATCTCACATCAAAGGGAGTAACTGAAAATGAAATGGTTTTTTCGGCGATAAGTATAGATAAAGAATTCAATACCCGTTATGATGAAAACGGCAGGCAGATAGGTTCTGAATTCACCGGTTACAACCTTCGGCAAAATGTTACGGTTGATTCCAGGAATATTGAACTGGTGGAAAGAATATCCAGAGAAGTGACCGAGCTGATAGAAAGCGGAATAGAACTTAATTCATCATCCCCTTCATATTATTACAGTAAACTTTCTGAGCTAAAGATCGACCTGTTGGCCAAGGCAAGTGCAGATGCCCGCCTGCGCGCGGAAACCATCGCGAAAAATGCCGGCGGAAAACTCGGAAAGATCCGTAAAGGAACCATGGGTGTTTTCCAAATCGTTGGCCAGAACAGTAATGAAGACTACAGCTATGGTGGTGCCTTTAATACAACAAGCAAGAACAAAACGGCCACGATCACAATGAAGGTTGATTTTGCTGTTGATTAGGTAAGCGGAAGGCTCATGATATAATCGTTCATAAAATATCCATGTCCGATATCAATATCTGCAGTTCTATTAATGGTGAATCCTGCTTTTTCGTAAAAGACCTTCGCGGGGTTATGTCGGTTCACATTTAATTCCAATTTTTTTGCTCCCTCATTGCGGGCTGAAGTTATCACATGGTCAAGTAATTTATTCCCGATATTTCTTCCCTGAACTTCCGGTAGTACATAAAGCTTTTGCAGTTTACCCAAGTGCGGGCTGATCATCTGCCATGCAGCGAACGCAACCGGTTTATCGTTAATTAATGCAATGAAAAAACACTGACCATCTTCCATTTGAGCTTTCAACGCATCAGGGCTGTAGAAAAGCTCCAACATATAGTCGATCTGTTGAGCTGGGAGGATGTTGCCGTATGCTGCAGGCCAGGTGTTGTGCGCGATCATCCGGATATCGCCAATTCGCGAAACTTCTGCCGGAATAATATCCATCAGATTATTTTGATCTTCACATCTGGTGCAAAGGACACCTTCCCGTTGGGGTCTTTTACTATAATGTCGAAATACCAAATTTCTTCCCCCGCTTTCAGCTGACCCATGATTGGTTTGATCCAATAGTCGGGGAGCGGGGTGGAGGTGAAACGTTGTGAAGCGATGCTTGTTGTTGGAGTTATTTTTCCTGTTTGCTCATCTTCGGTGACCACATTTCTCCTGTAAAGAAATTGGTAACTGGCAATTGTATATACAGTTTTTTTATCATCGACAATTCTCAGCGGTTGTGAGATTACGCGTTCGGCCTCTTCAGCATTTAACCGAACCGAATCTTTATACTGCCCGATGAGCGTGGTTAGAACAGGGCGGGGAGTTTTCTTCGTTTGCCCGTAGCCGTTGGCAATTGAAAAAACAAGCAACACCGCTAATAATGATCTGAACATTGGTTTTTATTTTCCCTAATCTACATCTTTTTCCTAACTACTTCCGTTAAATATCATACCAGTTTTAAAGAATTGACAGGCTTTCTTCGATCACTTTTATTTTTGCCTCTGCATCAGATTTTTTCTTTTGTTCCAGGGCAATTACATCAGGCCGGGCATTTTGAACAAATTTTTCATTGCCCAGTTTTTTTTCTACAGTTGAGAGGAAGCCCCTGAGGTGTTCCAGTTCTTTTAACATGTCTTGTTTCTGTCGGCTGTTGTTAAGAGGCTGGCTGGTTTCTAAATAAACCCGTGTTTTCCCGAACACTGCCTGGATGGTGTTGGCAACCGGTTGGTCAACAAACTGAATAGAGGCGGCATTTATCTGGCGTGCCAAAATATCGCTCACCGGTTTAATAAGTTCACTTTCGGGAGAATCAATGTGGAGCGTTACCGGTTCTTTTTGTTTAAGCTGATTTTTGTTTCTCAAGTCCCTCGCGCCGCTTATCAGTTCCTGCAAAAGTTTTCCCTGCCCGATAGCCTTGTGATCAACTGCAGAAACCGGCGAAAACTGCTTTACGCACAAGTCATCGTTTCTTTCATCAAGCAAATGGTATATCTCTTCTGTAACAAAAGGCATGAAGGGATGAAGCATTTGCAACAATTCGCTGAAAAATATTTTCGTTTGCTCGTAAACGTTAGCAGTCATTTTTCCTTCAAAAGGTGGTTTAACCCATTCCAGATACCAACTGCAGAAGTCATCCCATATCAGGGAGTAAAGTGTTTTCAAAGCCTCGCTCAGCCTGAATTGCTGCATGAGTGAATCGATCTCCGCTCTTGCCTGGTTCAATCTGCTGCGAAACCATGACTGCGCAAAATCTTCGGCAGGGTAAGCAGATTTGTGAGTTATTTTATCAGCCAACCAGCTTAATGAATCAGATTCCAGCGCATCATTTGCAGTTTCCACCTTTTCCTTCCACATCAGCACAAGCTTGAGTGCATTCCACATTTTGTTATTGAAATTGCGGCCCTGTTCGAGAGATGCTTCATCGAATAAAAGATCATTTCCTGCCGGAGAAGAAATCATGATGCCGAACCTGACAGCGTCTGCGCCGTACCTGTCAATTAGTTCTAAAAGATCAGGACTGTTGCCAAGGCTCTTGCTCATCTTGCGACCTTGCTTATCGCGAACCATTCCGGTAAAGTAAACGTCGCTGAAAGGCTTTTGCTTTTCATATTCCATCCCGGCCATTACCATCCGCGCCACCCAGAAGAAAATAATATCCTGCCCGGTAACCAGCACTGAGCCGGGATAGTAGTATTTCGCATCTGCATTTCCGGGTTCGGTTATGCCCTTGAACACTTCCATTGGCCACAGCCAGGAGGAAAACCAGGTATCGAGTACGTCCTCATCTTGTTTTAACCCCGTAGAGCGTACAGGCGTTCCCGTTAGTTCTGCATATTTTTCGTAGGCCTGCGATTCTGTTTCGGCAACAACCATCTTACCGTCTTCATCATACCATGCAGGTATTTGCTGCCCCCACCAAAGCTGCCGGCTTATGCACCAGTCCTTCACATTTTCGAGCCAGTATTTATAGGTGGCTAAAAATTTATCTCCCGGATGTATCTTAATGTCTCCATTAACAACAGCGTCAAGGGCCGGCTTAGCGAGACCCGCCATTTTCACAAACCATTGAGTGCTTATTCTCGGTTCTACAACCACCCCGGTTCTCTGGCTATATCCGAGACGGGTGGCATAACTTTCTTCTTTTTCCACGAGCCCCTTCTCTTTCAGCTCTGCGATTATTTTTTTTCGCGCAACAAATCTGTCTTCGCCAACAAAGATCTGTGCGGCGGCGCTCATAGTGCCATCTTCGTTGAGCGTATCTATTACTTCAACATTATGTTTCAGGCCGAGGTTATAATCATTGATGTCGTGCGCCGGGGTGATCTTCAGGGCCCCGGTTCCAAAGGAGGGATCAACATATTCATCGAAGATGATCGGAATTCTGCGGTTGATCAGGGGAACGAATGCATGTTTCCCTTTCAACTTCGTGTAGCGACCATCGTTGGGGTTTACGCAAATCGCTGTGTCTCCCATGATGGTTTCTGGCCTTTGAGTAGCTATAGTGATGTGCCTTGGCAATGTTTCATCATCGCCAGCGTCTATGCTATAATTAATATAATAAAGAGTTCCCTGTAGGTCTTTGTATTCAACTTCCTCATCGCTAAGGGCAGTTTTTGCAGCCACATCCCAATTGATCATGCGTGCACCGCGATAGATCAGGCCCTTGTTGTACAGGTCTGCAAAAACTTTTAAAACTGCGCTGTAATAGTGTGGATCCATAGTGAAGGTGGTGCGGTTCCAGTCTACACTGCAGCCCAGCCTTTCTATCTGGTTATATATGATGTTGCCATACTTTTCTTTCCACTCAAATGCATATTTTAAAAACTCTTCTCTTGAAAGGGAATTTTTTTCGATCCCTCTTTCCTTCAGCATAGACACAACCTTGGCTTCCGTTGCTATACTTGCATGATCGCTCCCCGGAACCCAGCATGCATTGAATCCCGACATTCTTGCCTTACGCACGAGAATATCCTGAACGGTTTCATTAAGTGTGTGACCCATATGCAACACTCCCGTTACATTTGGCGGAGGTATCACCACGGTGAAGGGCTTACGTTCATCGGGGGTGCTGTTGAAATATCCCCGGTTCATCCAATGCTTGTACCATTTTGATTCAACCTGTGCGGGCTCAAAGTTTTTGCTCAATTCCATATTACTCCTGTCGTTTTTCGCAGGGTGCAAATTTACTACTTAGCAGGGTCACTTGAAGCAGGAAGGGAGAAGGATCAACTTTTCGCACTTCTTACCTAAAAAAATTAGTATTTTGCATTTACTCTTCAGCAACGGATCATTTTGTACGCAATAGTTGATATAGAAACCACCGGCGGTCATGCTTCTGCCAATGGCATTACAGAGGTTGCCATTATTATTCATGATGGGAAGAAAGTGATTCGCGAATATGAAACGCTTGTCAACCCCCTTCAGCCTGTTCCCAAATTCATTACTTCACTTACAGGTATCAGCAATGCGATGGTTGCTTCGGCACCCCGATTTGAAGAAGTGGCGCAGGAAATAAGTGAGTTGCTGGATGGAAATATTTTCGTTGCCCATAACGTGAATTTCGATCACACCTTTCTTAGCGAAAAGTTGAAAGAGTGCGGGCTGGAATTAAAAGCAAAAAAGTTATGTACGGTAAGGCTTGCGCGAAAGGCTTTCCCGGGCTTACCATCTTACAGCCTTGGCAATATTTGCCGTGAACTGAATATTGATATAGATAACCGTCACCGCGCAGGAGGCGATGCGCGTGCTACGGCAAAACTGTTCGGTCATATCCTTGCAAACAATGGTAATTTTCATATCAATGAAATGCTCAAGCGCGGTTCGGGTGAACAATGGCTTCCTGTTCACGTTGACAGAAAGTTGATCGATAATCTTCCCACCCGGCCCGGTGTTTATTATTTTCTGGATCAAAAGAAAAAGGTGATCTATGTAGGGAAGGCGATCAACATCAGGAAAAGAGTTACAGGTCATTTCACAGGTTCAAACAGTGGCAACAGGCGTCAACAATTTTTAAGAAAGATCCATCACATCACCTTCCGCGAATGTGCGGACGAATTGCATGCGCTGGTTTTGGAAAGTACAGAGATCAGGCGCCTATGGCCGGAATATAATTATAGTCAGAAAAAAGCTTCTCCTTCCTTCGGGCTTTATGCCTATGAAGACAACGGTGGTTTTATCAGGCTGATAATTGATAAAAGAAAAGATCACCTCGAGGCGTTGTACAAATTCAATTTATTGCAGGAGGGAAGAGCAATGTTACGAAAGCTCATTGCAGAATTTGAAATAGAGCCGGGTAGTTGTTTTCTGGAAAAAACGGTTCAACAAACTGCGCATACGGATAGGCGTCACCACAATGAAAAAGTGAATAAAGCTATTGCGGCGCTGAAGTCAAATCTTCGCTCATTTTCCGTGGTAAGTAATGCGGGCGATATAAAATTATGCCTGCTTGTTGAAAAAGGAAGTTTTTACGGAATGGGATTCTTGCCAGAAATTCCTGCATCTATTGTTGAAATGAAGGATGCCCTGGAACCCTTTCCTGATAACGATTTCATTCGCCATAGCATTTTCAGTTTCGCTGAGCGAAACCCCCACATGGTTCACGAATGGCAGTGACGGAATTTTAATTTTTTTTGTTTCTGAAATATTTTTCCCCTTATCTTTGCCCTCCCAAAACAAGGGAGCATAGCTCAGTTGGTTTAGAGCATCTGCCTTACAAGCAGAGGGTCCGCGGTTCGAGCCCGTGTGCTCCCACAAAGAAACCTTCGATTTTTTCGAAGGTTTTTTGTTTGTCAGTAATTTGATAAAGTCACCTGTATTGCAGGGATGGCAAACTTGCCTTCGTGAGAATTTATATCATTGTGTCCCCAGGCAGGAAAAGGCCGCTGACGTTTTCCCCATCCTCCTTTAAAGAAATATATTTCTGTATCGTTAGTCATTTCCGAAGGAAACACCCCAAGCGAGGGGTTGTATTGAATGAGGGTTTTGCCTTCATCCGGCAATTTAACTTCGTAGCGGTTTTCAGGAATTATCATCGTTTCTAAAAGCACTATCAACCCTGAGGCCGGAAACACGATCCCTCTATCGGCCAGGTCCACCGCAGTCATACGCATACCATCTTCGGCTCTCAGGAGAATGTTTCCTTCTGAGATCTCCTTATCAGGCAGTCCATTTGTGTCCGCTGAATAAAGCCGAATATTTGAGACAGAACTTCCCCTGCTCCATAGATACAACTTTAAACTTTTTATGATGGGAAGATGTTTGATATTCTCTTCGTAACGGAAAAGCCGACCGATCAAATAAGGTTGGCCTCCAGAACTCCAGTAAGAATTTATAGAAGAGGTTTCAAATTCCCCTATCACTTTTTTAATTCGTTTTACTTTTTTGTTTTTGAGTGTGACGGCGCGAAGTGCGATGACGTTTCTTTCAAGTGAAACTGAACTCGCTACCTCCCGCACAGGAATTCTTTTCATCACGTAGCCGGCGCAACTGAATACAAGAGTGTCTGAATCAGTTGACCCGTTGATCAGGAACTGCCCGTTTTGATCAGAGGTTGTTCCCACATCTTTACCTGCTATCCATACGTTTACATGAGGAAGAGGTGTTCTATTGGAAGCATCGATAGTGGAGGATTTTAACTGAGCAGTACTTTGAATTGTAATCAGAATGGAAATTGTCAACAGGTATTTGCGGGCCATAAGCAGAATTTTGAAAGCTTACTAGATCTTTTTCCCAAGATATACATGGTTGTCAGTCATTTCTCCAAAGTTTGCGATACCTGGCAACTCGCCCCGTTTTTCAAAGCCAAATTTGAAAAGTAAATTTTGGCTTGCACTGTTCGAACCAAGTAAAATTGCAACAAGATAACTTATGCCGAGATCCTTTGCTGCCCCAATAACATTGCTCACAAAAAATGTCCCGTATCCTTTTCGCTGATGATCAGGATGAAGGTAATAACTTATTTCAGCAACCCTGTCGAATGCCTGTCTTCCCTCACGGTAAGGGCTGATCGAAGCGAAGCCTATTACCCTGGATTCAAACTCAAGAACAAAGGATGGATATTTATCGTGATGCAACTGCAACCAGTTTCTCCAATAGACATCGGAAGGAGGCAGGGTGTGTGCCGTTTGCTTCCGCTCCACTGCGCAACGGTAAATTTCTTCAATCCACCTGAGATCATCTTCTGTTGTTCTCCTTATTGACAGGGCTTCCATTATTAGAATTTAAACCTAAGCGGAACTATATAACGATCAAAAAATTTTACTCGTGTTGTCACACTTAACTGCTTTGAAATTCCGTCTTATTAAAAGTATTTAAAAATTCCTTTATTATTCTAGCGTGTTTTTCCGGATACCTCTCAGGCAAGATTGTTGAGTAAGGGGAAAGAGGAAGATATGCATGGTTAATATTGTCAAAGGATTCCATGCATACAGTTGAAATAACTGTCAAAAAACAAGAGTCTATATTTGTAGGTCCGGATGTGTAGTAACATCCCGAACTTTCATAATAAAACAGGCGGTTATGAACAAAATGCTTGCTTTACTTTTTACGGCGCTCATTTTTTCCGGGTGCGGACTGCGTGAGCGCGAGATCGCATTGGAAAAGAAGGAAGCGGCCTTGCTGCAGCGGGAGCAGGAACTGATTCTCCGTGAGCAATCGCAATTGTTGCGCGAAGAAACTTTTCGCGACAGCATACTGGTTTCCCGGGATACGGTGGCCGTAGACTCGCTAACGGAAACGGATACCCGAATTGAGGGCGCATGGAATGTAAAGATGACCTGCACGGAAACATCCTGCCCGGGCTCGGCGATCGGTGATACAAGGTCTGAGGTATGGATATTTTCCTTCCAGGAGAACAAACTTCTTGCAAAGGTGATGGATGCCGATAAACTTGTTCGCATTTACTCAGGAACACTTGCGGCCAACGCCATCCAAATGGAGGAAGTAACAGGGTCATCTGCAACACCCTCCGCCACTAAAATGAATATAAGACTGACCGTAAAAAATGAACGGTCAATGGAAGGGCAACGGGAAATACTTCGTGAAACAAACTGCAGAATATTATATGCTTTGCAACTAACCAGGCAGTAACAGCTTCCCCGAAAAAGAAATATCAAATATTAAATTTTCCAGAATGATATTGTTAGGCGGATTGAATTTTGAACTCCCTCTTACCAACCCGGTCATCGTTTTTTCACTGGTGCTGTTCATTATTCTTTTCGCGCCCATTATTTTTAATAAGATAAAAGTTCCCCACATTATCGGGCTCATTCTGGCTGGTGTGATAATTGGACCATACGGATTAAATCTTCTCAAAAGGGATAGCAGTATAGTGCTCTTTGGAACAGTGGGACTTCTATACATCATGTTCCTGGCCGGGTTGGAGATCGACCTTACAGAGTTTAAAAAGAATACGAAGAAGATCATATTTTTCGGCTTCTCGACCTTCATTCTTCCCTTAATATTCGGAGCACTCGCAAGCTATTATATTCTCGGTTTCGGGTGGATGTCGTCAATTCTGCTGGCCAGCATGTTTTCAACCCACACATTAATTTCTTATCCTATTGCGAGCCGTTACGGAGTGGCAAGGAACAGGGCGGTTACACTAACCATTGGCGGCACAATGATCACCGACATACTTGCCCTGCTCATTCTTGCGGCAATAGCAGGAATGTCGCGAGGTGAAGTTACTTCATCGTTCTGGGTGAGTCTTGGTCTTTATTCTATAGGATTTGTTGCCGTTGTATTCTTTGTTTTCCCGATAATCATAAGGTGGTTCTTCAGACGATTTGATGACAGCGTATCTCAATATATTTTTGTGCTGGCGATAGTTTTCCTGTCGGCATTTCTTGCGGAGGCCGCCGGCATCGAAGGGATTATCGGGGCCTTCTTCTCGGGTTTGGTGCTTAACAAATTCATTCCTCATACATCTCCTCTCATGAACAGGATCGAATTTGTAGGTAATGCTCTGTTCATCCCTTTCTTTTTGATCAGCGTTGGTATGCTGGTTGACGTACTTGTTCTCATAAAAGGTTGGGGCGCGCTTAAAGTAGCCGGAGTGATCGTTATTGTGGCGATCGCTACGAAGTATCTTGCGGCAATTTTAACCCAGAAAGTTTTCGGAATGAGCAAGGCCGAGAAGAGTATGATCTTCGGATTAAGCACTTCGCATGCTGCAGCCACTCTCGCTATTATACTTGTCGGTTACAACATTGTAATCGGTGAAACACCGGAAGGCGAACCTATCCGCTTGTTAAATGAGGATGTGCTGAACGGAACCATCCTTTTGATCTTGTTCAGTTGTGCAATTTCCTCATTCGTGGTGGAAAGGGCTTCGCGCAAACTCGTGTTGCTTGAAAATGAGGAACTGCCTGATGAAGCATCTGCACCTGAACAACGTATACTCATTTCCCTTGCTTACAAAGAGAATATGGATGAACTGATCGATTTTGGTTTGTTGTTGAAGCCACGAAAAAGTTTGGTTCCGGTTTATGCATTGCATGTTGTGAGCGATGAAGAGGAAGATGAGGTTCAGGGCATGGCTTCTCGGAGAATTCTTGACAATGCAGTAAAGCGCGCCGCGGCCACCGAAAATACGATCATTCCCATACGGAGATATGATGCAAATATTAGTAACGGTATCGTGTATACGATTAAAGAGCATAACGTTACCGATCTCGTTTTTGGCCTTCACCATAAATCCTCAGAGAAAGATTTTTTAGGTAACACTGTTGAGCGGATCGTGAGGAGAACTTATGAGACGAGTTTCATCTACAGGCCCGTTCAGCCTTTGAACACGCTCGATCGAATGACTGTGGTGGTAACCGCCCAGGCTGAACTGGAACCGGGCTTTGCATATTGGTTCAGAAAACTGCTTATACTTGCTAAGGAAGCGGGTTTAATGATGGAAATTTATGCCACGCGCTCTACGATTTCGGAGTTGAAGATTTTGCATGCAGGCCTGAAAGGGGCGATACCTGTGCATTACCATCTGTTTACAAGGTGGGAAGATTTTCTGGTATTCAGCGGCATTGTAAAAAAGAACGACCTTTTCACCATTATTAGTTCAAGGAAAGGCCATATTTCTTATACGCCTGAACTAGACAAGTTGCCCTATCACTTAACAAGTTACTTCAGCGACCAAAGTGTTTTGATAGTGTATCCCAAGCAACTTGAACATGGGGTTAAGATGGAAGATATTCAGCATTCAGACAGTTCCCTTGCAGAAACGATAAATGAAAGTGTGCAGGTTACAGGTGGCCTGTTCCGGAAAATTTTCGGAAAGAAGAAGTAACTGCGTTTATGCCCTTATCTTTTTTGAGGGCCGTATTATCATCCTCAAACTTTGATCTTTTGTGAAATAGGAAACCGTCCAGTTATACATGGTTTTTACCCGGTTCCTGTAATTGATAAGGGAGAAGAGGTGAACGAAAAGCCACATCACCCAGGCCAGCCAGCCGGTCAGGTTCATCTTCGGTTTCGGAAGGTCTGCGGTTGCCTTGCTTCTGCCAATTATCGCCATTGAACCACGATCGTGATAGCGAAATGGCTTCAATTTTTTTCCGGTCTGAAGGGCTATTAAATTCTTTGCAAGATTTTTTCCCTGTTGAATGGCAACCTGCGCGAGTTGGGGATGCCCTTCGGGAAAAGCGGGGTCGCTCACCTGGAAGCATGTGTCGCCCACTGCGAAAACATCCTTCAAACCCTGCACCTCGTTGTATTCATTCACGAGAATTCGTCTTCCACGGCCAATAGAAGTTTGAGGAATACCTTCAAATACACTTGCGGTAACGCCGGCAGTCCAAAACAACAGTTTTGTTTCGATACGCTCCCCGTCAGCAAAAACGACGGCGTTATCAGCATAGTCTTTAACTTGTTTATTCAGTTTCACTTCAACGCCCATTTTCAAAAGCGAATCCAGCGTATATTGTTGCGAGCGTTTACTCATTGGCGTTAGTAATACCGGGGCACCGTCAACCAGCACGATCCTGAAGCGGTTGTCGCCGAGCTCAGGATAGTCTTTCCGTAAAATGTTCTGCCTCATTTCTGCAAGCATTCCCGCCACCTCCACGCCTGTTGGTCCGCCTCCTGCTATAACAATTGTAGTAAGCTTTCGCAATTCATCAGGATCTTTTGTAAGCGTTGCCTCTTCAGATTTTTGGAGAAGGTAGTTTCTCATTTCGATCGCATCATCAACCGTCTTCATCGGAATTGCACAATCGCGAATGTTTTGCATTCCGAAAAAATTACTCTCTGTGCCGGTTGCGATCACCAGGTAATCATAAGGAAGTTCTCCTGTGCTGAGCGTTACAGTTTTCAGGGTGGGATCGATCTTTAATAATTCACCGATCCGAAAACTCATGTGTTTTTTATTATGAAGCAGCTTACGATAGGGATAGCTGATATTGGAAACTTCAATGAACCCTGTGGCCACCTGGTAAAGAAGCGGGGGAAAGAAGTTGTAATTATTCCTGTCTACAAGGGTGATATGAAAGTTATCATTTTTGGAAAAACTTCTTGCGAGGTTGATGCCGGCGAAACCGCCACCGATAATTACGAGCTCTTTGGGCATGATATGGTTTTTATCATCTTAACACTTCTTGTTGCAGCCTTAGTGCAAATCTTCTGCCCAATGAAGTTAGTATGAATAATTATGGTGAATTATTTCATTCTGACATTCAACAGAGCAGGGGATGCCTAAAAAATACAGATCTTTATTCGCGGGAAAAAAGTGCGAAAGGTTTAATTTTACCTGAATGAAAACTGCATACTTCAACCGGGAAGACGTTTGCATAGCGAAGGAGGAAGATGAGCTGGAGCCGTCCGGCTATCATCTCGTTATCTGGAACGATGAAGTCAATACTTTCGATTGGGTGATAGAAACGCTGGTAGAGATCTGCGGTCACTCTGAAGAACAGGCTGAGCAGTGTGCTTTACTTATTCATACCAAAGGAAAGTATGCTGTAAAAAAAGGGAGCTACCAAAAGCTTAAGACAGAGCGGGATGCCATCACCGACCGGCAGATCAACGCCACCCTCGAACATTCGGTGTAAAACTTGCTTATATGGTGGGTGAGGTTTTACGTTAAAAAGCAGGGCCTCACATTTTCCATGAAGAAATTTGTATCGGGCATTGCTTTCGGATTCACAGCAACAACACTTTATCTGTTCAGGCAGCTTTCACCGAGGGGTCGCCGGAGGTTGAAAAGAGCGTGGTTAAATTTTTTCTGTCCCCTCAGTGCGAGGATGTTTAGCCCCAATCTGGCGCGGAAATTCTTCAGTTGCAGAGAACCGGCGGGTTCCGCAAATACGCCTGAGTTTGTAACCGGAATTTATTAATAATCTATTTTTCAATATAATAATAACCGCTCGTCAAATTTTTCACAGCGGCCTTACCTTATTTTAATTTGTTATTGCCTTTCATATGGTAAATTGCGCCACTAATTTGCCGTATGAAGTATTCTTTCCTTTTACTGCTGCTCATTTCTTCCTCACTTTTAAAAGCGCAAAAAATAGAGGGGTCTGTTTTAAATGAGGCCAGGCAACCAGTTCCATGGGCCACCGTCACGCTTCTCAATATGCCCGATTCGACCGTGGCAAAACTGGCCACTACAAATGAAAAGGGAGTGTATTTCTTTAACGATATCAGCCTCGGAGAGTATAAAATCGTGGCTTCGGCCGTTGGCCTCGAAATCGCTTCAACTTCAACTTTTCGCCTTCTTTCCGACTCTGTCTCCGCGCCTGCTCTCGTGCTCAATAAGAAGGCTACTGCGTTGGAAGGGGTGAAGGTTACCGCAACAAAGCCCCTCATTCAAGTGAAAGCAGATAAAACTATTCTAAATGTAGAGGGAACGATCAATGCCACCGGGTCAGATGCACTTGAGCTTTTGAGAAAAGCACCGGGTGTTTTGGTTGATAAGGATGACAATCTTAGCCTGAGTGGAAAGAGTGGGGTACAGGTTTATATTGACGGGAAGCCATCGCCGCTGGCAGGCAAGGAGCTTAGTGAATATTTGAAAACAGTTCAGTCTGCTCAGATAGAATCATTTGAGATCATTACGAATCCTTCAGCAAAATATGAAGCTGCGGGCAATGCGGGAATCATAAATATCAGGTTGAAGAAGAATAAGTCATTCGGAACGAACGGAACCTTCAATGCAGGATACGGAGTGGGGATCTTTCCGAAGTTCAACGGGGGTTTTAGTTTGAACAACCGCAACGCTATCTCAAATATATTCGGAACTTTCAACGCCAATCAGAACAAGTCATATAATGAGATGTTCTTCTATCGCACACTTGGGGATTCAGTTTTTGACCAGGAAACGAGAATGATTCATCGCAACAAAAATTTTAATTATAAGGCCGGAGCAGATTTTTTTCTTAACAGGTTCAATACTCTTGGCATTATGCTTCATGGTTCTAACGGAGAAACAGAAAGTGTGAGCCGCAGTTTAACCTCAATATTTTTCAAGCCCGGGAGTTCGCTCGTAAAATATCTGCGTGCGGAAAATTCAAACGAAGGAACCAGGAATAATACAAATGCTAACATAAATTATCGTTTTGCCGATACCAGCGGGCACGAGTTGAATATTGATCTTGATTATGGCAGGTACAGGGTGAACAGCGATCAATGGCAGCCAAACTATTACCTGAACCCGGGCGGAGCTTTTCTGAATAGCCTGGTTTATAACATGATCGCTCCCACGAATATCGACCTCTATTCAATCAAGGCTGATTATGAGCAGGATTTTAAAAAAGGAAAGCTGGGTTTTGGAGCGAAGATCGCCTATGTGGATACCGACAACGATTTTCAGCGCTATAATGTATACACTGCCAACAAAGAACTGGATACACTTCGCAGCAACAGGTTTCGTTATAAAGAAAATATAAATGCGGTTTATGCAAATTACAACCGCCCTTTCAAAGGCGTTGCTATACAACTTGGGCTGAGGCTTGAAAACACAATTTCCGAAGGCGAATCTTCGGGCTTCCGTCAGGTTGGGCAGCAGTATGAATCCTATGACTCGTCTTTTAAAAGACCTTATACTGATTTGTTTCCGAGCATGGCCGTTACGTTCAATAAGAATCCGATGAGCCAGTTCAGTTTTACTTACAGCAGGAGAATTGACCGTCCGGCTTATCAGGATCTTAATCCTTTTGAGTTTAAGATAGATGAATACACCTTTCAGAAAGGAAATACACAGTTACGCCCCCAGTACACCAATAGTTTCGGCTTTTCACACACTTATAAATACAAGCTGAACACTTCGCTTAATTACAGCCATGTGAAAGACATCTTCGCACAACTTGTAGATACGGCGGAACTTTCAAAATCTTTCATTTCAAAACGTAACCTCGCCACGCAGGATATTGTTAGTCTAAATATCAGCTATCCCTTCAGTTATAAAAAATACAATGCCTTCCTTAATGTAAATACATATTATTCGAAGTACAAGGCCAACTTTGGCGAAGGGAGAAAAGTTGATCTCGATGTTTTTTCCTTTAATCTTTACGGTCAGCAATCTCTGAAGTTTGCAAAAACATGGACGGCTGAGATAAGCGGTTGGTATACTGCACCTTCAATATGGCAGGGCACTTTTAAAAGCGATGCCATGGGCGGACTTGATGCTGGTATTCAAAAATCACTATTTAAAACAAAAGGAACGCTGAAAGTTTCCGTAAGTGATGTATTTGGCACCATGAGGTGGGGTGGAAACAGCGATTTTTCAGGTCAATCATTCCGCGGGCACGGAAGCTGGGAAGCACAGCAGTTTAAAACCAACTTCACTTATCGTTTTGGTAATACGAATGTGAAGGCGACGCGCCAGAGAAAAAATGCGATTGAAGAAGAAACTAAAAGGGCATCACAAAGCCAGGGTGGTATTGGTGGGCAATAATTTTTTCATAACGATGTTATGCTCCCGTTTCAATTGAAGCGGGATTTTTTTTTTCGCTTGAGGTTGAAAAAATGATTCAAATGTTATGAGATGCGAATTGTTTTAGTTAGATTTAAATAACGCGAATCCGTTTAATCCCCGATTGATCAACCTGCACTAGCCTCATTCAATTTTCGTGATCAACCTTCACCGAAGCCTGCCTGCTTGCAAGTTTAAAATCAATCGTAATGATCAGTACCCTACGTTATCAAAGCGGGTTTAGCAGGCTAATCCGGTTTTATTTAATAATATTCATTGCTGTATTAACTGGCTTCTCCGCTCAAACTGCCAGTGCGCAAATTCTTATCGATCCCTCTGTGGAAGGGGGAATGGAGTCGGGTGGTGGCCTTGCTGCAAATGGCTGGTCGGTCGCGTCGGGTGCTAATAATGCATGGGAAGCAGCTTCAGCAACATTTTTTTCGGGAACATCTTCGGCTTATATCTCCGACGATCTTGGAGCAACCAATAGCTTCAATAATTCCGTAAGCAGTGTATCGCACTTTTAC
>JAEZDA010000116.1 GCA_023433345.1 Bacteroidota bacterium | reverse complement strand
TCTGGCCTACACGGTAGGCCTGCCTATCCCTAACGCACAGTCACAAAGCCTCTGCACTAAGTGCAGGATATTATAATTGACTGCGTGAAAAGCTTGCTTTCAAAGCGGGCAAATAAATATCCGCCCGCCGAAGGCGGAAAGGCTTTGGGTAAGAACGCAGCTCCTGGGGATCATTGAAAATAATCCCTAAAGCTATTGGGACAAAGCTTTAAAAAAAGGTCAACGTTATTCAGGCATTGACAGACTACCAACTAGGAACTACGAACAACAAACTAAAAAAATGCAAACAAACAAACTCATAAATGAATCGAGCCCCTACCTTCAGCAGCACGCCCATAACCCCGTAAACTGGTATCCCTGGGGCGATGAGGCAATTTCGCTCGCGAAGCAACTTGACAAACCCATCCTGGTAAGCATCGGCTATTCAGCATGCCATTGGTGCCACGTGATGGAAAGGGAAAGCTTTGAAAATGATATAGTGGCAAAGATCATGAACGAAAATTTCATCAACATAAAAATTGACCGCGAAGAACGCCCGGACCTTGATCATATTTATATGGAAGCGGTTCAGGTTATGACAGGTAGTGGCGGCTGGCCCCTTAATGTTTTCCTCACCCCGCAACTTGAACCTTTTTACGGCGGCACCTACTTCCCGCCCCGTAAATCTATGAATATGCCCTCATGGATGGAAGTTCTTTCAGGGGTGTCCTCCGCATGGGCACTCCATCGCGATGACCTTCTGAAACAAGCTGCCGACCTTGTTGCACATCTTAAGGCCGGTTCTGAATTGAAAGGTGCCGGTAACCACAGTACAGAAGAACTTTTCTCACCGGACTACGCGAAACAGATCATTGACAATATTCTTAAAACCGCCGATAAGTATGAAGGAGGTTTCGGTAATGCTCCGAAATTTCCGCAAACCTTCTCCATCCAAAATCTTTTTTTCGCAGAAACATTTTTTAAACGCGAGGATGCGCTCGTCCATGCCCACCTCTCCCTGGAAAAGATGCTAAGGGGCGGTATCTATGATCAGCTCGGAGGCGGCCTCGCCAGGTATTCTACCGATGCGGAATGGCTTGCTCCTCACTTCGAAAAAATGTTGTACGACAACGCTCTTTTTATTTCCACCCTCAGTGAAGCTTTCCAGGTGAGTGGAAACAAAGAATACATGGATGCGATCCATCACACCTTTTCATTTTTACAACGCGAAATGAAACATGAAGAGGGTGGATACTTCGCCGCACTGGATGCCGATTCAGAAGGAGAGGAGGGGAAGTTTTATGTTTGGACGAAAGATGAAATAACAAAAGCCCTTCCCGATAAGGCCGAAATGATTTGCAAGTTTTATGATGTAAGCGATAAAGGCAACTGGGAGGGAAAAAACATTTTGCGGATCAGAATTCCGGCAGCCCGATTTGCTGAAGAAGCGGGTATGGATCTCCATGAATGGGAAAGCATTTTAGTGGAAGCGAATGCCCGGTTGATGCAGGAGCGCAACAAAAGAGTGCGCCCCTCAACTGACGACAAGATTCTGCTTTCATGGAACGCAATGCTCGTCTCCGCATTCTGCAAAGCGTATGAGGCTTCAAATTTTCACGGGTTTCTAGAAGAAGCACTCAGCCTGTTTGCCTTCTGTGAATCAACCTTCGTCGTTGCAGGAAATAAGATGAAGCATACGTATAAAAACGGCGAAGCACGGGGTTCCGCTAACCTGGAAGATTATGCAACGATGATCTCGGCAGCAATTAAGCTTCAGGAAGTAACGGGAGATCAAAGGTTTATAGAACTCGCCACCTCGTGGACCGAAATTGTAACCAGCAATTTCTCGGCGGAAAACGGGATGTTTTATTTTACTGCCGCCGGTGAGCCAAATATATTGTTCAGAAAAACAGAGGTGTTCGACGGTGCGGTGCCATCTGCCAATGCATTGATGGTTCAAAACCTTTTTTACCTCGGTACAATATGGAACAAGCAGGAATGGAAGGATCGCGCCACTTCGACTGTTAAATTACTTCACCAAAATGTTGTCGCATATCCGTCCTCTTTCGGAGTTTGGGCGAACATGATTTTACACCGGGCCTCAGGTATACCCGAGGTGGTGGTTGCGGGTGACGGCTTTAACAGTTTGTTGGCAGAAGTTTTGAAAATTTATTTGCCGAATAAAGTTTTACAAAGTAATATTGGTGGCTCAAAATTTCCTTTACTGAGGGGAAAAAGCAATTCAAAAGCCATGATCCACATTTGCAAAAACTACACATGCCTTCCGCCAATGAGCAGTGTAGCGGATTATGTAACCTATGTAAAAAACAATATGATCAAATAATTCTACCTGCAATAATTAATTTAAATCATCGTTTAAGTAATTCGGGACTAAGATTTGTAATAAAATTTCACCTTGTCACGAATATTTTTGAAAATGGAAAAAGTTCAGAATTATCATTACATTTGCCCATTACCCTCAAAGTTTAACAAAATGACAAATCGGTTTTTCTATTTGATGGCCGTTCTAGCTGTCTTAACTACCGCGTCCAGCTGTAAAATGCTTAGCGGCAAGAAGAAATCGCGCTCGCTGCCGAATGACGGTCAACTGCACGGTGTTGCTCCCGGCGCCAGATGGAATTTGAAAAAACCGGTGGGTATGGTATATGTACCACAGGGAACTTTCCATATGGGTCCGAGTGATGAGGATATAAACTATGCATTTACTGCGCGTAACAAATCAGTATCAATCAGTGGCTTCTGGATGGATGCTACCGAGATCACCAATAACCAATATCGTCAGTTCACCAATTGGGTAAGAGATTCTATCGGTGCTAAGCTGATGGGCTTCGTTAAGCAAGGTGCAGATGGTAATGAATATGTTGATTGGAAGAAAACCAAGGACATTAAATGGGGAGATAAAGCTACCATCGAAAAGATCGATGCGATCATTGTAACTCCGGATAACAGGATCTTTGGAAAAAAAGAACTTGACGCGAAGAAAATCGTTTATCAGTCTGAAACTTTTGATTATAAGGCTGCCGCACAAAACAGGGACGTTACAATTCCCCGTTCTGCATTCATCGTTAAACAACAAATCCCTGTTTATCCTGATTCATTGTGTTGGGTAAGAGATTTTGCCTATTCCTACAATGAGCCAATGGCTAAAAAATATTTCAACCACCCGGCATTTGGAAATTATCCTGTAGTAGGTGTTTCCTGGAAGCAGGCTAATGCTTTCTGCGAGTGGCGCACGCATTATTTTAATTCCTTCCTGGAAAGTAAAAAACGCAATCCTGAGTCTGATTTCCGTCTTCCAACGGAAGCCCAATGGGAATATGCAGCTCGTGGCGGTCGTTCACAAGCCCAGTACCCTTGGGGTGGTCCATACCTCCGCAATAAAAAAGGTTGCCTTCTGGCTAACTTCAAACCAGGCAGAGGAAACTATCCTGAAGACGGCGGCTTCTATACCGTTCGGGCTGATGCTTATTGGCCAAATGACTTCGGATTATACAACATGGCTGGAAACGTAGCTGAGTGGACTTCTTCACTCTACTATGAAGGTGGGTACAACTTCCAGCACGATATGAACCCTGATATTCGCTGGAACGCGAAAGATTCCGATCCTCCACGTATGAAGCGTAAGGTTTTACGTGGCGGCAGCTGGAAAGATGTTGGGTTCTTCCTCCAAACTTCTACTCGTAGCTATGAATACCAGGATACTGCTAAATCATACATTGGATTCCGCAGTGTGATCGATTTACCTGCTTCAACCTCAAGGAAACGCTGATAAGAAAATTTTTAAACTGATTTATTGTTATAAAGGGATAACTCGCTCGCAGGAGCGGGTTATCTACTAACTTTTTATATAACCACTAACAAAATCCACTAAAACTTAAAAAAAACAAAACACTATGGCTGCTGGTCAATCACGTCCAATTGATAGAATTCTGAACATTTTCGTTTCTGCTGCTGCTGTACCCGTTCTTTTAGGAGCACTTTTCAAAATCACCCACGCCCCTGGTGCGGACTTATGGTTGAAAATCGGTCTTTATACAGAAGCTGCCATCTTCCTTTGCTATGCGTTACTTTACTGGCTTGCGCCTCCTCCAGAACCAGGAATGCCTGCAGTTGCGCCGGCCGAAGGGAACTCAGCGCTGAAAAGTATGGACAAAATGTTACAGGAAGCTGATATCACACCAACGAGCCTTAAGAAACTGGGCGAAGGTTTCAATAAACTTGGTACTACCGTTAGCGGTATCTCTGATGTGAGCGATGTGGTTAAATCAACAAGCGATTTCTCAACAAAAACCAAAGAAGCTACAACAGCGATCGGTTCTATGGCCACTGCATTTGCAAGCGGAGCCCAAACAATGAACTCATTCAATAATGCTTCAGAAAGTGCAAAAGGCTTTCATGAGCAGGTTCAGGTATTAACTAAAAACCTTGGATCATTGAATACTATTTATGAACTGGAATTGAAAGAAAGCAACAATCACCTGAAAGCGTTGAATTCATTCTATGGTAAAATGGCAGAGGCCAGCCAGGCAATGATGAGCAGTGTGGATGATGCAAACCGTGCAAAAGAACAAATCGGCAACCTGGCGACCAACCTGGGTAAATTGAACGCCGTTTACGGAAACATGCTTACCGCTATGCAGGGAAGATAATTTCGTGAACAAACCGATTTAGAGAACAACATTCCATAAAACATTTAATATCCATTTTATATGGCTTTACCTAAAGAGCCCCGGCAAAAGATGATCAACGTAATGTACCTCGTACTTACGGCTTTGCTGGCGCTGAACGTATCAGCAGAAGTTATTGATGCGTTCAAAACGGTTGATGCAAGTTTGATGGCATCAAATAATAACATAGATGTTTCTAACAATACCCTGTTCAAATCTTTTGCTGCTAAAAAGAATGAAGCAGCTACAAGAGAAAAAGCTGAACAGTGGGGTGCTATTGCCGACAAAGCAAAAGCACAGTCTGACGCTCTGGTTAGTCACCTCGAAGCGTTAAAAAAACAAATGAAGGAAGGTTCCGGTCTCAGAGTTATTGAAGGAAAAGAAGAGTATAAACTAGATGACCTTAATACTTCTTCAAGGTTGATGGACACCGAGAAAAAAGGAAAAGATCTTGACGATAAGCTAAAAGCTTATAAAGCGGCGATGCTTAATCTCCACCCGGAAATTAAAGCCGCCTTCCAAAATTCCTTCCCGGTTGATATCGCGGATCCTAACAAAGACAATGTTACGAACAGCTTCCGCATGATGCCTACTGTTGCTGCGATCACTTTGTTGAGCAAATATCAAAACAACGTAAAGAACGCCGAGAACCAAATTGTAACCTTCGCTCACAACAAGATCGGAGAAGTTGCGGTTCGTTTCGATAAAACAGGCGTTTTGGTTGGCCAAAGCTCAAACTACGTAATGCCAGGTCAGGAAGTGGTTATCACTGCCGGTATCGGTGCTTACAGTTCTGCAGCGCAACCTCAGATCTCTATCGGAGGAGCTAGTGTACCGGTAGTTGATGGACAGGCAACCTACAAAACCACTGCTTCAGGCGGCGGTACCCGTAAGGTTCCGGTAACGATCCGTTATAAAGATCAGGACGGTAATGAGAAAGTTGAAACTAAAGATGTTGAGTACACTGTAGGTACACCTGGTGGTGCAGCGGTGATGCTTGATAAAATGAACGTGTTCTACATCGGTGTTGATAACCCGGTGACTATCGGTTCACCAACAGGTTGGGATAAAACAACGGTTTCAATGAGCGGCGGTACAATTTCCGGCAGCAACGATAAAAGAACCGTCAGGGTTACTTCACCCGGTAAAGCTTCAATTACCGTGAATGCAGATAAAAAGGCTGCAACCTTCGACTTCAGGGTGAAGAGAATTCCTGATCCGATCTTTAAAGTTGGTCCCGGCGGAACGAGAATGCCTTCGGTTACTTTCAAAAATCAACAGTTCTGCCGTGCAGATCTTGAAAACTTTGATTTTGACCTTAGGTACAATGTAACCAGCGCCACCGTGTATTTCTCTGGTGCAGGTTTCAACAACGTGGCTACTGCTTCAATAAGCGGTAACAGCCTTGCGCCTTTGGCACAATATATGGCCCGATGCCAGCCTGGTACATCAATTACATTTGATAATGTTAAGGTGTCCGGTCCTGATGGTGCTCGTACTATTCAGGGTGTTGGTATCATCTTATACTAATATTTATGAAAACAACTATTGTCATGCAGCGTATCTTGAAGGTTTTATTTCTGGCTATTGTGATGCTCGGTATCTCTGATTTCGCGCACGCACAGGCAAAAAAGCGTACAGCAAAAAAGCGTACAACCGCCCGGAAAACAACCTCGGCTAAAACCACCGCGAGCATTCAGCCTACCACAGCTACTATCGATACGGTAGCAACGGTTGCAGCTCCTGTGAACGATAGCCTTCCTATCAGGGAAGTGAAAAAATCTCTCCGTAATGATTAC
>JAEZDA010000091.1 GCA_023433345.1 Bacteroidota bacterium | reverse complement strand
GCCCGGAATCCATTGATCGTGCCATAACCCATGCTGTACTCTTCACTGATTCCAATTGATTGAAGCAATTCAAAGGATTCGGGCAGGCGAAACCGTAAGTAGTGTTGCCTTGAGGCGTTAATGCTTTTGCCCAAAATACTTTCCAAAATTCTCTTTTCTTTTAATACGATTGATGCATCTCCGTAAGAGTGCCAGGATGGATGAAGCCCGTTCGAAAGATCTTTATGGTCCTTTATCAGTTTTTTCATCTCAGTTTTATGAGGAGACACGTTCTTGTCGAATTCTCCTCTCTTTTCTGCAACGAGCCAAAAGTAAAGGGGGCTGATGCCAAATTTTGAATGCAGCTTTTTGAGGAAGTCAAATGAATAAAAAGGATCTTCGGAAATCTTGCACAATACTTTTATTCGCCCTATACCAGGCGATTTCAACCAACCCCCAAGTCCTCTTAGAATTCCCTTATTCCTGTACTGCCAGGGGATGTCTATATCATAAGTTGCCTTGTATGAAAAATTAATGGCAGGCTTCTTAAAAGAAGGAAATCTTTTCTCGATTTTTGATGCGAGGTCCATCACCCATTTATTCACCATCGGGTAATGGAGAAACCCGTTTTTAAAAGCCACGGAAGATGTATGCGGAAATCTTTGGTATGCGTCCTGCGCGAATGGATAGTATTCTTCATACCTGCTTATCAAAAAAAAGACGGCGCTGAAAATATCAAATGAGTGATCAGAATCTTCGGTTGGAAAGAGTACGCAATCTTCACCGTAACCATTCACATGAACCTTACATTCATCACGGAATGAGGTTTCATTTAATAATCCTGTATTTCTGATGTGATATGTTCCGGGAATCTTATCGTTTCCGTAGCATATCCAGGCTGAAGCAGTGCCCGAAGTAAATTCTGCAGAAGTTTTATATCTTATACCTAAGATATCTCCAAAAATAAATCCCAGCGTGTAGTCGAGACGGTTAGTTACATTATCGCAAAGAATAATTATCTCCATAATACCGTCTCAGATTAATTACCAATAGAGTTTCGGTTGAGGAGATGCACCCTATCTGTTGTATTTTTCTTTCCACATTTCATTGAATGTTTTTTTGCTGAAGTTAAGCTCTCCTCTTGTGTTCGTCCAACCCTTGAACATTCCGTTCACTATTTTGTTTTTCAAATTTCCATTCCCGAAATTCATTAATCCTCTTTTTAAGCTGGCTAATTTCCATGCTTTCCATGCAACTTTTTCGCTCAGGGGCGCATATCCTTCTTCAACAGATTTTTTTCGATTGTCCAGCAGTAGTTCGTGAAGGTTGATTTTAACCGCGCATACTTCAGTACAGTTTCCGCAAAGAGAAGATGCAAAGCTTAAATGTTTGTATTCTTCCATTCCCCGGAGATGCGGAGTGATAACACTTCCGATCGGTCCGCTGTAGGTTGTGCCGTAGGTATGTCCCCCGATGTTTTTGTAAACCGGGCAGGCATTAAGGCAGGCGCCGCATCTTATGCAATAGAGACTTTCGCGTTGTTTCGGATCTGCTAAAATATTGGTTCGCCCGTTGTCGAGAAGAATTACGTACATCTCCTCCGGGCCATCTGTTTCATGGGGCTGTCTTGGGCCTGAAATAATGCTATTGTAAACTGTGATCGTTTGTCCCGTACCGTAAGTGCTCAGGAGTGGCCAGAACAATGCGAGATCTGTAATGGAAGGCAACATCTTTTCAATGCCGACGATTACAATGTGAGTTTTTGGGAAAGCGCTGCTCAGCCTGGCATTTCCTTCATTCTCTGTTACTGCCACGCTCCCGGTATCGCTGATAATAAAATTTGCACCGGTGATACCTACTTCCGCCTGCACATATTTTTCGCGAAGTAGGTTTCGTGCAACGAGTGTTAGTTGCGATGGGGTGAGAGCAGGGTCTGTGCCCAGCTTTTCAGCAAAAAGTTTAGCCACATCTTCCTTGCTTTTATGCATTGCCGGGGTAACGATATGGTATGGTGGTTCGCCATCAAGCTGCTGAATATACTCGCCAAGATCGGTTTCAACGCTCTCAATTCCATTCTCTTCCATGCATTTGTTCAGATGGATCTCTTCGGTGACCATGCTCTTGCTCTTTACGATCGTTTTACATTTTTTCTCTTTACAGATCGTTAGTATTTCTTTAAGAGCCTGTGAGGCATCTTCTGCCCAGATCACCTTTCCACCGCGCTGGGAGAATTTTTTTTCAAATATCTCAAGGTGATGATCAAGATTCTCTATCGCCCGCCACTTGATATTCTTTGCGTTCTCGCGCGCGAGATTAATATCGCCAAACTGCGATTTTCCTTTGGGCACAGTGGCATTATATCGCGCGATATTGAAGTTTATTTTCCGCCTGTGTTCAAGGTCGGCAGCCTTATGCGTGCTGCCTGTTTTGAAGGCTTCTGACTGCTGTGACATTCTTTCCATTTATTTCAAAACACCTAATTCCTTTCCCACCCTGGTAAAAGCATCAATAGCTTTATTTATGTGCCCGGTTTCATGGGCTGCGCTTAGCTGAACGCGTATTCGCGCCTGGCCCTTCGGCACTACAGGATAAAAGAATCCAATAACATAGATGCCTTCATCAAGCAATTTAGCGGCGAATTGTTGCGCCACCACAGCATCGTAAAGCATAATCGGAACTATGGGATGATCCCCGGGTTTTATGTCGAACCCGGCCTGGGTCATCTTTTCCCGGAATAGTTTTGTATTTGCTTCCAGCTTATCCCTCAATTCAGTGGTTTCACTCAGCATGTTTAACACAGCTATTGATGCGCCAACGATACTGGGAGCCAGGGTATTGCTGAAAAGGTAAGGCCGGCTCCTTTGCCTGAGCATCTCAACAATTTCTTTTCTTCCTGAAGTGAAGCCCCCGCTTGCACCTCCCAATGCCTTACCCAATGTGCCGGTAATAATGTCTATCCTGCCCATTACGTTCCGGTATTCGTGGGTGCCACGTCCATTTTTGCCGAGGAAGCCGGAAGAATGACATTCGTCTATCATTACGATAGCATCATACTTACCCGCCAGATCGCATATTTTATCGAGCTGCGCGATTGTTCCGTCCATACTGAAAGAACCGTCACTAACTATTATGCGTGAACGAAGATGACCGCTCTCTTTTAATTTCTCCTCAAGATCAGCCATGTTATTATGTTCGTAGCGGAAACGCTGTGCCTTGCATAACCTCACGCCATCAATAATAGAAGCATGGTTGAGGGCGTCACTGATTATCGCGTCTTCTTCTCCAAAAAGAGGTTCAAACACGCCCCCGTTAGCGTCGAAGGCGGCGGCATAAAGGATGGTGTCCTCAGTACCCAGGAAGGTTGCGATCTTTTTTTCGAGCTCCTTGTGGATATCCTGGGTGCCGCAAATGAACCTTACACTGCTCATGCCATATCCGCGATGATCAATGGCATCCTTGGCTGCTTTTACTACCGCCGGATGCGATGAAAGCCCGAGATAATTATTTGCGCAAAAGTTGAGTACCGTTTTGCCGTTAACCACAATCTCAGCACCCTGATCGCTGCTAATGATCCTTTCGTTTTTGAATAATCCGGCGGACCTGATTTCATCGAGCTCGTTTGCAATCCGGTTTACGAATCCCTCGTTCATGTTGATCTTTTAAACAAAGCTATATATTGGTGCCGAAGTAAACATCATCCTTACAATAAAGTTTCCTGTTTCTGCACATTACACATTTCAATTTTATTTAACACCCCCGGACCGGCCTTCTATATTAAAGAAATTACATTCGTGGCTCCAAAACGTAATCATGCCGGTAAAAAAAGCAAGAACATTCTTTTTTTTACTGATAGTATTTTGCGCCGCGCTTTTCTGGTTATCTACCTGCGGAGTTAAATATCTGCCATTGTCTGCACCGAAGGCCTGTCTTTCAGTGCGTACTTCAGACATTCCCTGGAATGTGGCCGCGTCCATCATTAAATTTCTCAGCTAAAAAAAAATATCCCAGTGTGTAACTTTTTGGCTTTGCAAAACGTACAATAGAAACCAAAGGCTGTTTTAAGATAAATTACGAGCTATATGACGGAACGAGAATACAACGAATGTGTAACAAATTACGCGGACAACGTGTTCCGGTTTATATTTAAAAATCTCCGGCATGAGGAAGATGCGAGAGATGTGGTACAATCGGCTTTTGAAAAGATGTGGCGCAACAGGTTGAATGTGGAAACGGCAAGGGCTAAAAGTTATCTTTTTACAGTTGCCTATAACCAAATGATAGATCATATCAGGAAGAACAGGAGGATTTCCCTTTCGGCTGAACTTCCTGAGCAACCGGCTGCACTGCACGCACCAGGTACATCGGAAAGAAACAGGTTGTTAAACGAAGCTTTAAGTACTCTGAGTGAAACCCAACGAAGCCTGGTTATGCTCAAGGATTATGAAGGTTACGATTACCGTGAGATCGGTTTGATTACCGGTTTGAACGAAAGCCAGGTAAAAGTGTACCTGCACCGTGCACGGTTACAGCTTCGCTCCTATATTGTTAACCCTGAAAACGTGATCTGAAATGTGCATCAACATAAATAATTACGAAGAATACTTTCTCCTTTACATCGACGGCGAATTAAATGATGTGGAAACACGGGAAGTTGAAAAATTTCTGGAAGACCATCCTGAACTTGAAGAGGAACTTGATCTTTTGAAATCCACCATCTCACCTGTAACATTACCCTCCGGTACATTAAGTTTTTCCCTGCTTCGATTGCCTTCAGGCCTGACGGCGGAGGAAGCTATGATCTTAGAAATAGATGGTGAGATCAGCCCCATTCAACTTGAGGAACTAAACCAATTGTGCAAAGAGTTTCCATTTTTAATGGAGGAACGTAAGCAGATGTTGGAGCTGAAACTTGATAAAACTGAAATTCTTCCGTTTAAAGATAAAGCTGAACTCTACCGGCATGAGCGCCGGGTAATTTCGATAAGGTTATGGAGATCGGCGATCGCGGCCGCAATAATTGGTATTGGGTTATTCTTTGGCCTTAATGAAACTTACCGCCCTGATGAATCGGAGTTGGTAGGCATTCAGGAAAATGGTGCGCCCGCCAATCATCCTGCCATTGTTGAAAGTGTTCCTCTAAAACCTGCTGATAGTTTGTTATCCGATGAGGAAACGGAACCTGTAAAATCATCAGTTGAGGGCTCTCAACCTGAAAATACAAGGACGGCGTCTATTGATCCCGTTAGTAAGGCAGTAGCGGAGCATAAGTTTTCGAAAGACCTTGCTGAAAAAAGTTCAAATATCAGAATGAACACTCCCGCGGTTTTAGAAAACATTAACATAGTGCCCGGTAACTTTTCGGTTTCTCCAACCGTATCACCTATAGAAAGAACGAAGGTAAACATGGTGCCGCCGGATGAAGTAAGAGAAGAGGTAGAAAAGCTTACGGCCTCGAAACCATTGGATGCAGATCTTTCATTAGTG
Source organism: Bacteroidota bacterium (assembly GCA_023433345.1). Lineage (GTDB taxonomy): Bacteria > Bacteroidota > Bacteroidia > Chitinophagales > Chitinophagaceae > Ferruginibacter. The sequence goes on along the minus strand of JAEZDA010000091.1, from coordinate 70,197 downwards.
ACCAATGATAATGCAAAAGTAACTGCCGCTGAAACCTCCTCAATTGGTCATATATCGGTGATCGGGGAGGAGAAAGTTAACCGTTCGAAGTTTGCCGGATTTGTTAACAAGGTAAAGCGGTCCATTGAAAAAAAGACCAACATCAAAATGCCCGAACTGCGACTGGCGGGCTATGAGATAGCAATAAAATAATCAACCTAAAATAAGAATTATATGAAGAAGCTAATTTTACTTTTAGCAACAGGATTTTTTTGCCTGAACACGAATGCTCAAACCGACACTGCTTTAGTAGCCATCAATGACACTATTCCTGCGGTTCCCGACACGGTAAGAGTTGGAAAAAGAGATACACTTCGAATCGGGAACATTCTTATTATTAAAAAAGCCGGCGATAAAAACCGAAAAGAAGTAGTGGTAGCAAACGGTTCTACAGAGCCTAAGAAATCCTCCAGGGTTACCACAAACTGGTGGATCGTAGATCTGGGATTTGCAAATTACAGCGACCAGACTGACTATAGCAGTGTTGGGAATTTTTTAGTGAATCGCCCCGGCGCCCCCGCTCTTAATTCACACGACTTTAAGCTTAATGCCGGGAAGAGCGTAAATGTGAACATCTGGTTTTTCATGCAGCGACTATCCCTCATAAAGCGCAACGTGAACTTAAAGTACGGTCTTGGGCTTGAGATGAATAACTATCGGTACAAATCTGCCATTACGTATCGCGAGAACGGCGTAGTGCCATACAGCGGTGGTATGGAAACCAATGCTCCTTTTATTTTCAGAGATTCGATCGCGTTTTCAAAAAACAAACTCGCTGCAGACTACCTAACCGTTCCTTTAATGCTAAACTTCCGAACAACGCCGGGTGCGGGCAAGAAAAGTTTAAGTGTAAGCTTTGGTGTAAGCGCAGGCTACCTTTACAGCCAGCGTAACAAACAAAAAAGCGATGACAGGGGAAAACAAAAAAACAAGGGCGACTATGATTTGAATCGCTTTAAATTTTCCTATGTTGGTGAATTAGGACTTGGCCCCGTGAAGCTTTTCGGATCTTACAGTCCAAAATCAATGTTCGACAACAACATGGATTTCCGCCCTTACTCATTTGGGATAAGACTCGGCAACCTCTAATATTTTTCATTTTCAATTTCAAAGCTCCTGCAATTGCAGGGGCTTTCTTATTTTAGAAAGATGAATTTTGAAAAGGCTAAAGCGTTTTCCGTTGAGCTTGAAGAAATGAATCCGCCAAAAATTTGCAGCGGGTATCCATTGGTTTATCTGGAACACTTGCTAAACCATAAAGAATACTATTTAGACATTTACACCAGGGTGTTTGGTGAAATATTGAAAAAGTCAGGGAAGAAGGCTGAAGAGGTCAGTATTGTAGATTATGGTTGCGGGAATGGATTGCTGGGATGTTTTGCGATGTTTTGCGGATTTGGTAATGTGATTTTTCAGGATGTTGATCCCGAATTTCTAAATTCATCTAAGGCCTTAGCTAAAGGTCTTCATCTGAATGATGGAATATATATACCTGGTGAAATTGAGAATCTCCGGGAACAACGATTACGGATAGACGCCGTAGCCGGAACGGACGTGATTGAGCATATTTATGATCTTGACAATTTTTTTTCAGTTCTTCAAGAGCTGAACGCTGAAATGATTTCAGTTTTTACCACTGCTGCTAATCCTTTCAATCCATTTATAGTAAATCGGCTGAAACAACTTCACCGTAAAGATGAATTCATCGGAAACGATGGCTCAGGGCTTTCAGGCAAGCCGCACCTGCCTTTCCTGGAGATAAGAAAAAAAATCATTTCAAGCAATTTTCCCCGTTTGAAAAATATAGAGGAAATGTCAAGAGCCACGCGTGGGTTGAAAGAATTGGATATTCTTAACGCGGTGAAGAATTATGAATTAACGAATCGTTTGCCGCAGCCAGCACCAAATTTCAATACCTGCCACCCGCTTACGGGGAGTTGGACGGAAAGGATACTGAGCGAAGAGGAGTATAAGAAGTTATATAGCAAATATGGGTTTCGAATAGAGATCATTCCCGGCTTCTACAATAATTACAGTACAGGATTGAAGGCTGGGAAATCCTTTTTGTTAAATACTTTGGTAGCATTGCTGGGGAAAACTTTTTCACCTTTCATTATAATTACCGGTTATAAAAAATAATTATTTTCACTGCCTATTAATATCCTTAACCTTTCGAGTAGTATGAAAATCCATCTGTGGTTACCTCTTTCCTTTCTGGCAGCTGCACTTTCCGTTTTCTTTCCACGATTTAGTTCAACACCTCTTGCCACTCCCACGGTCATGAATTCTAAGACATGGTCGCTGGCTGATAATCTTCCTGAAAGTAATTTTTACATTGTAGTTGATAAGAGCGAATATGAATTGAAGGTTTATGACAGTGAGGGCTGGTACGCAACCTATCCGATTGTTTTTGGAAGTAAGGACCTCGGGGACAAGATGCGTGAGGGAGATAAGAAAACTCCCAACGGAAGTTTTCGGGTAATACTTAAGAAACATCATCCTAAATGGGGGCCGGAATTACTCCTTGATTATCCTACTAACGAAAGCGTTGAAAAATTCAATCAGCGAAAAGCGCAGGGAATTCTGCCGCGGAACGCAAAGATCGGTGGAGGAATAGCTATCCATGCAACGCGGCCGGGGGAAGAGTGGACCGTTGACAACTTTTATAATTGGACGGATGGTTGCGTTTCGGTTAAATATACAGAGATGCAGGATCTTTTCAGTTACATCCCCGTTGGAACACGGGTCACCATTCAACCCTGAGGAAAGAAAAGCAGGTTCGCGTCTCCATAACTTAAAAAGCGGAAATTTTTCTCTAACGCATAGGCATAAACGCTTTTCCAGTTTTTCCCAATTGCCGCCGCAACTAATAACAACAGTGTTGATTTAGGCTGATGAAAATTAGTGATCAGTGCTTTCGCAACTCTCATCTTATATCCCGGCGCAATTAAAATGCTTGTTTGGGTGAACAATCTCTCCATCTTATTTTCCATCATCCAACGGGTTAGCGCTTCAAAAGAATCTTTATAAGATACCGTGCAGTTTAAAAATTGATCCTGGTAAATCTCCCATTGACCGATATGATGATTGAAATCATTCCGCATTATCTTAACGCCTATCCAGTAAAGTGATTCAATGGTTCGCAATGAGGTGGTTCCTACAGCAATGATGAAATCTTTTTTTGCCAGGTTAGATATTGCTTTTCGTGAAACATCTATCCACTCGGCATGCATCTGGTGTTCGCCGATTTTTTTTGCCATCACCGGTTTAAAGGTTCCTGCACCCACATGCAGTGTGATTTTTTCAATTTCAATGCGCGCAGCCTCGAGGTTCCGCATAATGCTTTCACTGAAATGAAGAGCAGCTGTCGGCGCGGCTACAGATCCTTCTTTTCTTGCAAACAGGGTTTGATAACGCGTTTTGTCAGAATCTTCGCCGGTTCTTTTTATATAGGGCGGAAGGGGGACCGAGCCCGCCATGTCTATTATTTCTGAGAATGAAAAATGCGGCGGCGTCCAGGAAAAGGTCACAATAAAATATCCCTCCCGTTTTTCATTAAGTGTAGCCGTAACCGTTATGATGATGCCATTGGTTTCAAGACGGATTGATAAATCGCCTTCCTTCCATTTTGAGGCTCCGCCGATGAAACATTTCCATTGAGAGCTACCTTGCGCACTGAAGATCGAATCGTAGCCCACGGATGCATTGGCAGGTTCCAGGCAAAAAATTTCGATCTTCCCACCTGTATTTTTTGTAAAAACAATTCGCGCGTTTACCACGCGTGTGTCGTTGAATACGAGAAGTGAGTTTTTCGGCAGGTAGGAAGTAAGATTTTTAAAATTGTCTTCAGAGATATATCCGTCCTTATAAATCAAAAGCCGGGAAGCGTCACGCTCCTCAAGTGGATGAAAAGCGATCTTTTCCTCAGTAAGGGGATAGTTATATTCTTCGATGTTTATTTCTTCAACAGCCTTCATTGTAGTGTGAAATGGTCATTAAAATAATTCGGCAAGCTTGTAAGATGCATCGTGTAATTTAGAACGTATGTTTAAACGACTGAAAACGCCATTATTATTTGGATATAACCGGTTGCTCAAAAATACGAATACGAGCCCCGTTTCAGGATCAGCCCATGCACAGGTGCCGGTATATCCTGTATGACCAAAGGTTGCCTGCGACGCGGATGATGTTGGATAAGCTTCACCTCTTTTTAGGTTTTCAGGATCTGTCATATCGAAACCGAGGCCTCTTCGGGAGGATGTATACCTTTTGGTGAACGCTTTAATGGTTTCAGGTTGAAGAAACTGGTGGCCTTTCAATGTTCCCCCTTCAATTAACATTTGCATTAAGAGGTACACTTCACGCACATTTGAAAACAGTCCGGCATTACCTGCAACCCCGCCCAACCATGCTGCTGTTGGATCTTGCACCGTACCACGAAGTTTTTGCCGCCGCAATTTTAAGTCGTATTCTGACGGCACGATCTTGTCGCGGGAGATGGAGTTCAATGGAAGAAATGAAGTGTTATCAAGTTGTAAGGGATCATAAAAATTTTCCTTCACATATTTGTCGAGCGATTTACCGGATACTTTCTCAACAACCTTTCCCAGATATAGAAAACCGAGGTCGCTGTAATTATAAGTTTTCGTGCGCAACGGGCTTGCATGAATTCGTTTCCAAATCGCCTCAATAAAATGATTACTAACGAAAAGTGCTTCGGCAACCTGGTGAGTGTAGCCCGTTACATTGCGCGTTCGGTAGTCATCTCTAAGAAGGTCATTCTTGTTGTAAATTTCCTTATCAAACGGAATTCCGGGGGCGAGCCCGGATTGGTGAAGAAGAAGATCCTTTATGGTAAGTTTGGCCTTATTTGTTCCCCTTAATACAGGCAGGTAATTACTCACGGGTGTGTCGGGATGAACTTTTCCGTTTTCGGTCAACTTCATTATTGCAAGAGTGGTAGCCAGAACTTTTGTCAGCGAGGCCAGGTCAAAAATACTTTCCGGCTCCACAGGCACAATGGAATCATAAGTATGGAATCCGTAAGCCTTTTCGAAAATCACATTACCATTTTTTGCAACGAGCATCGCGCAACCGGGGAAAGCTTTTCTAAGGATCGCATCTTCGGCGATCGAATCAATCAGTGCAATGCTTTTTTTTTAAGATCTGCTTCGCCGGAATCATCGGAGATCCCGAAACCGAACTTGAACTTCTCGCAAATTGTCACGGGCGTGGTTCCTTTGTAAGGGAGCTTTCCGAATAGCATGTCTAACGCGGCTTGGTGAACAATTGAATCGTCTTCATATGCAACAGCGAGGTTCGAGGTATTACACCAGTTTTTTGCAGCATAGGCATTGCCAAACAAAAAGATAAATGCGCTTTGCCTGGTTGAAATTTCATTGATGAGGTCTGCTATTTCTTTACTGATCCCGAAGTTTCCAACAGGAGAGCGGCCTGTGTTATGAACTCCGATTACAACCAGGTCATACTTTACGGAAAGATTGTTTTTGAGATCATTAAGCTGGGAAGAAGAATTGCCGCTAAGTTTTACAAAATAATGATCGGCATTCGCGAACTTCTTCAGCCCGGAGGCAAATGTATTTTCGGAAGATGAACCTACGCCAACATATGCAACCCTGCTTTGGGCACGCAATGGAAAAAACCCAGCATCTTTTTTTGCGAGAAGGGTGATCGCATTTTCGGCCACTTTTTTTCTCATTGCCGGAACATCCTGGTTTAGATCATCTCTTAGATTCTGTTTGCTGATCTCTTTTGTATGGTTTAGAACATAATAGAATTTAGTTTTTAATAATTTCTTGCAATGCTCTTCAATTTGTTCCCAACTAAGTTTCTTCTCTCTTATAGCATCTTTAATGTCATTGATTGCCGACGGTACATCACCGGGCAGGCAAAGAACGTCGTTGCCCGCGATCAGTGAAGCCACGGAGGCTTTTCCCTTTGGAAAATATTTTTGTACGCCCTGCATTTCCAAGGCATCAGTGAAAGTAAGACCCTCATATTTCATTTCTCCTCTTAACAGGTGTGTTACTGCTTTGCGTGATACAGAGGTAGCCAGATCTTTTGTTGCATCAATAGCCGGAATATAAAGATGCGCGATCATCACACTTCCCACTCCTTCAGCAAAAATTCTTTGGAAAGGATATAGCTCTGTCTCCTTAAGTTTTTCAATGCTCTTGTTGATAACCGGCAGATCATGATGTGAATCTACAGTAACATCACCGTGACCTGGAAAATGCTTTGCACATGCAAGAACACCATTATCCTGCATTCCTTTCATGTACTGGATTGCGAAAGCTGCTACCTTATATTTATCTTCCCCGAAACTGCGATCGTTAATAACCGGATTCAAAGGATTGTTATTAACATCTACAACCGGCGCATAGTTCAGATGTATGCCAAGCCTCCTGCATTGCGCCGCCACAATTTTACCGTATTCGTATAGAATTGTTGAATCTGAGATCGCTCCCAACATCATCTGCTTTGGCAATGGGAGCACGCTGTCGTAAATGCGTTGAGCCAAACCCCATTCCCCATCGACACTGAACATTATCGGAGTTTTTGCAACTCGATTAAGACCGTTTATCATATCGGCCTGCTTGCCTGGTCCGCCCTGGAAAATAAGAACGCCGCCCACATTATATTTCCTCACCAATTCTTCCACCTGCTTGTCGAAATAGGTTACGTACCCGGTTTTGTCAATGCTTGAAAGGCGAACCACCATTAACTGCGCAATCCGCTGATCTTTTGAAAGCGAATGGTAAACACTGTCCGCCCATTTTTCAGCGGCTTTTTGCGCATCAGATATAAAAAAAGAAAGTAACAGGAAGGAGGTAAGCACAAATCGCATAGTGAACAGGATGTAGTATTTTTGAAAGTTCAAATTTCACCCTTTTGACTGACATAATTCATTTATTGCCTGATAACATTGCAAACCAGATTGCGGCCGGAGAAGTAATTCAGCGGCCTGCAAGTGCTGTGAAGGAATTGTTAGAGAATGCAGTTGATGCGGGTGCTGATGAGATCAGGCTGATAATAAATGATGCCGGGAAAGCTTTGGTTCAGGTGATAGACAATGGGCGCGGTATGAGCGAAACCGATGCACGGATGGCTTTTGAAAGGCATGCAACCTCCAAGATAAAAAAGATAGAAGATCTTTTTCACATACGTACGATGGGTTTTCGCGGAGAAGCATTAGCGAGTATTGCTGCCGTGGCGCAGGTTGAATTAAAAACAAAACGGAAAGACGATATTTCAGGAGTATATCTTGAAATAGAAAACAGCACGGTAGTAAAACAGGAACCGGTTGCTTTTGAAGGTGGCACCAGCATCAGCATGAAGAACCTGTTCTTTAATGTTCCCGCTCGCCGTAATTTTTTAAAAAGTAATGCTTCCGAATTGCGCCACATCATTGATGAGTTCATCAGGGTTGCGATGGCTTTCCCGGAAATTTTCTTTTCCCTTTCTTCTAATGGGCAGCAGGTATTTCATCTTGAGAAGGGATCTCTGAAGCAGCGGATCATTCAGATACTGGGCAATAATTACAGTTCTAAACTTGTGGCGGTACAGGAGAAAACAGATTATATGAACATCACGGGCTTCGTTGGCAAGCCTGATGTGGCGAAGAAAACCAGGGGTGACCAGTATTTTTTTGTGAACAGCAGGTTCATAAGGAGTGCCTATCTTAATCATGCGGTGATGAATGCCTTCAGCGAACTTATTCCGAAGGATAGTTTTCCTATGTATGCATTATTCATCGATCTCGACCCCGGCCACGTTGATATAAATGTTCATCCAACAAAACAGGAGATAAAGTTTGAGGATGAGAAGATCATTTATGCTTTTGTGCAGTCTGCCGTAAAGCACGCACTTGCACAGTTCAGCATTACTCCAACTCTTGATTTCGAGCTTGACCCCGGCATTGTTCATCTTGATGCAGTATCTAAGCCGTTAACAAGGGAGGCAGAAGCCGCTACCGGCGGGAAGGCTTTATTTCAATCTTTCACAAGAAAACATCAGGCGCATTTTATTGATACCAAAAGTGAATTGAAGCATTGGAAAGATTTGTATGAGCCCGCTTCAAATACCTCTCCTGCGGAGGTTTCTCCTGCTAACGGTGGCGGTTACCTGTACACCGGGCAAAGAGAGGCCCCTGATGCTGATGCGGAATTAATACAGTTTCATGGCGCCTATATCGGCGTGCAGAACGATGAAGGAATTCTTCTCATCAACCAACAAAATGCACATGAGAGAATTTTGTATGAAAGGTTTTGTGCGGCAGTTGCAGACAAGCCTATAGCCACCCAAAAAAGTCTTTTCCCCTCTACGATCGAATTGTCTACCGCAGATGCAATGCTGTTGGAAGAATTACTGCCTGATCTTGCCGTGCTCGGCTATCAGCTTGAGCCATTTGGGAAGAGTACCTTCGTGATACAAGGCAGCCCTGCGGACGTTTTATCAGGCAATGAAAAATCAGTTCTGGAAAACCTACTCGAGCAATACAAACATTTCAGCTCCGAAATTAAATTCAGCAAACGCGAAAAGCTGCTAAGATCTCTCGCTCTTCAGCAATCTGTAAAAAGCGGAACATTGTTAAGTAAAAAGGAAATGCAGTTGATAGTGGATACCTTGTTTCGTTGTGCAGTGCCGGGAACGTCACCTAACGGCAAACCTGTTTTTATTTCATTTTCAAAAAAGGAGTTAGACAGGATGGTAGGCCGTTGATCAGAAGCCTCTTTCCTGTACGCGAAGCCAGCGTTCCGGTATCTGATTGTGGCTTGCCTGTATATAATCATTCTGGCTGCATGCGATGAACTTCCTGTCGGGCATTTGCATCCACCATCTTGTAGTTTTCTTACTCTGTAAAAAAAGGGTGTCCACCTCTGCGAATACGGTATGAAATTCATTGAATTGATCTCTTTCATTTAATTCGGCCTCCTGGTTGCTTTTATTTTTTCCATCAATAAAATACCAGATCATCTGCGCAACTTGTTTGGCAGAAAGGTCATCGCGATCCAGGGAAGGGTAGTAACCATAGAGCCCAAGGCTTGAAAGGTTGTTACTCATGCCTGCATAACGGACAAGCGTACAAGCTTCCGGGCCGAATAGTCCATTAGGGCTCAAACGGCTGGCTGGTGAATCACTGTTGCGGATAGCGGAGATGTCAAAACTCAACATATTGGTGTTTCTGATAACAGGTTCCATCTCTTCTAGTTTATCCTGCACGAGGCCCACACGGTAGCAATCGAACCGCAGCTTATCCATCGTTTCAATCATGCGTGGGTGAAGCAGGTAGCTTTGAAAAGCAATATGGTTGTAATGTTTTACAAGATTCGGTTCTACAGTAAGCATGTCCAGCAAGAAATTCTCGCTGCGTTTTGTGCTTTCACCCCGCAGATCTATTGCCGCATCAACACATGTAACATCAACTGTTTGTTCGAGCGTTTTGTATGCTTCATATTGTGCAAGCGTAAGATCGTGGGAACCGCCAATTAGTACCACAGTTTTATTCAGCCGCAGCATCTCGGCGAGAACTGTTTTTACGGCAGCATAGGTATCAGATAGTTCGGCACCTTTTTTAATATTTCCCAGGTCGGCAAGAGTTACATCTTCATGCCAGTAATGCAGCGTATAAAGTTGTTTTCGAATTTGGTCCGGGCCCAGATGCAAACCAGTTCCCGGTTGTTCGCCACGGTTTTCGGGAATTCCAATGAACACGATGTCAATTGATTCAAGGGAAGGAAACTCCGAATCATAAATCCGGATGTGTTTACCAATTTGTCCGTCGGTGAGGCCATTGTCATCCATAAGCAGATCGATCTGCAGTGGATCAAGGAAATCCGTAAGGTCCTGCATAGGAAAAGTTTGCAGCAAACCTAAATGATTAGTATGAATTTAACCTTTGGTTACGCCATAATTTGCCTGCTTTGTTGTTGAAATTTAGTCGCATCGCTGCATACTTATTAACTTTGCGGCCAAAATAATTAAAATGGAAAAGCTGGAGCAGTTGCAGGATGTGGTGATAAAATTTGCCGGGGATAGCGGAGATGGTATGCAACTTACAGGTAACCAATTCACCAACAATACTGCTTTGCTTGGAATTGACCTGGCCACCTTTCCTGACTTTCCGGCCGAAATACGTGCGCCAATAGGTACGCTTCCCGGAGTGAGCGGTTTTCAGCTCCGGTTCAGCAGCGACAGAGTTTTTACTCCGGGAGATGAATGCGATGTGCTGGTTGCCATGAATGCAGCGGCGTTAAAAGTGAATCTTAAAAGTCTGAAAAAAGGCGGTAAGATCATTGCTAATATTGACGGCTTCGACAATAAGAACCTCCGCCTTGCAAATTATCCTGATGGTATAAATCCCTTGGAAGATGAAAGCCTGAGAGAATTTGAAGTTTTCAAGATCGATATTACAAAACTCACCCGCGAATCTCTTAAGGAGTTTACCATGGGCACGAAGGAGAAAGATCGTGCAAAGAACATGTTCGTGCTTGGATTCCTTTATTGGATGTATAACCGAAGCATGGAATACACTATCAATTTTTTAAAGGAGAAGTTCTCCAAAACTCCAGATATTCTTAACAGCAACATTAAGGTATTGCAGGCCGGATATAATTATGGCGATACCACAGAAACCTTCACAACCCGTTACAGTGTTGAGAAGGCGAGGATGGAGCAGGGCACTTACAGGTCGATCATGGGAAACCAGGCGCTCGCTTACGGTTTAATCGCTGCATCAAGAAAAAGCAAACTGCCGATATTTCTTGGCACATATCCAATTACTCCAGCATCTGACGTGTTGCACGAATTAAGCAGACACAAATCTTTCGGTATAAAAACTTTTCAGGCGGAGGATGAAATTGCAGCCATCACTTCTGCTATAGGAGCAAGCTATGGCGGCTACCTCGGTGTTACTACAACTTCAGGACCGGGCATGGCTTTAAAAACCGAAGCGATGGGTCTTGCAGTAATGCTGGAAATTCCGCTGGTCATCTGCAATATTCAGCGGGGCGGACCAAGCACGGGCTTGCCTACGAAAACCGAGCAAAGTGATTTACTGCAGGCCTACTACGGCAGAAACGGCGAATGCCCGATGCCCGTGATATCTGCAAGCACACCGAGTGATTGTTTTGAAGTTGCCCTCGAAGCTGTTCGAATAGCAGTGCAGCATATGACGCCGGTGATATTACTGAGCGATGGTTACATTGCAAACGGTGCAGAACCATGGAAGTTCCCAACCGAAGAGGAACTTCCGGAAATTAGAGTTGCCTTTAAAAAAGAGCTCGGGCACGGGGAAGAGAAATTTCAACCGTATTTGCGTGATGAAAATTTAGTTAGACCCTGGGTGATACCGGGAACACCGGGTATGGAACACAGGATAGGAGGGTTGGAAAAACAGAATATTACCGGCAACATCAGCTACGACCCAGACAACCACCAGCTGATGGTAAAAATAAGGCAGGAAAAGGTTGATAAGCTTTCTGCTTTAGTTCCAAAACAGGCCTTGGACAGCGGCCCTGAAAAAGGAAAGATGCTCGTATTGGGATGGGGAAGCACTTATGGCGCGATAAAATCTGCGTGCATGGAGTTGCAGCAGGAAGGAATGGAAGTTTCGCATACGCATCTCCGTTATGTTCGTCCATTTCCTGAAAACTTAGGCGAGATAATACGGAATTTCGATAAGGTATTGATACCGGAACTAAATAACGGGCAATTGATCAAGATCATTCGGGATAAATATCTGGTAGATGCAAGAGGGTTAAATAAGATAATGGGCGTGCCGTTTACTAAAAGAGAAATTTCGGAAGCGATAAGGTTACTTTTAAACGAAGGATAGGTACAGCAATTTCAATTATATCTTTTACGATTATCCATATAAAGCGCAAAGGCTGGTCAGCATTGGGTGTAGACAGATGCAGGGGTAGTATGGACTTTGTGATGGCTAATCCAATTTTTCCCGGTACAGATTGTTCCTCGATTATCCATCCTGTTCGCATTGCGTTGTGCCATTTAGCTTTGGCTGCATCTTCGGTTGAAATTGAGATGCAAAAATGGTGATGCGCAAGCCCTTTTTTCCTCTATAACTCATCAAGAAATTAATGGGATAGAGCAAAATCAGCCACCATTTTTTTTGTTTTTTGTCAATAGAATATAGAGTGGGCTTGCGTGTGCGAAGTAAATAAGTAATCGTATAGTCATAGCCTGGCTTCCTGCAGTATACTTTTCCAAAACAAAAAAACCGTTCGGTTTTACGAACGGCTCCCATTATTTTGAAATTCTCATCTGATCATCGAATCCTTTCCCTTCCCAGCACCAAACCTAACTTCAGGTTGAAGGAAAAATAAGCATCTTTTTCTGCCGGGCTGCCTCTCTTTCCGCCTCCGTTAGGATCAGTCTTCTTTATCAATTGCCTGTCTGCCATGAAAGCGGCCAGTGCTGCCTTATCAGGTGAGAAATATTCATAAAAAAGAGCGGGGTCGATGTATTTAGTACTCACATCATCCAGATAATCTGTGTTTAGCTTGCGATACACAAATTCTCCCCTCAGGGTTAAAAATTGAGAAAGCTCATATTTCAAACCAATACCCAGTGGAATATTTGTTTGTTTGAGTTTGTACACCGGCCTGTCAGGATATTCGTTAAATCCCTGCCCTTCTGTACTTAGTGGCTGTAAATCAACCCAACGCCCATCAACCTCGGCCTGTGGATTAAAAGAATAATAGCCTACACCTGCAAGAAGATATGGTGAATACCGTGGTGGTTCTGCATCACGCGAAACCCAATCGATAAAAATAAAGAGTGGATGCAGTTCAACAACGCCCGCGATTTCGGTAATGCTCGTTTTAAAATTCAGATTGCGGTTATACCTTTCTATTGCGATATCCGTAACACCGGCAAGAACGTTGTCATTAGCCGTTAACTTTCCAAACGTGCCTTCTACACGAAAAGCAAATGCGTTTTTATAGATCGCGCTGATAAAAAGACCTCCACCAACCTGGGTTTTACCCATGTTAAGATCTTTCATGAAACGCTTGCCGATACCTTTCTTTCCACCGATATCTGTAAGGCAGTTCATGGCATTCAAGGATGCACCCACTTCAATTAGCAGCGGATTATCGTAATAATCGTCGTTATAGAAATAGTATTGGGCAGACGCGTTTTTTGTACTGCCTGTAAGCATCGCAAACAGGAAAAACAAAAAGGAAATCTTTTTCATCAATGACTTTATTAGTTATGGTTGTTTTCTTTGGAAAGAATGCTGCACAAAATAAGGTAATTTCTTCTATTTTTTCGTGGTGCGCACTATTTCCTGGTAATATTTACATGCGGGTTTCAGCCCGCATTCTTCGCATTTAGGCCTGCGTGCAACACAAATTTGCCGGCCATGTAAAATCAGCCAATGATGTGCACGATGGATGAGATGCATCGGAAAATTTTTTACGAGTTGTTTTTCCGCTGCTGCCGGAGTTTTTGCAGCGCGCGTTAAACCGATCCTTGCGCTCACCCGAAATACGTGAGTATCAACGGCCATATTGGGTTGATTATCGATCACGGATGTGATAACATTCGCGGTTTTCCTCCCAACGCCCGGAAGCTGGGTAAGTTCCTCAACAGTCATTGGAACGCTGCCATTATATTTCTCTGTCAGTATTCTCGAAGTTCCCGTCAAGTGTTTTGTTTTGTTGTTTGGATAGGAAATCGATTTTACAAAGGGAAACAACTCTTCAAAGGATGCCGCTGCCATGCTTGCTGGATCGGGAAACCTGGCGAACAGTGCGGGAGTTGTCAGGTTAACGCGTTTGTCTGTGCATTGGGCTGAAAGGATAACGGACACGAGAAGTTCAAAGGGGTTGGTAAAGATGAGCTCGGTTTCTGCGTCCGGCATATGTTCCAGGAAATAGGCCGTTACAAATTCATATCGTTCTTTAAGACGCATAAAAAAGCCCTGAACGCAAGCCCAGGGCAACATTGTATAAAGTAAAATTATTAGTGAGATAATTCTTCGATACCCTTTCCTGCGTGCTGCATGATGTTATCAATCGTTTGCTGGCGCGGCGACATTCTTAATGCATCCAACCGTTTCGATGCGGATGCCATCACGTTCAGTTTTTCTCTCAGGTTGTAGTCCGTTTCAAGGGCTGCTGCAATCGCAGCCGTTTTCTCAGGTGAGGTTTCTTTGTACAAATACTGTAACAGATCGTCCAGCGTAATACTTTCCATAGTCTCTTTAATCTTTAGAAAATTATTAAATCATTATCCTATCCGTCATATTAAACGGCACCTAAAAAATCTTATTGCCTAAAAAAACGTAATTTTTTCCAAATCATGGGGTTTTTACGATAAAAAGATCTTCATTGTCTTTTTTCATCATATATTTCTCCCTGGCGTACTTCTCAATAGTTTCTGCGCTCGTTTTCAAAAGATGCAACTCAGCTTTTGAATCAGCAATTTGTTTTTGAAGTGTTTTTTCACTTTGCTCCAGTTCATTCAGTTTTGCTTTCCTGTCTAAGATCAGTCCCCAATCTTTTGGGTCGAAGAACATCATCCAAACGATGAAAAGCACACCGGCGATCAGGTATTTGTTGTTTATTGTTTTGATGATGGTACCTACCTGTTTCATCGAAATGGATTAATTTTTTAAAGCTACAAATTTTCGCGGGTAAAACCGGCGCCTATTTGCCGAATTTCAATTTTTTTCCCGGATAGATGGCGCTTGCATCAAGAATTTCTTCGATCCTTATCAGTTGGTTATATTTTGCCATACGGTCACTTCTTGATGCGGAACCGGTTTTGATCTGCCCGCAGTTTAAAGCTACTGCAAGATCTGCAATGGTGCTGTCTTCGGTTTCGCCACTGCGATGACTCATTATCGTGTTGTACCCGTTGTTTTGGGCCAGCGTTACTGCGTTGATGGTTTCTGTAAGTGTTCCGATCTGGTTCACTTTCACCAAAAGTGCATTGGCAGTATCTTCGTCTATGCCTTTCCGTAAGCGATCAACATTTGTTACAAAAAGGTCATCGCCCACAAGCTGGCATTTTTTTCCTACTGCTTCTGTAAGCATTTTCCAACCCTTCCAGTCGTCTTCTGCCATACCATCTTCAATGGAAACTATGGGATATTTTTTCACCCAGCTTTCCCAGTATTTTACAAGTTGTTCGCTTGTCATCTTTTTTCCATCGCCTTTGTGGAAGATGTACTTCTTTTCTTTGGCGTTCCAAAGTTCCGAGTTTGCCGCGTCCATTGCAATGGCCACCTGGCTGCCGGTTTTATATCCTGCGGCCTGGATAGCCGTTAGCACTGTTTCAATCGCTTCCTCATTGCTCTGGATGTTAGGCGCAAAACCACCTTCATCACCAACATTTGTACTGTATCCTTTTTTCTTCAACACCGTTTTCAGTGCATGGAAAATTTCAACACCCCACTGCAGTCCCTCACTGAATGTTGAAGCTCCAACAGGCATCACCATAAATTCCTGGAAATCGATCTTATTGTCAGCATGAGCGCCGCCATTTAATATATTCATCATAGGCACCGGCATTACTCTCGCATTTGTGCCTCCGATATAACGGTATAAAGGAAGGTTAGCTTCCAGCGCTGCAGCCTTAGCAACGGCGAGGCTTACGGCCAACATCGCATTTGCGCCTAGCTTCCCTTTATTTGTTGTGCCGTCAAGTTCAATCATCATGTTGTCAATACCCGTCTGGTCTGCAACATCCCATCCCAACAATTGTTCGGCAATAATTGTATTTACATTCTTTACAGCCTTGGTAACACCCTTGCCGAGATATACTTTTTTGTTATTATCGCGAAGTTCAACCGCCTCATGAATGCCAGTACTTGCACCGCTGGGTACCGCAGCCCTTCCCAACCTTTCATTTTCAGTAAGAATGTCCACTTCAATTGTGGGGTTTCCCCTGCTGTCTAATATTTGCCGTGCGAAAATGGAGGCGATGTAACTCATAATGTAAAGGTTTTAATTATCATTAAGATGTTGTATGAAGAGGCAGCAGTTATCAGCAACCATCATTATTTACCTATTGATAAATGAAAATGCTTTTAAACTGGTCGCCATTTTGCCAAAGTTCCCTCATAATTAAAGGCAGGCCATCTGCGTCAAATTCATAAGTGTAATTGATATTGAAAAGGCTTTCATCAACGGAACTGCCGGGAGCCCAAATACTGCGTTCCCAGGAATGGCTTTCAGGTAGTTTTGTGGTAAAATTTCTGAAAAGCGAAAATCTGCTATGGCTTTCCAATTCGGGCTTTCTAATAGGATTAGATATCCTGGCCATCGGGTTATCGTTCGGTAAATAAGTTGCCGATTGTTCTGTTCTTATATATTGAAATGGGGATCCGGAACTTATACTAATTGCGGTGTCTAATTGATATATAATATTTCCTCCTGAAATGGTTTGGTAAATATTTGACGTTCTTGTAAAGGGCGTGGCATAGTAATCTATATAGGCATTCATCACCACCGTATTTCCAACAAAGGAATAACTTCTTGCCTGGTAATACTGCTCACCCGTCGCGTTCCTTGTTGAGAATATTGAATCCCTCACTAAGCGGCCATTGGCAAACGTATAATGGGTTGTGTCGCCTTCATATGGCGGGTTCGTTCCAATTATTTTTGTGATGTCGATCGTTTGATAGGCAAAGGTGTCGTTTCCATTATAGAAATATTGCTGCTCATTTAAATAATAGGGAGAGCCATCGGGTGACATTCCTAAAAATGACCAGTGAACGGGCCTGTTCCGGCCGTCATATTGAATGATGGTTCTTGAAACTGTATCAAGCCCTGCCGGGCGTGTAGTGTCGAAACGAATAAACTTAACCAAAAGTTTTGGTTGTTGCGGTGGTACTAAACTGTCATTTTCAGATTTCGAGCAGGAGAAAAGAAACACGGTAATCAACAGCAAGATTATTGGGCGCATAAAGGTTTTTTGTAAAGGGCGTAAGATAAAGAATTTACTGACCACAGTTGAGGGACCCAGCTTCGGAAAATTTTTGCAAAGAAACAATCTTAGAGAATCGAAACCAAAAGAAGCAGGTGTTAGTTATTTCGTGGTGAGTTCTTTAAAAACGTTTTCCAGGTTTTGTTCGCGGGTTTGCAAAGAGAGGATGTTCCATTGGTTGTTTACACTAAGCTGCAATAGCTGGCGGCGAATGCTTTCACCTTCCTTTGTACGAATTGAAAATGAAGAAGCGCCCGTCTTTTCAACTGCATCAGCATGTTCCATCAGTTTCAAAGAATCTGCATTTACATCTTCACTAAATTCAACCAGCACCACCATGGTTTTATCATCATTTAGGCGTTTTAATAGGGCTAAAGAATCATCGGCAACAATATTTCCCTTGTTTATTATTATTACGCGATCGCAAAGTGATTCAACTTCCTGCATAATATGCGATGAAAAAAGTATCGTTTTGGTTTGTGCAAGTTCACGGATAACAGACCTGATCTCCATGATCTGGTTTGGGTCGAGGCCTGAAGTAGGTTCGTCAAGAATCAACACTTCGGGGTCATGAAGCATTGCTGCGGCCAGCCCCACTCTTTGTTTATATCCCTTACTGAGTTGGCCAACCTTTTTGTGCGCTTCGGGAGTTAAGCCAACTCTCCTGATTACGCTTTCAATTTTTTCAGTCTTATCATTTAGCTTGTGAATGTTGCTGATGAATAAAAGATATTCCCGGATATACATATCATAGTATAATGGATTAGCTTCCGGTAAGTATCCGATCTTTTTCTTTGATTCCAGAGAGTTGTTTACTGCATCGATGCCACAAACATCAATTGCTCCCCCGTCTGGTGAAAGATAGCCTGTAATCATCTTCATAGTGGTTGATTTTCCTGCACCATTAGGCCCAAGGAAGCCGACTATTTCTCCTTTCCCTACCTGGAAACTGATGTTGTTGACAGCTTTCTGCTCGCCATAAATTTTAAGAAGATTTTCAACCCTGATTGACATGCCTAATTGCTTTTATCCTGGGGCGGCTTTTGTTGGCCTCCCTGTGGACGGTTTCCCTGCGGCCGGTTACCGTGTTGCGTACGACCTCCTTGTTGGGGCCTGCCCGCACCCTGCCTTCTGTCACCATCAGGTTTCCCGCCTTGCGCCCGCGGCTGGGCATTGCGTTGCTGGCCTCCGGGCTTTTGCTGCTGCCTTTGCTGTTGAGGTCTTGATTGTGATTGCGGCCGGGACGACTGTTGCTCACCTGATTGTTGCTGCGGTTTTGCACCAGGCTTATGTGATTGTTGCCTGCTTCGTTCTTTATCGCGGCGTTTACGCGTAGTTTTTTCGAGGCTTTTTAAACTTATCTGGCCAACAAGGTCTGCGTATTCGGGCTCAACTTCGCGGGGTTTATTTGATTGAACTTCCGCTGTTTCAAGCGCTTCAGGCCTGATGCCTTCACGGTTTTGAGCCTTTATCTTTTTCACGCTCTCAATGGTGAGCGGGTATTGTTTGTTACTGTCAGGCAGTGTATACCACATCAGATTCCGGAAAATATCTTTCTTTACCAGGAAGGCGCGGCCTTTTTCAACTTCAAGTACATCAGAATCTGTGGGGAAAAACTGTAAAGCATCCATGTAGGTATCCAGCTCATAGTTCAAGCAACATTTTAATCTTCCGCACTGGCCGCTGAGTTTTGTTTGGTTGATGCTAAGATTCTGATACCGGGCAGCGTTAGTGTTTACGCTTTTAAAATCTGTAAGCCAGGTGGCGCAGCAAAGTTCTCTCCCGCAACTGCCGATTCCTCCAACCTTTCCCGCTTCCTGCCTCGCACCTATCTGGCGCATTTCAACCTTTACCTTAAATTCTGCAGCGTAAAGTTTGATGAGTTCACGAAAATCAACACGATCATCTGCTATATAAAAAAATGTCGCCTTCTTGCCATCAGCCTGTAGTTCCACCTCGGCCATTTTGAGTTCAAGCTTTAATTGCCTGGCCATGGCACGGCTGCGGATAAGGATGTGAGGCTCCCTTTGCTTATTTTCCTGCATGCGGGCCAGATCACTCTCACTTGCTCTGCGAAGGATCTTCCGGAGTTCTGCTGTTTTTTCGTCTATGTTATTTTTCTTAAGCTGGAGGCGAACGAGTTCACCCGTGAGGTTCACATAGCCCACATCAAATCCATTCACGCCTTCTACAGCTACCATGTCGCCCTTGGCGAAATACTGAAATGAATTGTTCCTGAAATAATCTTTTCGGCTGCCGTTATTAAAACCTACTTCCACAACCTTGCAACTGCTTTCGGGGTCGCTGAATGGCAGGTCTGCCAACCAGTCGTAAACATTCATTCTGTTGCAACTGCCACTGGCACAATGACCCTGACTTTTACAACCTCCCGGGGCTCCGCCCGTTCCACAACTTCCACATCCCATATAATTAAAGAGGGGTTTTAATTTTCAAAAATAAGGGGGAGGCCGGAGCGACTTTGCAACACGATACCGGTAACGGGGTTCCGCAAACTCATTTTCCACTGCAATAAACAAAAACCGAAAAATATATTAAGCGTCCGTTATCCTAAGTTCAAAGCGCGCAAACATGGCTGCACATTATCATTCCTCACATCCCTACGCCATCAAAATTAATGAATTGTTGCTAACAATATGGTATATGCGAATTGTTAAGGCATGGAATATCAGCTTTGCATTACCATTTCTTTCGATATGATACACTGCCTGATCAAGTTCGTTTATAATGGCTTCCTTCTGGGCGAGGTTAAATTTATTCAGTTTCGTGGCAAGTTCATTGGTGGAATCGCTTCCTGAGGGGAAGGCGGTCTCCTCACCTAATGTTTCTATCCGAATTGCATGGTGCAACAATTGATTGAAGAATTTCAAAAACTGCTTTTGCTTTTCCCTGCCTGTTTTAGCCATCTCATCGATCCATTTTACCTGGGCTGATGGCCCCGTTCGTAAAATGCTGTTCAACCATTCCCGAAGTTGTAGATCATAACTGCCGGAAGCATGCTGCAACAATTGCAGGGCTTCGAAATAATTTCCGGTACTCAAAGAAGCAATTTGGTCGGCTTCTTTTTCTGCCAATCCCTGCCGAACCTGGAGGGCTTCTGAAATTTCATGTTTTTGAAGCGCGGGTATCTTGACCAACTGCGTGCGTGAAAGAATGGTGGGAAGGATCAGGTTTTCATTTTCTGCCACAAAAATGAATACAGTATTCGCAGGCGGTTCCTCAACGAGCTTTAACAGGTGATTTCCCGTTGTTCCCAAAGCCTCCGCCATCCATACGATCAGAATTTTATACTCGCTTTCAAAACTTTTCAGGCTGAGATAATGGATGATCTCTGAAGTTTCCTCACGCGATATATTTCCCTGCTTATTTTCTGCATTTATATATTGCAGCCATTCATATTCGTTACTGTATGGGTTTTCAAGAGTGAATTTTCTCCACTCCACCGCAAAATCTGAACTAAGGGCCGGCTTGCTGGAAACCTTACGATATACAGGGTAGCTGTAATGTATATCAGGATGCACCATTGCTGCGCTTTTCACGCAGGAAGAGCAGGTGCCGCAGGAGTCTTTCATTAGCACCGGGCTCATGGATGGCTCATCTTCTCCAAACAAGGAAACAACGCCGGGACCTTTACTAAAAGAAGGATTTGCCTTTTCGCAGTTGATATACTGAGCAAACGCTCTTGCAAGCGCAAAGGCGCCGGAGCCTTCTTTTCCCAAAAACAAAAGTGCATGGCTTAACCGGTTCTCGGTGACCATTTGCATCAATTGGTTTTTCACCTCATTTTGCCCGATTACATCACTAAACTGCATGGCCGCAAAGTAAAGAAATTGTCAGAGGAGTTCGGTGATACTTTCACTAAGAGGCTCGGTGTCGCTATCAAATTTTTTCAGCAATACGCCGTTTTCATCAAGCAGAAATTTGTTGAAATTCCATTTCACCTCACTGCTTTGTACGCCATTTTTTTCTTTGGATGTGAGCCATTGATACACTTCATGTGCATCATTCCCCTTAACAGTGATTTTTTCCGCCATCGGAAAGGTAACTCCGTAATTTTTCTGGCAAAAGGATTTTATCTCTTCCTTACTTCCGGGTTCCTGTCCGCCGAAATCGTTAGACGGAAAGCCAACGATGGCCAGTTTTGAACCATATTTTTCATAAAGCTGCTGAAGGCCTGCATATTGTGGGGTGTAGCCGCATTCGGAAGCAGTATTCACCACAAGTATTTTCTTTCCTTTAAATGATGAAAAATCGATGGTGCCTCCATCCAATGCCGCAACTTTAAACTGGTGAATTGAATTATTCATTTGATCCGTTTTTGATTCATAGCTTTTTGGTGATTCCCGGTGAGCGCAGGAAAGAAACATCAGAATGATAAGTAAACGATACATATTTATTGTTTTTCGTACGCGCCAAGATCCGGAAGCGCCACATTGCGATCAAGATCGTCCAGGTCTTTCAAATACGGGGTGACGGTGCCGGCATCTTTACCCGGAGCAAAATCCGCGCTAATTCTGAAATCGTAGTAGTTGTTGAAAACATCAACACTGTCAAACAGAGGATCGGCATTGGCAATGGAGCTTGAAATGATAGTATAGGCAGGAGGAAGCGGTGAGCGATACAGCGTATGATTGAATGTGAGATCGTAGCCTGCATTGTCGTCCTTAGCCGTGACTACTTCGCTCTCAGCAATTCCTCCTTCGCCCCAAATGATGCAATTGGTGAAGCTTGCCTGCAGGTTGCCTGTAAGGCGCGTTCCTGAAACGTCATCATAATTATATATAGCAACAACAGGCTCGGTTCTGAATGTGTTGAAATTTGAATAAGATGCGAATGTTGAGTGAGTGATGGAATAATTTCCTCCCTGCCTGATCAACAGGTTGGTTCCGCAGTTGGCAACAAGCGTGTTCGAAATATCTGCAGAAGAAGCAAGCAGGTATAAGCCGGCATCGTAAATGTTACTGATCTCGCATTGCTGGATAGTTATTTTAGCTACCGGTGCATTTGGTTGACCCGCCGCAATCAGGCCCTGGTAAGCATTGATGATCCTGCAAAATTGAAGTTCGTTTTCTGTGCTGCTCTCCCTGAAATAAATTCCGGGCCAGCTTCCCGGCAGGTCACGGTAATAATCATCAAGCCGGTCTCCGGTAAACAGTATCCGATTTGAAACAGTCCCTCTGGCGTTGAGGGTTCCATCAACGATCAGCGGAGCATTTGCATGAAAATACAATTGCGTGCCTGGCGAAATGGTAAGGGTAACGGAGGTGTCTACACGAAGTCCATCGAGAATAACATATGGAAGTGTAGCATCGAAGACAGTGTTTGCAGAAATAGTTTCCCCACGAAGGAAGTGTGCGTTCTTACCAAAGGCTTCCAATTGTACAAATTTTCGGTTGTCGTTATATTCAACAAGTATGCTATCTGAAACAATAAATGGTAACTGTGTCAAGTTTGGATCTATAGTGACGGTAACAAATACATAGATGCTGTCATTCGCCTCAATTTCAATGTCGCGGAGTTCATCTGTTGCCACGCCATTGATATTTGTATTATAGGGAGATGCCGGTCCCCCCATCAATTTAACGGTGGAAATTTTCAATCTTCCGTTGTTGTTATTGAAAATTTTGAATGACTTTGTTACGGAGCCGACAGAAGTAAAAACGGTATCAAACTTCAAACTATCCGTTGAAAAGTATACAGATGCATCGCTTCCGGTTACAAGGTCATTTTTTTTACACGAAAAGAAAATTGCGAGGGCTAAAAAGCAACATGAAGTAGCAAGGATCGATCGGCTCATCTCAGCAAATCTAAAAAAATGAAACAATAACCTCCCCGGTTTTATCTTTTCAGGTTCATTTACTTGCGAAGGCGAGCGTGGCGATGGCCAGTTGGATGCCCGGAATTTGAAGGAGGGCTCTTCCGCAGGCTTCGAGAGTTGCGCCTGTAGTGAGTACATCATCTATCAGTAATATTTTCTTACCCTCCATTTTGCAGCCTTCTAGTATTGAAAAACTTCCGTCAACATTCTGCCAGCGCTCCGTTCTCTTCTTTTTCGTTTGGGTTTCCGTACTTCTGCATCGAACAACTGCTTTTGAAAGAATAGGGATGCCGGTGCGCACACTTATGCCTTTGCATATCACTTCAGCCTGGTTATATCCCCGCCGGAATTGTTTCGATTGATGAAGCGGCAAGGGCACGAGGTAATCGCAGCACATAGGGCCTTTACCCAACTCGAGCGACTGCCCGATAAGAGTTCCCATGTATTCACCAATTTCCTGGTTTCCTTTGTACTTCAATTCATGAATGAGCTGCTGAACGATGCCGGATTTGGAAAAATAAAGTTCACTGTGTGCAAATATCAAAGGTAGCCGGCCAAAAAAGATTTTCTCGATTGGGTTTACGTTGATTCCTGAAAACCCGGTTCTGGGCATGTCATTGAAACACGTGATGCAAATTGGGGAGGCCTTGGTGTATACATCAGCTCCACAACCCACGCATCGCAGAGGATAAAACAGGTTGGCGAGGTCGGAAAGAAGGCTTTGCACCATCTTATAAATATATGCCCGCGCCCATTTATGCAGTGTGTACTTTTCGGGTTAGGAAAACAGGTGCCGGTATACTTCCTCCACCTTGCCGAAAGAAAGAATTTCAATACTGCTTTTCGTTTTGCCAACTGCCTTTGCCTGGTGTTTGCTGATGAAGATCTTTTCAAAGCCGAGTTTTTCTGCCTCCGCAATTCGTTGTTCAACCCGGTTCACGGCCCGTATTTCTCCACTCAGCCCCACCTCACCCGCAAAACAGGTGTGAGGCGAGAGAGGTATATCCTCATAACTGCTCAACAGGGCACACACAATTGCCAGGTCGATCGAGGGGTCTTCAGTACGAATGCCGCCCGCTATATTAATGAATACATCCTTAACGCCAAAGTGAAAGCCCCCGCGTTTTTCCAGCACGGCGAGCAGCAGTTGCAAACGTCGCAGATCAAAACCGGATACCGTTCGTTGCGGCGTTCCATAAACGCTCTGGGTAACCAGTGCCTGGGTTTCAATCAGCAAAGGGCGTATTCCTTCCATTGTTGCAGCGATCGCAATTCCGCTCAGCTGCTCGTCTTTGTTGCTTAGTAAAATTTCACTCGGGTTAACAACGGGTCGCATTCCCGCCATTGTCATTTCATAGATTCCAAGTTCAGATGCGGAGCCGAAGCGATTTTTAAGCGTGCGAAGAATGCGATATGTGTGATGCCGGTCGCCTTCAAATTGGAGGACGGTGTCTACCATGTGCTCCAGAATTTTAGGTCCCGCAATGTTGCCATCCTTAGTGATGTGACCGATAAGAAACACCGGAGTGCCGGATGCCTTTGCATATCGCTGCAATTCGGCAGCAGTTTCACGGATCTGGCTCACACTGCCGGGAGAGGATTCTATAAAAGGCGATTGTAATGTTTGAATGGAATCAACTATCAGGAGTTGTGGTTTCAATTTCTTCAGCTCCTGGAAAATGTTTTGGGTGTTGGTTTCAGTTAAAAGATAAAAATGCTCATTTAATGAACCCAACCTGTCGGCGCGCATTTTTACCTGTTGAACGCTTTCTTCACCGCTCACATAAAGAGTGGTAATGTTTTTCATGGCGAGAGCCATTTGCAGGAACAGGGTTGATTTCCCGATACCGGGTTCTCCTGCAACCAGCACAATCGATCCTCCCACGATGCCGCCACCCAATACGCGATCCAGTTCAGGGTCGCCGGTCATTGTTCTATGCTCCCCGGAACTATGCACCTCTCCAAGCGAAACTATCTTTACTTTGCTTCCTTCATTCCATTCATCTGTTCGGAGTTTATCGTTCCCTTTCACTACAAGCTCTTCAACAAATGTGTTCCATTCATTACACGAAGGACATTTACCTGCCCACTTCGCACTTTCATATCCACAGTTCTGACAAAAGAAGGCGCTTTTCGTTTTACTCATGGAGGAAAAGTAAAAATTAAAAACTAAAAATTAGAAATCATTCGGTTGATGGCTGAGCGGTCAGTGAAAACAGAAATGCAAATTTTAGAATGAGCGACTTCAAAATGATGCTTCAAACTTTCGCTGAAAAATAATTCGCAATGAAAAATAAATATCACCGAATCGATGATTAAAACGTTTTGAAAAAAATAAGTTGAGGAGAAAAATCTGTATAAAAATTACTGGTTGATAAAAAGTAAAAGGGTCAACATTTCTGCTGACCCTTTGTACTTACTAACCCATTAAATTCTATTGCTAAATTACTAATTGGGCCCACAATAAAAAATTATTTTTTTGATTGTGCATAAGTTTCAAACCGGCAATCCAGCAAAGTTTTCACCGCAATATCAGGCATATATTGCTGTTAATCAATAACATACAAAATTTTATTTGTTGATGGGCATACCCCAAAAAATTTTACTTTTATCATATTTATAAAAGTTCTGGTTTAAAAGTCAAACTACTTTATGTTTGTAAAAAATCTGCATCTGAAAAGCTTTTTAATACTCTTCGCAACCCTCCTTTTTTACAGCAGCGCATGGTGCCAGACAAAGATTTCGGGCAAGGTTTCAAATGGAAGGAAACAGCCGCTGGCGGGCGTAAGTATCACCATAAAAGATACATATGACGGGGCAACTTCTGACTCCTTGGGCAATTTTGAGCTTACAACTTCGGAAACCGGGGAGCATCTTCTGGAAGCATCGATAACCGGGCACACCTCATATAGCAAAAATATTTCACTTGACGGCCAGCCCCAAACACTTGATATTATCTTAAAAGAGAATATAACGGAGCTGAAGGCCGTTGTACTCACCGCCGGGTCTTTTGAAGCCGGCGATAAAAAGAAGGCAACGGTACTTACCGCACTTGATATTGTTACAACGGCGAGTGCGGAGGGCGATGTTACCGGCGCCATAAAAACCCTTCCGGGGGCACAGCAGGTTGGGGAAAGCACCGGTTTGTTCGTTAGGGGCGGAACCGCGACCGAAACGAAGATTTATATCGATGGAAGTTTGGTAAACAATTTCTTTTATAGCACCGTGCCGGGAATTGCCTCCCGGGGAAGATTCAACCCTTTTCTCTTCAAAGGAACAATTTTTTCCGCGGGAGGGTATTCAGCTTTATACGGGCAGGCGCTTTCTTCGGCACTAATCCTCGAATCGCAGGACCTCCCCGAAAGAAGCCAGGGAGATTTTTCTGCCTCAGTAATAGGAGTGGGCGGGGG
Source organism: Bacteroidota bacterium (assembly GCA_023433345.1). Classification (GTDB taxonomy): domain Bacteria; phylum Bacteroidota; class Bacteroidia; order Chitinophagales; family Chitinophagaceae; genus Ferruginibacter. The sequence continues at coordinate 43,935 of JAEZDA010000091.1, read as the reverse complement.
ATTGCAGAAATTATCCAAAGACAAAAAATCTTCATGGGGCGCTACCTATTATTATGCTAACCTTGCCCTTGCTTTTGCCGTAATAAAGCAGCGTCAGGATTATTTCACCTCACCGTCAAACCATACTGCTGATTTTAACTTTCGCCGGAAGACGGGAGCAGGTTTTATTAAATACTACGGTTATTTCAGTCGGGATAATGTCGGTTTCCGATATAAGGACATAGATTCTGCTGCTTTAAAGGATGCATTCAGGTTGAACAATGTGAACACCTACCACAATTTTTCATGGAAAGGAAAATTAGTGAAAGGTTGGCATGCCCAGGCTGCATTGAGTTATTCGAATAACAGGGATAAGGCCTCCAATGAATTACAGGATGAAAACGATAACAAAGTAATTATCATGGATCCAGAAGGCTATGCTTTTAAGAATTTCAGGTTGAAGTCTCTGGGCAACTACGCGCAGGCACGACTGGTGCTTGAAAAAAAGGGAAGGGGCCTTAATTCCTTCAGGTTGGGAAGCGATCATTTTTATTCAAAAGAGCGTTCGCATTATACGATGTATGAGGGATCACAATTCACGGAAACATTTAAAGATGATCTCACTGCGATTTTTGCTGAAAAGGATTTCTATATCAGCAATTCAATGGCGGCAAGAATCGGTACCCGGTTCGAATATTCAACTTTTATGAAAGAATGGAATGCTGCACCGCGGCTTTCCCTTGCGTATAAGTTGAAGAACAGCAGCCAGCTTTCTTTCGCCTACGGCATATTTTACCAAAGCCCCGAAAGCAAGTACCTTCCCGTGCCCGGAAAGCTTGATTATGCAAAGGCCTCCCATTACATATTACAATTTCAAAGGCTTACTGGTAAGAGAACCTTCCGCACCGAACTTTTTCACAAAGAATATGAAGATCTTTTCAAAACAGGTAGTGGAAACGGAGGCCGCATCCAGGCGTTAAACAATAACGGTTACGGTTATGCGAGAGGTGTCGAGATCTTCTGGAGAGATAAGGCGACGATCAAAAACTTCGATTACTGGATCTCTTACTCCTTCCTCGATACAAAACGCGACTATCTGAATTTCCCGGTACAAATGGAACCATCATTTGCTGCGAAACACACTGCCTCCCTAGTTATGAAAAAATTTGTGATGAAATGGAAGATCGGCTTCAATGCAAGTTATAATTACACGACTGGTCGTCCTTATTATAACCTCGTTTATTCTCCGGCAAATGATAAGTATGAAATTAAAGACCTCGGCCGAACAACTGCGTATAATAATCTTAGTTTCGGTTTAAATTACCTGCCAAAACTTGGCAAGCCGGGGTCAAAGAAATTTGCCGTGTGGGTGTTGTCTGTTTCCAATGTATTGGGGAGCCGACAGGTGTATGGATATAACTACGCAACACTGTCTGACCGTAAGGAAGCCATTCTCCCTCCTTCACGAAGGTTTGTATATATCGGATATTTTCTGAGCATAGGAACCGACCGAACGGAGGATGCGATCAACAATAATCTTTAAAAATTTAATTCTTTTAAAATGAAAAATCTCACGTTAATAGTAATTGTCTTTTTCCAGATACTTTCTGCCTTCGGTCAAAATGCAAAATATGAAGCGGCAATGCAGAAAAATATGGAGGCGATAGATTCGAGCTTTATTAGTGCCGCCAGCATGGTCTCTCTCGCAAATAATTTCGAGCGGATAGCAACTGCAGAAAAAAATCAGTGGCTCCCTTACTATTATGCTGCATTCCTCCAGGTAAATGCCGGATTTATCGGCCAGGATCCGTCAAAAATGGACGGATATGCAGATAAGGCAGATGCCTTAATTGCAAAGGCTGATTCACTCGAAAAAAATAATTCTGAAATAAGTTGCATCAGGAGTATGATTGCAACGGCAAGGCTGACGGTTGACCCGATGAGCCGGTACATGCAGTTCGGGCCAATGAGCACCACATACATTGATGAAGCAATAAAATTTGATCCTTCAAACCCAAGGCCTTACCTTTTAAAAGGACAGAACCTGCGGTACACTCCCGAGCAATTTGGCGGGGGCTGTGAAATTGCAAAACCTCATCTTGCCACAGCGCTCGAAAAGTTTGCTGCATTTAAACCACTTTCACCCCTGCATCCTAACTGGGGCGAGAACAGGGTTAAAATGCTGCTGGAGGAATGTAAATAGTGCCATAGATGAATTTCAAAGCTCTTGATCCCATCATTCATTCGCCCCTACGCCTTGCCGTTATGAGCATTCTTATGGAAATGCGCGAGGCAGACTTTATTCTTTTGCGAGAAAGAACGGGAGCAACTGCCGGGAATATAAGCGCACAAATAAATAAGCTGAAAGAAGCCGGTTATGTTCAGGTGGTGAAAGGCTTCCGCGATAATTACCCGCGAACACTTTGTAAGATCACATCCAAAGGCTCAGTTGCTTTTGAAGAATACCAACAAGCTCTGCAATCCTTTTTGAAACCAGGTTAACGATCTATTCGTCGCTGATCTTCTCATCAACGGAGTTGGCCACAACCGCGGCACTGATCTTTTTCAACGGGTTCCTATATCTTTCGGCATATCCTCCCCGAGCAGCTAAAATATCAAGGGCCTGGTAAATCGCTTCCCGAAAGGAAGATTCATTTGCGACCCCCTTTCCTGCGATATCGAAAGCAGTGCCATGATCAGGGGAAGTTCTCACGCCGGGCAAACCCGCAGTATAATTTACGCCCTCACCGAAGGCAAGAGATTTGAACGGTATCAGGCCCTGGTCGTGGTACATGGCGAGAACGGCGTCGAACTTTTGATGCTGACCCCGCGCAAAAAAAGCATCGGCGCTGTAAGGTCCGAAGCAAAAAATATCACGTTGCTTAGCGTCTTTGATAGCAGGTTTAATGATCTCTTCCTCTTCCTTTCCTATCAAACCTTCATCGCCTGCATGAGGGTTCAGTCCTAATACAGCGATGCGCGGTTTATTGATACCAAAATCTTTTTTTAATGATTGGTTGATGATGTTAAGTTTTGAAAAGATCCTTTCCCTGGTAATAAAAGGCGCAACGTCCTTCACTGCTACATGCTCAGTAAGCAGCGCTACACGCATGTTGTCTGCAACGAGCATCATGGCCACATCGTTCACACCAAAGATGCTTTTGAAATAGGGAGTGTGGCCGGTGAAGAGAAACTGCTCAGACTGCGTGTTCTTTTTATGGATCGGAGCAGTTACCAATGCATCGATCTTTCCGGCTTTCAAAGCTTCCCCCGCGGTGGTTAAACTCATTACTGCATACTTTCCCCCGGTTTCATTTAATATGCCGGGATTAACAGGCGCTTCTTCCTCCCAACAATTGAAAAGATTAACCTGTTTGGGATTTATCCTCGAAGAATCTTTAATGCTGAAAAAAGAGAAATTATTATCCTGCAAACTCTTTCTGTAAAAATTGAGCACCTTATTGTTGCCGAAAATTACCGGAGTAAAAAATTCAAGCAGCCTGTTATCGCTAAGCGTTTTTATCAAAAGCTCAGGGCCGATGCCATTAATATCTCCACATGTAAAACCGATAAGCGGCTTTTTTTCAGGTGTTGGATGCATGCAAATGATTTGGGCGAAAATACGAAAAAGGCCACAGGCTACAAGATGCAGGACGTAAGGGGGAATTTTATATTATAAATTTTAAATTATAGATGAAGAGAGAGGAAGAATTTTATTTACTGACAGTGGTCTGTTCGAAGTTTCCTCATACTATCTTCTGCAGTTCGGGTTAGGCCCAGTCTCCCGCGAAATAAAGCCCTGAATCAGCTTCTTCGCGTCTTATGTATTTCTTTGCCCCTCCATGTGAAGTTCTCAGACTATTAGCAATTTCAACCTGGTGCAATAGATTTAAAAGTGTTGAGGGCCGATTTTTTGATGCCGTACAAGTGAGTGACACAACGGTGCCGACCGATGCCCTGATGTGGGAAAAATAAAATTCTTCATGTCATCACCTCAATTATAATTGCTCCACACCAGGAACCAGGAACTAGGAACAAGGAACTACATTTGCACCAATGTATCAACTCAAAAAATCTTTCGGGCAGCATTTCTTAAGAGACCGTGAAATGATTGAGCGTATCATTAATGAAGTTAGGCGCGACGATTTTAAGAATTTGCTGGAGGTTGGTCCGGGGGGAGGCGCGCTATCAAAAGAACTGTTGAATATTGCCGATATCAACTTTAAGGCTGTAGAGCTGGATAAAGAAAAAGTTGATTATCTCGAAAAAGTTTATCCCGCCATCCGGGGCAAGATCATTCATGAGAGTTTTTTAGACATCGATGCGCCCTTTGGTGACAACTTTCACATCGTTGGAAACTTCCCATATAATATTTCAACGCAAATACTTTTTAAAATACTGGATTGGAAAGACCAGGTTCCTGTGGTGATCGGTATGTTTCAAAAAGAGGTGGCCCAGCGCGCAGCCGCCAATCCCGGCGGAAAGACCTTCGGTGTGTTAAGCGCATTGCTACAGCCCTTTTATGATATAGAATATTTGTTTGATGTTCCGCCCGAAGCATTTGATCCTCCTCCAAAGGTTCAAAGCGGTGTTATAAGGCTTACCAGGCGTACATCTTCACTAACTGTCCGTTCGGAGAAAGCATATATATTATTAGTGAAAACCGCATTCAACCAAAGACGTAAAACTCTTCGTAATGCTTTGAAGAGTTTATTTAAAAAGGAAATTCTGGAAGATCCGATCTTCAACAGAAGGGCTGAAACACTGAGCCTTGAAGAATTTGCTGCGCTCACCTTTAAAATGAATTAATTTTAGCCCTCAAATTTCCATCTGAACATGAGTGTTGTAAACGATAAAGTTAGAATTGTAACAGCTGCTGCACTTTTCGACGGGCATGATGCCGCTATCAACATAATGAGGCGTATCCTTCAAAGCAAGGGAGCAGAGATCATTCATCTTGGGCATAATCGCAGTGTTGCAGACATAGTAGAATGTGCGATTGAAGAAGATGTTCATGGTATCGCAATTACGAGCTACCAGGGTGGCCATGTTGAGTTTTTTAAATACATGAAAGACCTTCTTGAAGAAAATGGTTGCGGTCACATTAAAATTTTCGGCGGCGGAGGAGGAACGATTCTTCCTTCTGAAATTGAAGAACTTCATAACTACGGCATTACAAGAATTTATAGTCCGGATGATGGCCGTAAAATGGGGCTGGATGGAATGATCCAGGACGTGATAGATAATTGTCGCTTCACACTCAACGGTACTGCCGATCAGAAAAGTGCTATGACGCTTGGTGAGGTGGTTGATGTAAGGAAAGTAGCGCGTCTTATCACCAATGCTGAAAACGGAAACTACACGCCTTCGCAAAAGAAGACGGACAAAAAAATTCCCGTGCTGGGCATAACAGGTACGGGAGGCGCAGGGAAGAGCAGTGTGACCGATGAAATTGTAAGGCGTTACCTGAATAATTATTCTGAAAAAACCATTGCGGTTATTTCCGTTGATCCGAGCAAGAAGAAAACGGGCGGTGCATTGCTGGGTGACAGGATAAGAATGAATGCAATTTCATCGCCGCGTGCTTATATGCGAAGCCTTGCCACACGCGAAAGCGATAAGGCTTTGAGCAGTCATGTACAGGAAGCGATTGACATATGTAAAGACGCCGGTTTTGACTTTGTTATACTTGAAAGCGCGGGTGTCGGGCAGAGCGATGCGTCCATTCTTGATTTTTGTGAAGTGAGCATGTATGTAATGACTCCTGAATACGGCGCCCCTTCTCAACTTGAAAAGATCAACATGCTCGACTATGCGGATGTTGTTTGCCTGAACAAATTCGATAAGGCCAATGCTGTTGATGCTTTGCATGATGTAAGAAAACAATATAAAAGAAATCATCAACTCTGGGATGCAAAGGATGAGGACCTCCCCGTTGTAGGAACTATCGCGGCACAATTCAATGATGCAGGCGTAAATGAATTGTTTGAGCGTTTGATGGAGAAGATAAAAGAAAAAACTGGCGTAACGTTCCATGGTGAAATTGAACACCATGTTCATACAAAGGACACTTCCAACAAATCAACCATCATTCCCGCCAGCAGGGTCAGGTATCTTTCCGAGATCAGTGAATCTATCCGCGAATATGACGAATGGGTGAATGAACAAAAAGAGATCGCAAGTTCACTTTACCAATTGAAAGGAACAGCCAGGATATTAAAGGATGAAGGTTCATCATCTCTGAACAGGGCCATTGAGGAGCTTGAAGGCCGTATGGATCCTGCCTGCAAAAAACTTGTGGAAGGGTGGTCGTTTATGCGTGACCGTTATAAAAGCGAATTTTACGAGTTCCAGGTAAGAGATAAGATAATAAAGCAACCGCTTACTTATAAAAGTTTATCAGGCACTATCATTCATAAAGTAATTCTGCCGCGTTATAGTGACTGGGGCGATATTTTAAAATGGCAGCTCCAGGAAAATGTGCCGGGAGAATTTCCCTATACTGCAGGAGTATTTCCTCTTAAGCGGGAAGGGGAGGATCCGACGAGGATGTTTGCCGGAGAGGGTGGCCCGGAAAGAACAAACCGCCGTTTTCACTATGTTAGTCTTGGCCAGCCGGCAAAGCGGTTAAGTACCGCATTCGACAGTGTAACGCTTTACGGCGAAGATCCTGCATATCGCCCCGATATTTACGGCAAGGTTGGAAACAGCGGTGTAAGCATCGCCACTGTTGACGACGCCAAGAAGCTTTACAGCGGTTTCGATCTTTGTGATCCGAAAACTTCGGTGAGCATGACCATTAACGGCCCGGCGCCCATCATTCTTGCATTTTTTATGAATGCGGCAATAGATCAGCAGTGTGAGAAGTATATTATTGAGAACAAATTGCAGGACGAAGTGAATGCCGCAATTGAGAAAATTTACCAGGTTGATGAATTGCCGCGTTACAATGGGTCTGATGGCAAACCTGTTGTTCCGAACAAAGGTGAATTGAAAGGCGCGCTTCCTGCAGGGAATGATGGATTAGGTTTGCGTTTGCTGGGCCTGAGCGGAAGGGATGTGTTGCCACCGGATGTTTATAGCGAGATACGCGCGCGTGCACTCGCCACCGTTAGGGGAACCGTACAGGCTGATATATTGAAAGAAGACCAGGCACAAAACACATGTATCTTTTCCACTGAATTTGCGTTGAAGTTAATGGGCGATGTGCAGCAATATTTCATTCAGCATAATGTGCAGAATTTCTACAGCGTAAGTATCAGCGGCTATCACATAGCTGAAGCCGGCGCTAATCCGATAACGCAGCTTGCTTTTACATTATCAAACGGTTTCACTTATGTAGAATATTATCTCAGCCGCGGAATGAAGATCGATGACTTCGCACCCAATCTTTCCTTTTTCTTCAGCAATGGAATGGATCCGGAATACAGCGTCATAGGCCGTGTTTCACGCAGGATTTGGGCGAAGGCTATGAAAAATAAATACAAGGCAAACAGTCGCAGCCAGAAGCTCAAGTACCACATTCAAACAAGCGGAAGGAGCCTTCACGCCCAGGAGATCGATTTCAATGATATACGAACCACACTCCAGGCATTGTATGCGATATACGACAATTGCAATTCCCTGCATACTAACGCTTATGACGAAGCGATAACAACACCCACAGAAGAAAGTGTTCGCAGGGCAATGGCAATACAGCTCATTATCAACAGGGAATTGGGGACAGCAAAAAATGAAAATCCGATCCAGGGATCTTTTCTTATAGAAGAACTAACTGATCTTGTTGAAGAAGCTGTTTTGAAAGAGTTTGATCGCATAACTGAAAGGGGTGGCGTATTGGGAGCGATGGAAAGAATGTACCAGCGCAATAAAATACAGGAAGAAAGTTTGTATTACGAAACCCTGAAGCACAAAGGCGAATACCCGATAGTAGGTGTGAATACTTTTTTGAGCAAGGATGGTTCTCCAACAATCCTTCCAACGGAAGTAATTAGATCTACTACAAATGAAAAGGAATTCCAGATTAAAGCATTGGAGGCATTTCACCAGCGGCATAAAGCTAAATCGGAGGACATGCTTCAACGCTTACAACAGGTTGCCGTTAACAATGGGAATCTTTTTGAAGAGCTGATGGAAACAGTCAAATTCTGCAGCCTTGGCCAGATCACCAATGCGTTATACAGTGTGGGCGGGCAGTACAGGAGGAATATGTGAGGTAGGGAGCAGGGTACAGGGTGCATGGATCCTATAAATTTCTTCTTCGGGTTTGGTGGTTGAATGTTTTGGTGGTTTGATGGTTGGATTGATTTCACCGACTAAAAAACAAACCACATTAAGCTGACATTTTTAATTCTTAATTATTAATTCTTAATTTGTATCACCAAACCACTCGGGCATGATATATGATGAAGAAATTCAAATATATCATCATGGCAAAGTATTCAAAAAAGGCACAGGACAAAGTAGAAGAAGTTATGCATGAGCGCAAGGAGGGAACACTTCGCTCAGGTTCCGGGAAAAAAGTTACCAGCAAAAAACAGGCGATCGCAATCGGCTTGTCGGAAGCAAGGAAAGAAGGTGCAAAGGTGCCAAAGAAAAAGTCTAAGTAAGTAGAAGTTGATGATCATTGCAGGAAAGCAGTGAACATCATTCCGTATCTGCCTGGCTGTAATTGTTATTCTCTTCATCTTCTGAACCGAGTATTTCCTCCTCATCATCAAGTTCAGCTCCGGGAACATCAAGGTCTTCTCCGCTGAGCCCAACAATTGTATTCAGCTTTTCTCCATCTTCATCGGTGTTATCAAGCTTGGCGCTACGTAAATTTCGATCGTCTTGCGATAGTCCCGAAGATTGACTTGCATCTAGTATTGCTTGTTCCTCGGGTGTGATATCAGCCTTGTTGTTCTCTGAATTATCCGAAGGAGTGTTTTTTTCTAACATGACCGTTTTTACTTCTAAATAACAAAGGACATGCCGCGCAGCATTTGGCACATTATTTATATTAACCTCCTGATGAAAAATTTTTTTATTGCAGCACTTTTATGGCTTATAGCAGGATGCGGGCAAAATGAAAAGAATGCGGGCGAAAATGAAATTGCAGAATTGGGTGATAGGAAAGTGACTACTGCAAATGAACTCAGGCCAGGCTGTTACCGCATGGTCATAAAGCGCGACACTGCTGAAATGAAGATTGAAGTACGGGGAGACAGTGTAAGCGGAGATCTTTTTTACAATCCTTTTGAAACCGACTCCAATTTTGGAAAATTCAGAGGAACTTTCCGTGACAGCATCATCCGGGCATGGTATACTTTTGAATCTGAAGGAATGGTTTCATACCGTGAAGTTGTTTACAAACTGATCGGTGAGGAATTAGTGGAAGGATATGGCGATATTGAGATGAGCAATGACTCTGCCTGGTTTAAATATCCGCATACGCTTAAATTTGAAGATGACCATCCCTTTAAAAAAGTTAGCTGTAATTAAAACGCTTGTTTTCGTTTTTGCCCTGGCAACGTTGATCACCTTATCCTGCGCTCACGGCCCTTATCATGTTACAAATAAAGAGTATAGAGATCTTTCGCGAACTTATGCAAAGCAATTGCGCGCGTTGCCCTCAATTTCCCCGAATGATTCAATACTTCTTCCGGGATATTTTGCGGGAACAGTCAATTTTAATTTGAGGAAACCTCATTTTGTAATACTTCATCATACTGCCCAGGAAAGCTGTGAGAAAACGCTGAAAACTTTTATTGACAAGAAGAGAGAGGTGAGTGCCCATTACGTTATCTGTAAAGACGGTACGGTTCATTATATTCTGAACGATTATTTTCGGGCATGGCATTCCGGAGTGTCAAAATGGGGAAACGTGAGCGATGTAAATTCAACATCTATCGGAATAGAACTGGATAACAATGGTACTGATTCCTTTCCTCAACAACAGGTGAATGCGCTTATTGCACTGTTGGGCACTCTGAAATCGAGTTATAATATTCCCACAAATAATTTTATCGGGCATGGTGATATCGCACCCGGCAGAAAGGTTGATCCAAATGTTAGGTTCCCGTGGCAACTGTTGGCCACAAAAGGTTTCGGGCCGTGGTATGGCGACACAACTGCACTCGTTGTTCCGGAGAACTTTAATTCCTCCATTGCTCTCCGGATAATAGGTTACGATGTTTCACGGCAACATGAAAGTATACAGGCATTCAGAAGACATTTCCTCGGGTCGGAAAATGTTGGTTCACTAACGGAACCGGAAATGAAAGTGCTTTACTCGCTGATGCTCCGGTTTCTTTAGTTTGCTCTCCTTAGCATGCGATCAATTTCCTTTCTTTCCACCCTGTAAACAAAGTAGGTAAATGCAGCCATCAACACTATTCCGAGTATAACGGATATCCATAAACGCTCCGGCAGGAGCTTGCCGGCGAAAAGATGAAGTACATATAACAACACTACGATGGTGAGATAGCCTATCAGTTTCTTTACCGCATATGGTACCGCATAGTATTTTTGGCCCCATGCATAACTTGCAATCATCATAAACAGATAGCATAGGTATGTGGCAAGTGCTGCCCCGGTGTAATGCATAACCGGGATCAGGATGATGTTTGCAAGTATTGTAACCCCTGCACCACCTAAAGTGATAAGCGCTCCATAATTATTTTTTCCTGTCAGCTTATACCAAATGCTCAGGTTATAATATATGCCGAGAAAAATGTTTCCCATGGCAAGGAGTGGCACTACCTCCAACCCTTCCGCCCAATTTGGGTTTGCCAGGTTTGTGAAGATCCATTTGAAAACGTCGAGAAAGAGTGCAATTGCAAGGAACATGAAGCAACAGGCGATCACAAAAAACTTCATCACCCGCGCATAAGTTCGTTTCGCATCCTCATTTTTGCTGTTGTTGAAAAAGAATGGCTCCGCAGCCATCCTAAACGCCTGTATCATGATGGTAACGAGAAGGGCTATGCGAAAAACATTTGCAAATATCCCAAGTTCATGGTTCGCCTGCTCCTCTGGCAAGCCCACCACATGCCGGTAGATGAGCCGGCTCATAACATCGTTTATCATACCTCCCATTCCTACTATTACGAGCGGCGCACTGTAGCGTAACACTTCCTTCCATAGATCTTTATCGAAATTCCACCGGATTCTTCTGATTTCCGGTGAAAGAACAAGCAGTGTAAACAGGCTGCCGCACAAATTGCCGACAAGGTAGTAGCCTAGTCCAAGGTTATTGTTATAAAAAAGGCTCCAGAGGCTATCCGGGTTTTCTTCCAGCTTAGAAGGTATAATTCCTATGAACAAAATCACCACCAGCACATTTACTACAATGCCTGAAATGCGTGCAAGGGCGTATCGTTTCGGACGGTTCTCCTGGCGCAGTCTTGCAAAAGGTAGTGTGGCGAAATTATCTACAGCGATAATTGCTATCATCCACCAAATAAAGCTTCTGCTGTTTTCAAGGTCTACAGCATTTGCCAGGGAGTTGCCAAAAAGAACCAGCGTAATGGTGAACAATATTGTTGAAAAGAAGAGAGAAACTGACAAAGTATTGTACAACTTTTCCTTGTCGTGCGATTGCGAGAAACGGAAATAGGCGGTTTCCATTCCATAAGAAAAAAGAATATTAAAAAAAGGGATCAGGGTGTAAACCTGAACAAGGTCGGCAGTGTTTGCAGGCATGGCTACAAAAAAAGGAAGCGCCATGTTCATCAGATATCCAAGAAAGCGGCTCGCGATAGAGGGAACGCCATACCACAATGTTTGCCCCGCTAATTTCCTGATACTACTCAAACAAAAAATTTCACCAAATGTAAATAAAATCCCGGCCTGCAACAGGAGGCTATCAAATCAGAATGTATTTATGAAGAAATTTTAGTGAGGATGAACAACCTGAATGTGAGTGGAGGGAGGAGGCCCGAAGCGGGGGTCTTTTAAAAATATGCTATCGGTAAGCGTATAAAGAAAATAAACCAGTTCGTTCTTTTGACGGGGTGACAATGAAATCTTTTTCCGGAGCTCATCAGCCAGGCCGATCATTGTTGTATCAAGGGCCATGTAATGATCGACAACCTGAGGAACGGAAAAAATTCTTCCATCGTGCATATAAGGATAGGTGACCTGAACGTTTCGCAGCGAAGGAACCCTGAATTTCATTGAGTCCTTCACGTTGCCCGTTATTTGCATTCTGCCATTATCATTAAAGCGATTAATTGACAATCCATTATTCCGAAATGAATCATCTGTAAATAATGGTTCCTTATGGCAGCTTGCACAATTCCGTTTGAAGATTTCATACCCGTTCGCTTCAAATCGGGTGAAAGATGCTTCGCCCCGCATCACCTTATCGTATTTGCTGTTAGCACTTACCAGTGAACCGGTAAATTGGGCAAATGCTTTAAGCATTTTTTCGCTATTGATCTTAGTGCTGCCAAAGGCTTTCTTAAAGAGTGCCGGGTATTCCTGATCCTGGTTCAATTTATAGATAATGCTGTCGATTGACTCGCCCATTTCATTTGGTAAGGTTAATGGAGAGAGCGGCTGAACCTCGATATGATTTACTCCACCGTCGCGGTGAAATTCTCTCGTCCACGCCAGGTTAAATAGTCCGGGAGCATTGCGTGTTGTGAAAGAATTATTTATTCCATGGCTAAGGTCATGATCAAAATTTGCGAATGCCGCAAACTGCTGATGACAACTCCCGCAGGAAAAATTTCCATCTTTACTCAGTCTCGAATCATAAAAAAGTTTCCGCCCCAGTTCGAATCCTTCTTCGGTGAGCTGGTTTTTTGCGAAAATGTTCACGGGTGGTTTTGGCCAGCCCTTTGGAACCGTAAATTTTATCGGAGTTGGTTTTATGGAGGCTGCACCCACCGCTATGGCTGCCACCATTATGAAAAGTATTGCTATGGTATTTCGATGTTTCATAACTTCTTAACCTTTCGCAATGAAAACATGTGCCTGAAGTTTTGGGCGATCTTCATGGCTAATGGACCGGGCAATGTGCAAACAGGATCTTCCCTCAACGAAATTTGATTTTCGCCACTCCAATACTTATCAAGGTTCATGTGAATGATCAATGTAGCTGTATCGCCGGCATCCAGGTTCAGTGCTTTGTCAAAATCTAAATTTAAGGGGGTGGCCACATTTTGTCCAAACCTGTAACCGCCTACATGATGTTCGATCCGGTTCCTGTCTGCAGATGATGATGATGATGTTCCGTCAAGTTTGAACATTACGTAACCGCTGTTCCAGGTCCAGAACATATCTTTCATGGGGTCAAGGGCACCTGATTGAGCGCCGCTGCAATTGCGCGCGCTGTCTACTCCCAGGGTGAAACCGAATGATGAATAAACTCCCGGCGAAACAGCAATAATATAATCAGTTTCACCGGCAAGGTCTACGAGCTTGTAATTATCATCTCCATTCACCGAAGGTTTGCCGTTTAGCGAAAAATTTGATGTATAATACTTCAGTTTGTTAATTGTGAAGGTGTCGCCTAACGGTGTGGTATAAACGCTTTCGCGGAGGTATAACGGTTTCGAGGAAGCAGTGTGTTCAAACACCACGTGCAGGAATGCTTTTCCCGAACCGGACTGAGCGAAAGACACCGGTGCAATAAACAACAAAAGAAACATCAATATCAGGCTGGTGAATCTCATTATAGGTCATATTTCTTTCGCTGGGCTTTGAGCTCTGAATTACGCGATTTTAGTTCCAGTCTTTTTTCCCTGGATGCTTTTGTAGGCCTGGTGGCTTTCCTCTCCGGCAGTATTACAAGGGCGTTTTCAACCAGCTTTTCGATCTTTCTGACAACCGCTTCCTTATTCTCCAATTGACTGCGGTGGGCCTGGCTTTTAACCACGAGCTCACCTTTTGAATTGATTCGATTTGCGAGTTTGATTCTTATGGTTTCAATTTCATCCTGGGTATACTCCTCAGTTTCAGAAACCGGCCAATAACCTTCAACCATTGTTTCAACCTTGTTCACATTCTGACCGCCCTTACCGCCACTTCTCGCTGTTTTAAATTTTATTTCTTTCCTTATGCGAGACATGCTTTCAAAATTAATGATAAAAACCCCGAAATTGCAGGCAGGGCCCGTTAAGCCCGGTTAATATTTCCGTAAATAAATCAGTTTTCATTTTTACAAGCGCCATGCTTCCAGTAAAGTCGATACATAATTCTCTTTTAGAACGTAAGGCATCTGGCCGGAAAACTTTTGCGCTTTTAGTAGACCCTGACAAAACTGATTCGCATTCTCTTAAAGAGGTGATTGAAATTGCTTCCATTTCAGGTGTTGATTATTTTTTTGTTGGCGGAAGCCTTGTTGTTTCCGACTTTTTAAAAGGTTGTGTGCAGCAGATAAAAAATAATTGCCAGATACCAATTGTGTTATTCCCGGGAAGCCCCGCGCAGTTGTGCTCTGATGCCGATGCGCTTTTATATCTTTCTCTCATAAGCGGCCGCAATCCTGAGCTTCTGATCGGGCAACATGTGGTGTCGGCAAATGCTGTTAAGAAAAGCGGTTTAGAAGTGATGTCTACCGGCTACATGCTGATCGATGGCGGCGCTCCAACCTCGGTATCATATATAAGCAACACTGCACCGCTCCCATCAGATAAGATGGATATTGCGGTGTGCACCGCTATGGCCGGCGAAATGCTGGGGATGAAACTAATTTATATGGATGCGGGTAGTGGCGCAAAAAAAGCGATCGACGAAAGTATGATCAGTGCCGTATCACAAAGCATCAGCATTCCGCTGATTGTAGGCGGCGGAATATCCGATCCGGAAAAAGCCTACCTCAATTGCAAGGCGGGTGCAGATATTATTGTTGTGGGTAATGCAATTGAAAAGGAAAAGAACCTGATAGCAGAAATGTCTGCTGCCGTACACCAGGCTAAGGGCATCGCCTAGCTAGAGGCTCATCATTTCTTTGAACTTCACAGCCTGCCGGCGGCTCACTTCTATTTTTTCCCCTCCGCGTAAGTCAAGCAGCAACCCGCCATTGAAGTAGGGTTCAACCTTATCGATCATTCTGAGGTTAACAATATGCTTCCGGTTTGCACGGAAGAAAGTTCTTTCATCAAGCCTGTCTTCAAGAGCGTTGAGAGATTTCAGAATAAGAGGTTTGTTTGTACCGAAGAATACTTTAGCATAATTGCCCACACTCTCGAATAGCCGAACTTCTGCAAGCTTTACAAACCAGCATCTTTCACCGTCCTTAACAAATACCTGGTCGTTGTCACTCAACATTCCGCGCCCCGGCATCTGCAGAGCTAATTCTTTTTCTTCTGCATGCTGAAGCTTTTGAAGGGAATCCGCAAGCCTCTTTGGCTCTACTGGTTTCATTAAATAATCGAGAGCATTTACTTCAAATGCCTTCAGTGCAAATTCATCGTAGGCAGTGGTGAATATTACGTGCGGAGCGCGCTCCAGTTCACAGAGCATATCAAAACCTGTTTTACCGGGCATCTGGATGTCAAGGAAAATAAGGTCAGGGTTCAAAGATTCTATTTTCTCAATTCCTTCCTTAGCATTGGTTGCCTCTCCGATCACTTCCACCTCAGGAAATTCCTGCAACATTTTTTTGAGTTCGTTTCGCGCCAAGCGCTCATCATCAATAATAACTGCTTTGTACATAAAATAAAATGGTTGTTATTATATGCTGACAGGCATTACGATCTTTGATTCCACCATGCCGCTGTCAGTGTCTTTTATTTCAAAATTAGCTTTTCCCTGGTACAATAAATTCAGCCTGTCCTGCGTACTTTTTAAACCAAATCCGGCCATATCCTGCACACCATTTCCGTTCAGCTTACCGGTGTTAAGCACGATCAGTTCATGGCCATACGTTGAGAATTGGGAGATTATTTTGATCTTACCTCCGTCAATTTTTTTATTAATGCCATGCTTTATCGCATTTTCTACAAGCGTTTGAAGCATCATAGGCGGAACGGGCTGATAGAGCGTGTCTTCTTCAATTTCCAGTTCTACTTTCAATCGTTCCTCAAATCGCATTTGCTCAAGCGCGAGATAATCTTTCACGATCGCCAGCTCCTGCGCAAGCGGCACGGTTTCCATTTTTTCCGTTTGCAGGCTGCTGCGAAGTATATTACTCAATTCAGTGATCGCTGTTCGGGCCCTCGCTGGGTTTTCATCAACAAGCGCCCTTATACTGTTCAATGCATTAAATATAAAATGCGGGTTGATATGCGATTTTATGGTCTGCAATTCAAGTGACTTCACGAGAGATTCAAGCCTTATCGTGTCCATCTGCTGGCGTCGGTTGCTTTCAACGTAGTGGTAGATGAAATAGATAAGATTCCATATTAAGACCAGCCAAAGCGCATTGAAGCTGCTTAGAAAAAGTCTTTCCGCGCGACTGAATTTCTGAAGCCTTTCGGGGTTATAATCAAGAAGGAAATCTACGGATTCGGAAATGAAACCCAGAATCACTGAAAAGATGATCGTGAGAACAAGAAAATAAAGGATCTGTTTTTTTAAAGGTTTTTCAAGAAGACGCAGGTAGAAGATATTCAGGCGCATGATGTGCGTAACAACTATCCCCATTATACAAGTACACACCAAACTTGTGAAATACGGCCAGGTAGGTTGCCCGAACGTGATCACGAAGAACATACTAATAGCAATATTGGCCGACCACCCGGTGATCTGACACCACCAGTATTTTGAAATCCTCCTGAACATTTGCTGCAAAGCTACCTACGATTTAAAATGTTGAACAACCCGAATGATATTTGGTGAATTTACAGGCTAAAAGGTGAAATAACCATATCAATTTCAACAAGTTTTTTGAATTTGCGCCTCCGCCTTTCCTTATCTGCTGCGGCGTCACTAAAAAGTTTAGTTTTGTATTACCAATGAGCAATCCTAATCTTAATTCGAAAAAAGAAAATTTGCAGGCTCCAGACAAAGAGTTTGAAAACAACATCCGCCCCGGGTTGATTGAAGATTTCAGCGGGCAGGGACAAATAATTGAAAACCTCAGAATATTTATCAAGGCATCCAGGCTTCGCGGAGAAGCGTTGGATCATATCCTCTTTCACGGTCCGCCGGGCCTTGGTAAAACAACTTTGAGCAGGATAGTTGCAAATGAACTTGGAGTAAACATCCGGGAAACATCAGGTCCGGTTATTGAAAAACCCGGGGATCTTGCCGGCTTGTTATCGAACCTTGAGCCCAATGATGTGTTGTTCATTGATGAAATTCACCGGCTAAGCAGTGTTGTGGAGGAATATCTGTATGCTGCCATGGAAGATTTCCGGCTGGACATTATGATAGATTCAGGCCCGAGTGCAAGAAGTGTTCAGCTATCGTTAAACCCTTTCACGCTTATAGGCGCTACAACAAGGAGTGGTTTGCTTACCGCTCCATTGCTTTCCCGGTTTGGCATAAAGAGCAGGCTTGAATATTACGACAGAACTACGCTTCAGAAAATTTTAGTGAGAAGCGCAAATATTCTTGGCATAAGAATCACCAGCGATGCTGCCTTGGAAATTGCGGGCAGAAGTCGCGGAACCCCGCGTATTGCAAACGGATTGCTCCGGCGCGTGCGCGATTTTGCACAGGTGATCGGCAACGGTGTAGTGGATATGGCAATAACAGAACATTCGTTGCGCGCATTGCAGGTAGACAGTCACGGGTTGGATGAAATGGATAACAGGATACTTAATATTATCATTGATAAATTCAAGGGCGGCCCAGTTGGTATCAATACGATCGCAACCGCAGTTGGGGAAGAAGCGGGCACTTTGGAAGAAGTATATGAACCTTTCCTGATACAGGAAGGATTTTTGGTGCGCACTGCGCGCGGTCGCGAGGTGACGGAAAAGGCTTATCACCACATGAAAAAAACGCCGCACAGAGGCGGCGCTTCACAAACATTATTTGATCAGTAATTATTCCGACTCAACAAGGCGGAAACCATTACCATGAATATTTACGATCTCGAGCTTCGGATCTTCTTTCAGGTATTTTCTGAGTTTCGCAATGTAAACGTCCATACTCCGGCCATTAAAGTATGTGTCGCTTCCCCAGATCTTTTTTAAAGCAGCTTCCCTCGGTAAAAGATCGTTCTTGTATTCTGCAAGCATTTTAAGCAATTCATTTTCTTTCGGTGAAAGCGTTTGTACCTTACCGTTAACCGAAAGTTCGCGCAACCTGGGGTTGAAGTGGTAACTTCCGAGATCGAATTCCGCATTCGCTTCTTCACGATGCATCTCTTCGTTTCTTTTCAGGATAGCTTTTATTTTATGAAGAAGAACTTCGCTGTCGAAGGGTTTGGTGATATAATCATCAGCTCCCAGTTTATAGCCCTGGATGATGTCATCCTTCATTGTTTTTGCACTAAGAAAAAACAAAGGAACATCGGGATTGATGTCGCGAATTTCCTCAGCCACAGTAAAACCATCCATGTTAGGCATCATTACGTCTAACAGGCAGATGTCGAATTTCTCACGTTGAAAAGCAGCAAGACCGAGCCTTCCATCCCTTTCGAGAGTAACGTCATAGTCATTCAGTTCAAGATAATTTTTCAAAACCATCCCAAGGTTAGGATCGTCTTCACACAATAATATTTTGGGTTTAGGTCCTTCCATAACTGATCATTTTTATTTTAATTCATTGGTTTTCATAGCTAATATAATGCCTATTTTTTTTCTGATGTCTTTTTTGCATGCTTTCGGTCAGTAAGTGTTTCTAAAAAAGCCACAATATCCTTTCTTTCCCCGGGCGTAAGGCCCAGCGGAGCGGCCAGCGAGGAGTCTATATTGAGGGGATTGTCCACAAAATGACCCGGAGCGTTGTAATAGGCGAGCACCTGGTGAAGCGTGTTGAACATGCCGTTGTGCATGTACGGGCCAGTAACTGCAACATTTCTCAAGCCGGGAGTTTTAAATTTTCCCAGGTCGGCAGAGTCTCCCGTTATCAGAAATCGCCCGGCATCATTAAGATCTTTGCCATCAAAGAGGCCAATGTTTTTGAAGCTATCATCGGTAAAATCTTCCATTAAATGGCATTCAAAACATTTCGCCTTTGACCCTACAAAAAGTTGACGACCCCTTTCTTCTGACTCCGACAATTCGATCTTGTTATTACTCCAATCGTCAAATTTACTGTCAACCGTTTCAAGAGTTTGTTCATAAGCTGCAAAGGCAGATGCCAGGTTTTTTTCATTTGGGTTTTGGCGAAAAACTTTATAGAACAGTTTTCGGTATTCATCTGATTCGTTCAGCCGTTTTAGCGCCTCTGGAATGGAAAGGCCCATTTCATCAGGGTTTTGAAGAGGAATAAGCGCCTGTTCCTCAAGAGTTGCAGCTCTGCCATCCCAAAAATAATACGGACGATTCTTCATGTTCAAAACCGATGGCGTATTGCGGGTTGTCAGCCTCCCGCCGATCCCTACACTAAAGGCAACGGTATCTGCAAAGGCGAAATCAGGCTTGTGGCAACTCGCACAACTAACTGAAGAATCTTTCGAAAGCATTTTTTCGTTGAAGAGCTTCTCACCAAGTGCGATCCTTTGTTTCTTACGCGATGGCGGAAGTGAAGCAGCAGCAACTATCAGTGTGAGAAAAATAATTGAAACTACGAATGGCCTTTTCATCGCGGCCAAAGTTAGGTTTTTACTGAAAGCAGGTTCGTGGCGAAACCCGCACTTGTTTCTCCGGATGAAGATTTTAGATTGTATCTTTCTAAAAAAATAATTGAATGGACCTTCAAACCTTTATTTCAGAGATTCAGGCAGGATACAGTTTCAAGGGAGAGTCGGCAGAGCTGGGAGTGGCAATGCTCAATGGTGATGTGGTGCCCGATGCAAGAATTCGGTTGCCTCTTAAAACAATGAACAGGCACGGGTTAATAGCAGGAGCAACCGGAACCGGTAAAACCAAAACGCTCCAGGTGATCAGTGAAATATTGAGCGATGCAAGTGTGCCTGTTTTGCTAATGGACATTAAGGGAGATCTTAGCGGGCTTGCCGCGCCGGGCGTGAAAAATGATAAGATCAGCGAGAGGTATCAGAAGATGAATTTGCAATATGAACCAACTCCTTACCCAGTGGAGCTGCTGTCTCTCACCGGTAATAATGGAGTTCGTTTGCGCGCAACCGTTAGTGAGTTCGGGCCGGTCCTTATTTCGAAGATCCTAAATCTTAATGACACGCAGGGCGGTATCGTGGCTTTGATATTTAAATACTGTGACGACAATCGCCTGCCATTGCTGGATCTGAAAGACTTCATAAAGGTTCTTCAGTTTCTCATTAATGAAGGGAAGGCTGAAATTGAAAAAGAGTATGGTAAAATCAGCACTTCTTCAACCGGAACAATTCTCAGAAAAGTGATCGAACTTCAGCAGCAGGGAGCAGACCAGTTTTTTGGTGAAAAGAGTTTTGAGGTAGACGACCTTTTACGAATCTCTGACGACGGGCGAGGTATAATAAGCATCCTGCGTGTGATGGACATACAGGATAAGCCAAAATTGTTTTCCACCTTCATGCTGCAATTGCTTGCCGAATTATACGCTACTCTCCCTGAAGAAGGCGACATGGACAAGCCTAAGCTGGTTTTATTTATTGATGAGGCTCATCTGATTTTCCAGGAAGCAACCACTGAACTTTTACAACAGGTTGAAACAGTGGTGAAGTTGATCCGATCAAAAGGAGTAGGTATATTCTTCTGTACACAGAACCCGATGGATGTTCCTGCACCCGTACTTGCTCAATTGGGGTTGAAAGTTCAGCATGCGTTAAGGGCTTTCACTGCAGCCGATCGGAAGGTGATTAAGCAAACTGCGGAAAATTACCCGGAAACGCGGTATTATAAAACGGAAGACCTGATCACGCAAATGGGAATCGGGGAGGCCATGATCACTATTCTTAACGAAAAAGGAATTCCTACACCCCTGGCCCACGCCATGTTGGTCTCTCCACGAAGCCGGATGGATATCCTCTCACAAAACGAAGTGGACGGCGTTTTGCAGAAATCGAAGATCCTTAAAAAATATAATGAAGAAATAGATACCGAAAGCGCGTATGAAATTCTAACCGCCAAGCTGCAGGAAGTTGCGGAAAAAGCTCCGGCCCCCGCTGCTAAAAGTCAGCCCAGGGAACGCTCGGCAGTGGAGAAAGTGACGGACAACCCTGTAGTAAAAAGTATGATGCGCACGGCCGGAAATGCCCTTGTCCGGTCATTATTGGGGGCTTTGGGCCTTGGAGGAAGAACAACCCGGAAGCGTCGGAATTAATAGTTGTTCAGGGAAATATGTATGCGCACACCCTTGAATAAAAAAATACTTTTACACATCGCTTCTCCGCAAAGCATTCATTATAAGCACTTTATATAAATATAGAATTTTTGAAAGTTGTTTGTAGAAAAAAATCTATAAAATAGTTTGCTGATATTGTTTTGGCTGCTATCTTTGACTCGGTTTTTCATAGGATATTGGATTTTAAAGCGGGACTAGATTTCTATCTTGGTCCCTTTTTTTTGCCCTTTATTTTGCTTTAAATACCCCGCCCTCCGGGTTCATGCGGATGAGTTGTTCTTCCTGGAGCATTAACAGTGCCTTTCCGATGCTTCCCTTATTCCCTAATAATTCTATTTCAGCATATGTGGTTGGCTGTTCAGTGGAAAGCCGCTCTAAGATCAATTTAGCGAGTTCCGGCACAGTGCCGGGCGTGTCATTTCCTTTGGAAAGGCAGTTGTCGCAAATATTGCAGGGCGTCACCACTTCGCTTCCGAAATAAGCGCTGATGAACCGACTGCGGCACTCGGTCTCTTCGTGCACATAATCGATCATTTTACTAAGGCGGGCACTATAAGCTTTCTTAAGTTCGCTGAAAAGAGCCAGGTCAATTCGGAAATCATCCTCATACATCCGGTTTAACAGAAGATATATTTGTGGCTTTTCGCTCTGTTTTTTATAATGGATGATACCGGTTCTATGCAATTGTTCAAGTTGAGAAACCAGAATTCCATAGGGCACCCCGATAAAGGCCGCCAGCTTACTTTCATGAATGGTTGTTACCGAATCAAAGATGCCTTCATAGCTTCGCAATAATCCCTGAACTGTTGGAAAAAGTGCGGGATGGATCATTTCTATGTCTGCCAGTTCCTCGCGTTCACAATTGAATTCAACAGTTGAGGGGTTGAGAAAGCTCTCATTAAAATTCAATACTCCGCATTTGGCCAATGCCTGGATGCCGTAGTAGGCCTGCAGCATTTCCAATTCAAAATTAGAAGCGAATTTCGTCACATCTATTTCAAAGCCCTTTCCTTCTCCTAAACCGGCCGGAACCTGGAAAAAATTCATCAGGCAGATATAGATCTTCTTCAATTGAGCATAAGAGGGAAACCTGATTTCAGCCTGGTCTTTCAATACCTGCAACTCAGCTTCATTGGTAAGCAGCATAGCCGATGAAGCTTTCCCATCCCGCCCCGCACGTCCCGCTTCCTGGTAATAATTTTCAAGGCAGTCGGGGCTTTCCGCATGTATCGCAAGCCTTACATCAGGTTTGTCGATACCCATCCCGAAAGCATTTGTACTTACCATTACTCTTGTCAACCCCTTCAACCATGCCTCCTGTTTCCGGCTTCTTACATCATGCGGGAGGCCGGCATGGTAATGGTCTGCCGAAATTCCATGCATCACAAGGAGTTCGGCAATTCTTTGCGTTTGGCGCCGGCTTTTACAATACACTATTGCAGTTCCGGAGTACTGGTTGAGTAATTCCCGTATACGGTTTTCCTTTGCGGATGGTTTCTCTACACTGTAGGCCAGGTTAGGTCTTTCGAACGACTGCCGGAAAATATTTCCCTGATCAAATAAAAGTTGCTTGCAGATATCCTGTTGCACCGCGGGAGTTGCCGAGGCTGTAAGGGCTATAACCGGAATTCCGGGACACTGTTCACGGATCTTTTTTATTCTTAGATAGGCAGGCCGGAAGTCGTAACCCCATTGAGAAATGCAATGAGCTTCGTCCACCGCAATGAGGCACACGTCTGCCGCGGCAAGAAATTCAATGAATGCAAGCGTTTCTATTCTTTCAGGCGCGACGTAAAGAAATTTGAACTCACCCGAGGCCGCATCTTTAAGAATCTTTCTCACCTCACTGTAAGGCATAGCCGAAGAGATGTTTCGCGCAGAAATTCCTCTTTGAAGAAGATTTTCCACCTGGTCTTTCATTAAGGCTATGAGTGGACTGATCACAACACACACACCTTTAAGGGCAAGTGCCGGAACCTGGAAGCACAATGATTTTCCGCCACCGGTAGGCAGCAGGGCAAGCGTATCCCTGCCATCTAAAACAGACCGGATGATTTCTTCCTGCATTGGCCGGAAAGAATCATATTTCCAGTATTTTTTTAATATGGAATGGATCTTACTCAGGGCGTTATTTTTCGAAAATTATGTAACCTTTTTTACAAACAGCCGCCCGGAGTTTATTGCAAGAACAACATCACTCAAACCCATTGTGAGTGCGGCAAAAGTTGGTGTAAGCAATCCGAATGCAGCGATGGGTATTGCAACAATGTTATAAATGAATGCCCAAAACAGGTTTTCTTTTATCGTTTTGTAAGTGTGCCTGCCCAAACCAAGCGCAACGGGAAGTTGTTGTAATCCTTTATTCACCAATATTACGTCTGAACTCTGCATAGCAATATGTGCTGCATCGCTCAGTGAAATTCCAAGCGTTGCCTTAGCCAGTGCGGGCGCATCGTTGATTCCATCTCCAATCATTGCTGTGGGAGAGTGGGCATTTAATTCTGCGATCTTCTCCAACTTTTGTTCGGGCTTTTGCTCAGCGATCACTTCATCAATGCCTAATTTTTCTCCAACTCTTACAGCCTTCTCCCTACGGTCTCCCGTGAGCAGAAAGGTTTTGATCCCTTTTTTCTTCAGCCATTTAATGATATCGCCTGCTTCCTGCCTTATTTCATCTTCAACATCTATCCAGCCAATGAGTTCCTGGTTTTTAAAAATATAAACATTATGATCTTTGTTTTCGTCTATGCCTTCCAGTAAGTCAGCCGATCCTGCACGATACAGGTTGCCTTCCATGTCTGTTGCTTCAATACCAAGGCCTTTTACTTCTTCAATTTTTTTCCAGCGAACAGCATTTGTTTCAGGCCATGCTTTAAATATGGATCTGCCGATAGGGTGGTTGGAGTATTTTTCCAGCGATGACACTATTCTCCTGAATTCACCTTCATCAATCTTAGTATGAAAATTACTGATGGTGAAATTTCCCGTTGTAAGAGTGCCCGTCTTATCGAATACAGCCTGTTTGATACTCTTAAAAGATTCGAGGCTGGAAGCGTTACGAAACAGGATGCCTGATTTTGCCGCCCTGCCAAGCCCAACTGCAATTGCAGCAGGCGTGGCAAGCCCCATTGCGCAGGGGCAGGCGATCACGAGCACCGCAACGGCCCTCATTATCGATTCACCGAGAGGAAGTGGGGCGATAAAATAATTTGCAAGCAGCGTCACCAATGCGATCACAAGCACTACAGGCACAAAAATGGCGCTGATTCGATCTGCCATTTTTTGCACCGGGGGTTTCTCCCCCTGAGCATCCTGTACCATTTTCAAAATTCCAGACAAAACGGTTTTATCGCCAATGGCCGTTACTTGTGCTTTCACCAACCCGGTTTCAATTACACTGCCGCCGATCAGGAAGTCTTTTTTTCCTTTTTGAACTGGTATACTTTCCCCTGTTATTATTGCCTCATTTACCTGGCATTCTCCCCAAAGAATTTTGCAGTCGATTGGAACCGGCTCACCGTTTTTTATCAATATGAGGTCACCGGTTTTCAAGCTTGTGTTTTCAACGGGAAAAACATGCTCCTCATGTTTGTCATCAAAGGCGATCATATTCGCCATCACTTTTTGAGATTTGGCGAGAGATTTAACCGCACGTTGAGTTGATTGAATCGACACATCTTCCATAAAATTCCCCAGGAACACGAGTGTAATTATTGATGCAGCTGTTTCAAAAAAAAGGAAATCGTGGCCAAGACCGAGCAGTGCGCCGGTAAGGCTGTACACAAAAGCCGAAGTGGCCCCAAGAGCGATCAGTACATTCATGTTGGGCGCTCCGTTACGCAGGCTTTTGATCGCGCTTCTTCCGAAATAATCCATCCCGACAATAAAAACAGGGAGACACAGGGTGAGTTGCAACCATGGATTCATCAACCAGTCGATCGCAAGCCACCGGTCGAACATGTGCAGCATCAGCACAAGTGTGAAAGGGAGGCAAAAAAGAAAACGCTTTTTGTTGCTTCCAAAAAACTTTGTGCGGATATTGTCATGATCATGGGCGTGGTGATTACCGTTAGATGCATTTAACACGGTGTAGCCGAGGTCACTTATTCCAGAGATCAATTTATTGGTTTCCTTATCCGGGTTGTCGAAGCTTACCCGTCCGTCGATGGGGTTAACCTTTACATCTTTCATTCCTTCTTTCTGAAGAAATTTGGAAATAGTAAGAGCACAATTACTACATGTCATTCCATCCACCTTCCAGTCTATCTTTTCCATAAGGCAAAATTAATCAATGTTTGCCGCACACCTTTTCGCCACTCCGCACATGAAATCGGGTATATATTTGGGGATGGAATTTCTTTATTCAATTGAAGAGATCAATTTAGCTGCGAAATGGCTTCTCGAACAGGCTGGTAATTCAAAAGTCATCGCTTTTCATGGAGAGCTGGGCGCCGGAAAAACGACCCTGATTTCCGTAATCTGCGGGGAGTTGGGAGTAAAAGATACCGTGAGTAGTCCTACATTTTCAATAATCAATATTTACGAAACTGAATCCGGGAGCAGGCTTTATCATCTGGATCTTTACAGGTTGAAAAGTGAACAGGAGGCCATAGAGGCAGGGATAGAAGAATGTGTTGAATCCGGAAGTTTTTGTTTCGTTGAATGGCCTGAACGCTTTCCGGATCTCTTCACCGGGGAAATGCATTGTTATCTGTCACATGCAGGCAGCACAAAAAGAAAACTGGAGATAATTGTGTAAATTGGCGGGCCGTTTCAACGGTACAATTGTTGAACCTAAATAAGTTATGTCAACCTCCCGCCCGATTGTTACGTCCATTCAGTATCAGACCTTAGAAGAGACCCTCGATGTGAAGCCGAAAGGAGAGGAAATGTGCATCGGTATACCCCGCGAAAAATCATTCAACGAAAACAGGATCGCGCTTACACCGGATGCAGTGGGCGTTCTGGTTGCTAACGGTCACTCTGTTACCTTGGAAAGCAATGCGGGCGTTGGTGCCAATTACAGTGATAAAGATTATAGTGAAGCCGGTGCTAAGATCGTGTTCGATGCTGAAAAGGTTTTTGATTGCGATGTAATTGTAAAGAGCGGTCCAATAAGCGAAGAGGAGTGCAAACTCTTCAAGCCTCAGCAATATGTAATTTCTCCTATCCACCTTGCCGTTATGAAAAAGGAGATATTGGAAAAGATGATGGAGAAGAAGATAACTGCATTGAGTTTCGAAAACCTCAAGGATGACAGTGGTCACAACCCCATCGTTCGGAGCATGAGCGAGATAGCGGGAAGCGCGGTGATGTTGATAGCAAGCCAGCACCTGAGCAATGCAAACAATGGTAAGGGCGTGCTGGTTGGAGGTATCAGTGGAATTCCGCCCACTAAGGTGGTGATCATCGGTGCAGGGATTGTGGGAGAGTATGCAGCCAGAACTGCATTGGCAATGGGCGCAAGCGTTAAAATTTTCGATAACAGTATCTATAGGTTAAAACGCCTTCAGAATAATATCGGGCAGCGTTTATGGACCTCCGTTATCGAGCCCAAAATTCTTGCAAAGCAATTGCGAACATGCGATGTGGCCGTAGGCGCTTTAAGCCCCGGCGGCGGCAGAACACCGATAGTGGTTACCGAGGAGATGGTGGCAGACATGAGGCCAGGCACTGTTATCGTGGATGTAAGTATAGATCATGGCGGTTGCTTTGAAACAAGCATGGTCACCTCGCACAAGAACCCCGTGTTCAGAAAATATGATGTTATACACTATTGCGTACCCAACATTCCGAGCGGGTTTGCCAGAACGGCCTCCCAGGCGATAAGCAATGTATTGATGCCTCTTTTATTGGAGACTGCCGAAGATGGCGGTATCGAAAATGTGGTTTGGTACAAGATCAATATCAGGAGCGGGATATATTTGTTTAAAGGAAGCCTTACGAATTTTCACCTCAGTGAAAGATTCAATCTTAAATACACAGACCTGAATTTGCTGATAGCGAGTAACAGGTAGAACCGATTTGATAATTTGGTGATGTGGTAATTTGATGATGTGAGTTGCGGAGTTCCTGGTATATAGAGTTTGATGACTTCGAACAACAATTTTCAAATCATCAAATCGCCGAATATCCAAATCATTTATAATCCCCGATCCTGATCACGTTCTCACAAAACCTGTATTCTCCGGGTTCATTGCTACTTACAATTATAAGCCTGTTAGCTGAATAGCTGTTGATAAGATCGCTATACAATTCAATACCTTCCGCGTCAAGGTTTGTTGTTGGTTCATCAAGTAACAATACCGGTGTGGCGCTGAAAAACGCCTGACCGAGTTTCAAACGTTGCTTCATGCCGCTGCTGAAATACCGGATCTGCTTATGCGCAGATTTTTCCAATCCTGTTTTACGAAGAATAATTTCAATTGAATCAGTGGCGGATTTAAACTTAAAGTGCATTTTTAAAAACTCGGTTGCAGTCATCTCTTCCACGAGCTCCAGGTATGGTGCCGCCAGAGAAAGGTATTTATATGGCGAATCAATTATTCCGCCTTTTGTAGTTGAAGAGTAAGTTATCTCTCCTTCACTATGCTGTGTGCAGCCTGCTACAACCTGCAAAAGTGTAGACTTCCCGGAACCGTTTGGTCCGGTGATGGCATAAGTGCCTTGTGGGTGAAATTCGAAAGTAAAATGACGGAAGATCCATTCACGATTGAAACGTTTGCCTGCATCGTGCAAACTAATCCTCATTAGCCTCGTCTTTGTTGTAAACCTTTATAATTCCTTTTTTGCTATCGCGAATGAAGGAAACTATTTCTTGCTTTTCCTTTGTGGCGGGCAGGTTTCCTTCTATGTATTCAAGTGCCTGCGTGATATTGAGTTTCCTGTTGTAAATGTTGCGATAAATCTCCAGTATTTCATTGATCGTTTGAGAGCCAAAACCTCTTCGCTGCATTCCCACCGAATTAACGCCAACATAGCTCAATGGCGTTCTGCCTGCTTTTATAAATGGAGGCACATCTTTTCTAATAACGGTATGCCCAGCAATATAGGTATGGGCCCCGATCCTTGTAAACTGGGGCGCTCCGGCCATCCCGCCTAAAATTGCGTAGTCGCCAATTTCAACATGACCTGCGAGCTGTACCGAGTTGGCAAGAATAACATGATCGCCAAGAACGCAATCATGCGCAACGTGCGCATAGGCCATCAGGAGGCAATCGTTTCCAACCACCGTTTTCCATTTATCCTGGGTACCCCGGTTAATTGTAACAAATTCGCGGATCGTAGTGTTGTCACCGATTTCCACCGTGGTTTTTTCGCCGATAAATTTCAGGTCTTGCGGAATGGCACCTATAACAGCTCCGGGAAAAACCAAACAGGATTTTCCTATCGTGGTGCCTTCCATTATCACCACATTACTCATAATGTGGGTATCGTCCCCAATGCTAACATCAGCGTGTATGGCCGCAAAGGGATCTATGCGAACATTTTTACCGATGACTGCGCCCGGGTGTATATAGGCTTGGGAACTTATCATTGCTTACTCTTTGGGTCTTTTTACAATTTGGGCCACCAACACGGCTTCGGTAACCAGCTTTTCTCCAATATAAATAGTTCCTTTCATTTCACAAATCCCACGCCTTATGGGTTGTAAGAGTTCCATTTTGAGGATAAGCGTATCGCCGGGCACTACTTTTTGTTTGAATTTACAGCTTTCTATTTTAAGAAAGTATGTATCATATTGATCTTCCGTGTCTCGGGGAATTGCAAGAAAGCCTCCGGCCTGGGCAAGAGCCTCTATTTGCAAAACTCCGGGCATCACGCAGTTGCCGGGAAAGTGACCCTGGAAGAACGGTTCATTGTAGGTAACATTCTTTATAGCGATCACATACTTGTCCGTAAGCTCCATCACCTTATCTACCAGCAAAAATGGAAAACGATGTGGAAGCGTTTTTTCTATGGCGTGAATATCAAGTAAGGGAGGCTGGGTGGCATCGTACTTAGGTACATCCATAGTAGCCTTCACCTTTTTGATATGATCCTTTATCTTTTTGGCAAACTTTACATTTGAGGAGTGTCCGGGGCGATTTGCAATAATGTGCCCGCGGAATGGAAGCCCTACAAGAGCAAGATCTCCAACAACGTCAAGCAACTTATGCCGGGCAGGTTCGTTAGGATAACGCAGTTCAAGATTGTTCAGAATTCCTTCTTCACTAACCTGCACATCTGTTTTGTGAAACACTTTTGATATTCTTTCAACCTGTTCATCAGTTACCGGCTTATCAACCACCACAATTGCATTATTGATATCGCCGCCTTTAATGAGGTTATGTTCCAGCAACAGTTCCAGTTCGTGAAAGAAGCAAAATGTGCGGCTTGATGCGATATTCTCCCCGAAATCGTTCATGTTATTCAGCCCGGCGTGCTGGGTTCCAAGTACGGGAGAATTGAAGTCTATCAGTGTATTGATGCGGTAGCCATCATAAGGAAGCGCCACCATCTCAACATCTTTCTCTTCATCTACAAAAACTATATTTTCCTGGATGGGATAGTAAATTTTCGGCTCCTCCTGTTTTTCAACACCTGCTTTTTTAATTGCATCAACGAAGGGTTGGGAGCTGCCGTCCAGAATGGGCACCTCTTCGCCATTTATTTCGATAAGAACATTATCTATCCTCATGCCTACCAGGGCTGCCATCAGGTGTTCAATAGTGCTCACCCTGGCATCCTTTATACCTATAGTAGTGCTGCGGTTGGTTTCCACCACATTGTCTACATCAGCCTTAATGAGCGGTTGGTCTGGAAGATCTACGCGTTGGAAGTAAATACCGTAATTGGGGTTGGCAGGCTTCAGGTTCATGGAAACTGATCGCCCGGTGTGAATTCCGGCGCCTGAAATATTGATTTCCGACTTAAGGGTATGCTGATATTCCACCTCGTTTCCGCGGATTAATTCCATAGCGGCAAAAATAGGAAAACTATTGTATTACAAGGGCTAAGATGAGCTGCCTTATTCGGCGCTCTGGCGAAGAGATTTGATGATGTGTTCCAGTTCCGATAATCTCTTTTCGAGTTCGGGCAGGTTCCGGTTAACGGCCTGGCTGCGCAAAGCACTGGTGTATTCAAATGCCGGCGAACCTGTTACAGCCGTATTAGGTGATTTTATCGATTTACTTACGCCGCTTTGCGCATTGATCTTTGTGCCGTCAGCGATCTGGATGTGCCCGACAATACCTGCCTGGCCCCCGATCATCACGTTTTTACCGATCTTGGTACTTCCGCTCACGCCTGCCTGCGCTGCAATGACAGTGTTATGACCAACTTCAACGTTATGGGCAACCTGAACAAGATTATCAATTTTTACCCCTGCCTTGATAATTGTTGAACCCATGGTGGCGCGATCAATGGTGGCATTGGCGCCTATCTCAACATTGTCTTCTATTATCACGTTTCCAATTTGCGGAACCTTAAAAAATGAGCCATCGGCCTGCGGGGCGAAACCAAAACCATCGCTGCCGATCACCACTCCAGCATGGATCTTTACATTTCTTCCAATGATACAATCGTGATAAATTTTTACGCCGGGATGGATGATCGTATTCTCACCAACAACAACGTTTGCCCCTATATAACTGTTCGGAAATATTTTTACACCGTCTCCCAATATCACATTTTCACCGAGGTAAACAAAGGCCCCGATGAAAACGTTGTTACCCATTTTTGCAGTGGCATGAATATAACTTGGCTCCTGCACACCCGCAAGGGCCTGGGTTTTCATTTGCTGGTATTGATCCAGTAAGGTGGCAAAAGCGCTGTACGGATCCTTAACCCTGATGAGGGTTGCCTTTAAAGGCTTTTCAAGTTCAAGAGTTTCGTTAATGATAATGATCGAAGCATTCGTGGTGTAGAGATAATCTTCATACTTCGGGTTGGCAAGAAACGCAAGCTGTCCTTCGCCTGCCTCTTCGATTTTTCCAAATGAAGATACAGTCGCCCCTTCCTCACCTTCCACTTTCCCTTTGATGAGGGCTGCTATCTGCGCTGCTGTAAATTGCATTTTTTGGAAAAACTACTATTAATTATTTAAGTTAAGTGAACAAATGTAATATTTTTTAATCTTGTTTTGGAGGTTTTCGTTTATAAGGGCATTGTCTACCTCCGAAATGTATTTAACAGTTCCATCTTTGAACAGGATGTGTATCTGCTCACCTTCAAAGTCGTATGTTTTGCTCGTTGCTTCCCCGGTGAATACCAGCCAGGAAACTTCTTCGGCGGTGAGATCATATTTTCCCTGAACCTCTGTTCTTCTTTTTTCTATTAATTGTTCATCCAAAGGCTCTCCGAAATATTTCACTTTCAGCAGTTTTCTATCAATGATTCCCTCGCATAAAATTCTCAGTACTTTGTCGGGATGTTGTCTCCATTTTTTTATCGCCATCATCAGATCAGTATCATCCATGTTGCAAAACTTTTCGATGCTTTTTTCGCTGTTGTTAATAAAACTGTGAAGCGGCTCATCGCATTCCGCCCTTAAAAGGCGTGCACGTTTTACAATTCTCTGCAGCATTTGCTCTGCACTCAAAACGGTTTTGTGTAAATAAACCTGCCAGTACATCAGTCTTCGGGCCACAAGAAATTTTTCAATCGAATAGATACCTTTCTCCTCAACCATCAATTCTCCATTATGCACGGTGAGCATTTTAAGAATGCGATCGTACCCGATAGCGCCTTCATTCACTCCTGTGAAAAAACTGTCACGCGTTAAATAATCCATTCTATCCACATCCAACTGACCACTTACTAACTGGTGAAGAAATTTTTTTGGATAGGTGTTCTTAAAAATATCAATGGCCATCTGCAATTTTCCATTGAACCGTTTGTTGAGTTCTTCCATGAGAACAACGGATATCTGCTCATGATCCATCCCTTCTGCCATCACATGTTCCAGTGCATGAGAGAAAGGCCCGTGGCCAATGTCATGAAGGAGGATGGCGATCTTTGCGGCTTGTTCTTCCTCGGCAGTAATGTCTACGCCCTTGCCTTTTAATTCTGATAAAGCGCAACGCATCAGGTGATATGCTCCGAGCGAATGGTGTAATCTTGTATGAACTGCTCCGGGATAAACAAGATGAGCCATGGCCATTTGGTGTATGCGACGAAGACGCTGGTAGAACGGATGAGCGATTATGTCATTTATCAATTCATCATCAATGGTGATAAATCCATATACTGGGTCATTAATGATCTTATGAAAACGCATACAGGCCTGGTTTATGTTAAAGGTTTTACAAAAGCCGCAAAGCTAATGCGCATCCACACAAAAAAATGAAAATGCATCAACAGCTTCCTGTAAATTTACTGAACACGCCTCAGCAAAAATTTAATTATTAAAAGCACAGATATGAACGCAGGGAAAATACTTTGGGTTGATGATGAAATTGAAAGCCTCGGTTCGCAGATCATGTTTCTTGAGAACAAGGGATACGAGGTGGAAACGCGTACAAATGGTTTTGATGCGGTTGAATTTGTGAAGGACAATTTTGTTGACGTTGTGTTACTTGATGAATCAATGCCGGGCATTACCGGCCTGCAGGCCCTTCAGCAAATTAAGGAAGCGAGGAGCAATGTTCCGGTGGTGCTGATAACAAAGAATGAGGCTGAAAATATTATGAACGAGGCTATCGGAAGCCAGATAAGCGATTATCTCATAAAGCCGGTAAACCCCAACCAGGTTTGGCTTAGCCTGAAAAAACTGATCGATAAGAAAAGCCTGGTGGCGGAGAAAACCACTGCAGCTTATCAGCAGGAATTCCGCACGCTCTTCACCGCGCTTAATAATAATCCTGATTATAACGAATGGATGGACATCTATAAAAAGCTTGTGTTTTGGGAGCTTGAGATGAGAAAGAGTGACAGCCCTGAAATGCAGGAAGTATTTGAAACGCAGAAGCAGGAGGCAAATACTGAATTCTTCAAGTTCATTTCCAAAAACTATGCATCATGGGTTGCGCCGAAAAGCACTGATGGCCCGATAATGAGCAACTCTTTGCTGAAATATAAAGTGCTTCCTCACCTGGAAAAAGGAACGCCCTTGTTCTTTGTTCTGATCGATAACCTTCGCCTTGATCAATGGAAAACGATACAACCCATCTTCGCAGAAAGTTTTCGCATACATGAAGAAGAAACTTTTTACTCTATTCTTCCAACGGCCACTCAATATGCCCGTAATGCTCTGTTCGCGGGGCTTTTGCCTGTTGATATTGAAAAGCAGTTTCCCCAGCAATGGAAGAATGATGATGAAGAGGGAGGGAAGAATTTGCATGAGGAAGAATTTTTGCGAGCCCAGTTGAAGCGACTTGGCAAACAGGATGTGAAATTCTCTTTCACAAAGATCACAAACCACAATGATGGACAAAAGCTGGTTGACAACATGCACAACCTTCTTCAGAATGATTTCAATGTGATCGTGTACAATTTTGTTGATATGCTTTCTCATGCACGTACAGAAATGGAAGTGCTGAAAGAGCTCGCCGGAGATGAAACGAGTTATCGCAGTATTACGAACAGTTGGTTTGAACACAGTCCGCTGCACCAGGGACTGAAAAAGATCGCCGATAAAAATCTTACCCTGATAGTTGCAACTGATCATGGCAGCACCCGCGTAAAAACGCCGGCAAAGGTTATCGGTGATAAACAAACCACCACCAACCTGCGGTATAAACATGGCCGGAACCTGAATTACGAGGCAAAGGATGTTTTGGCTTTTCGCGACCCCAAGGAAGCAGGGCTGCCGGTGCCTAATGTCAATTCCAGCTACATATTTGCTAAGGGCGATATCTTTTTGTGTTATCCCAATAACTACAATCACTTTGTGAACTACTATCGCAATACATTTCAGCATGGCGGTGTGAGCCTTGAAGAAATGATCATCCCTGTGATCAGGATGAGTAATAAGTGACCGGATTTTAGGAGGATAATTCGTAAATCGTAATTGGTAAATCGTCAATTGAAAAGTACTTCACATTCTGTGGAGAAAACATTTTTGAATAGTTAACGAATAACAACAAGTTGCAGGTTGAATAAAGGAGGAAAGTATGAAAATCACACAGTCGGTTTTGGATAAAATTGAAAAGATCATTGAGGAGTCCGGCTACATCATAAGATATGAGCGAGGTACTTTTCAGAGTGGTTACTGTATTTTACAGGAGAAGAAAGTAGTTGTTCTTAATAAATTCTTCCAGCTGGAAGGCCGTATCAATACATTGATCGACTTAATGCCTCAACTCGATATCCATTTTGATTCACTTACGCATGAAAGTCAGAAGTTGTATGATGAAATCATGCACGCGGGCGTAAATAAATAGCCTCATGCATTGTCCGCCGCTTAAAGTAACATTTTTGGGAACGGGCACCAGCAGCGGCATTCCGATGATCGCGTGTAATTGCGAGGTATGCTCTTCAACTGACGAAAAAGATAACAGGCTTCGAAGCAGCATTCTGATAGAAAGTGCCACCACCACCATCGTTGTTGATACCACCCCCGATTTTCGCACGCAAATGTTACGTGAAAAAGTGCAGAAACTTGATGCTGTGCTTATCACTCATCATCATAAGGATCATATTGCAGGACTCGACGATGTAAAAGCGTTCTGTTATTTTCAGCAACAGGCCATGAAGGTTTATGCAACACCTCCCGACCAGGAGGCTCTTCGCAGGGAGTTTTCGTATGTGTTTGCAGAAAGGAAATACCCGGGCGTTCCAGACGTGCAACTTGTATATATGGATGAAACGCCGTTCATGGTGGGCGACATACCGGTTACGCCTATACGCGTTTGGCATTTGAACATGCCAGTGATGGGTTTTCGCTTCGGCTCCTTTACTTATATCACGGATGCCAACCGGATAGATGATGAAGAGAAAGCTAAGATCATCGGATCACAAACGCTTGTTCTGAATGCACTCAGGCATAAAAAACATATTTCTCACTTTAATGTTGAAGAAGCCCTGGCACTGGCCGATGAATTGAAGGTGCCCCAATGTTATTTTACCCATATCAGCCACCAGCTTGGGTTGCATGCAGTTGTTGAACCGACCTTCCCCGAAAACCGCGCGATCGCCTACGATGGCCTAACCCTTAATTTCCCCTGATCGGTTATTGCCAGTCACTCGTCTGCCCTTTACTTTTCCGTATGCGAAATGAAAGGCAACATATCCTGCATTTTTCCCGGCGGGAAAGAAACGGCATCATCACCCTCGTGATAATTTCGATCATTGCAAAATCGATCCCTTTCTTACTTGAAGCCCTGCCCCCGGAAGAGATTGTTTACAAAGATTCGCGCGACTGGACGCGGCTAAAGATATTTTCAGATTCAATTTCCGTGTATGAGAACCGCGAAAAAAGTAATGCAAATTCAACTTCTGTTTCTGCGCCGGAGCTTTTCAATTTTGATCCCAATACAATCGATGAAGCCGGCTGGGTGAAACTCGGATTGTCTCCAAAGGCCGCGGCAAGCGTTAGAAAATATATTTCAAAAGGAGGAAAGTTTAATAAGCCGGAAGACATAAAAAAAATTTACGGCCTCAAGCCCGAACTGTCCCTAAGATTAACTCCTTATGTTCAAATTGCATCAACGCAAAACGCGAAAAGAGAATCATTCGGGAAAAAGGAATTCAGGTTTCAGCAGAGATCGGTAGATATTAATTATGGCGACAGCGCCGCATTTGAATCGCTACCAGGTATCGGTCCGACCCTGGCAAAAAGAATAATCACTTTCCGCGAAAAGCTCGGCGGATTTTATGCGATAGAGCAGGTTGCAGAAACATACGGACTTCCAGATAGTACCTTTCAAAAAATTAAGGGCAATCTGAAAATGGCACCTTTTGAAGTCAGAATGATCAACATCAACACGGCAACAAAAGAAGAACTTCAATTGCATCCATATATCCGTTATAAAATTGCGTCGTTAATTATTGCTTATCGCACACAGCACGGAAAATTTGAAAGTGTTGATGATCTGAATAAAATTCAGGGAATTGGTGCCGAGGTGTTTGAGAAGATGAAAGAGTACCTGGCTGTTCAATCTTAAACCATTACTGTTCGGCAAAAAAAATAGTGGCATACTTGATTCGCGCGCATCTGCGGTGCATTTCAATCTGCGGAAATCAGCGGGAAATATTCGGTGCGAAACAGAGGTTCCCGCTGATAAACGAAAATTCTTCTGGTAAAAACTTATTCATCGTAATCGTCTGATGCGCTGATTCTCGCAGTAAACTATATACGATAACGAACTAATAAACTGCGAATAGTAATTGCTCCGGTTTACCTATAAGGATTTCACCCAATCCTGCGAGCCAGGAAACTGTTGTTGAAAACCTACGGGTGAATGACCAATTCATCATTTTTGATATGTTTGGGTAGATTAAACAAGACGGTTGCAATAACCTATTTTGAAAATGGTATTGATGTCCGTAATCTAATTTCTGGCGTTTACATTATAAAAGTTATTAGAAAGAACGAATTGATCGCAACTGAAAAGTTTATAAAAAAGTAGCGAGCGAGCAAAAAGGGGCAATTACATTCAATTCCACATCTGCATCTCTGCTCATTCCCGCCACATCTCCTAATTTCCGTAAATTGCGCCCCTAAACAAAAAGCATGGATTTTCAACAGTCTGAGATCACTACGCAGGTTGCGCAATCAGCCAGGGAATTTGCCCAAAAGCACATCAAACCCAACCTGATGGAATGGGATGAAAGCCAGGAATTTCCCGTTCATATTTTCAAGGAACTAGGTAAGCTTGGTATGATGGGAGTTTTAGTTCCTGAGCAATATGGCGGAACCGGTCTCGGATATTTTGAATACAGCGCCGTTATCCAGGAAGTGGCGAAGGTTTGCGGGTCAATAGGTTTATCACTTGCCGCGCATAATTCCCTTTGCACCGGCCATATTCTCGCCTTTGGAAATGAAGAGCAAAAAATGAAATACCTGCCAAAACTCGCAACCGCAGAATTCATCGGCGCGTGGGGATTGACCGAGCCCAACACCGGCAGCGATGCAGGCAACA
This sequence comes from Bacteroidota bacterium, assembly GCA_023433345.1. Taxonomy (GTDB): domain Bacteria; phylum Bacteroidota; class Bacteroidia; order Chitinophagales; family Chitinophagaceae; genus Ferruginibacter. Next base: position 6,601 of record JAEZDA010000091.1, on the reverse strand, counting down.
TGAAAACAACCGCGGTAAAGGACGGCGACAACTGGGTAATCAATGGTACGAAAAGCTGGATCACTCACGGTAAGAGTGGCGAGGTTGCCGTTGTAATCTGCCGTACAGGAGAGCCAAGGGCAAAGAATAATTCAACTGCGTTTATAGTTGACCGTAATACTCCCGGTTTTAATGCCGGCAAGAAGGAGAACAAACTTGGCATGCGCGCCAGCGAAACTGCTGAAATGATATTTGATAATTGTGTGATTCCTGATTCGCACCGTCTTGGTGAGGTAGGGGAAGGTTTTAAGCAATCAATGAAGGTATTGGATGGAGGCAGAATTTCAATTGCAGCATTAAGTCTCGGCATCGCAAAAGGTGCATACGAAGCATCCGTTCAATACGCAAAGGAAAGACACCAGTTCGATCAGCCTATAGCCAATTTCCAGGGCATTGCATTCAAGCTTGCCGATATGGCTACAAAGATCGAGGCTGCAGAAATGTTGATCAACCAGGCCTGCGATCTCAAAATGAAAGGCCTGCCTATGACCAAAGAATCAGCCATGGCGAAATATTATGCGAGCGAAGTTTCTGTTGAAGTGAGCACCGATGCCGTGCAGATCTTCGGAGGCTATGGCTACACAAAGGATTTTCCGGTGGAAAAATTCTATCGCGACAGCAAACTTTGCACAATTGGTGAAGGAACCAGCGAGATCCAAAAGCTGGTGATCAGCAGGGAAGTGTTGAAGTAGGGATTAGTCGGTAGTCGGTAGTCGGTAGTTCGTAATCTATAGTCTGTCGTCTGTCGTCTGTCGTCTGTGATCTGTCGTCTGTAATCTTCCCATGCATCCTGGTCCCTGTGCCATGCATCCTGCACCTTTTTAGGGCTTCTTCGAATCAAACATTCCGCCGAGTTTATCTTTCAAACTATCGATCGCATCGCCCGCTTTACCGGCTGCATTTTTTGCAAGGTTCTCAATGTTCTCGCCGGTTTTTCCCGGAATGAAGTCGCTGATCTTATCTAAAAAATCCGGACTGTTATCGGCCGGCACCGCACTTCCTGCCGCCATGGAACTTGCAGCCTGGGTGTTGTCAGTTGCGAAAAGATTATCCACCGCACCTGCCATCATCGGAAATTTTTCCTTCACATAATCTTTAATAGTGTGAAGCGAATTCGTTGCCTGCTCTGCGGTGAGTCCGGCCTTTTGAACGAGACGGTTAATAAGGTCCTGCATAATTAGTTTGATTTTAATGATAAAAATTATTCGGTATCATAACGGTCGACACGCTCTATACCGGGAAGATTAAGCAATTCATTTACCAAATTATCAAGCTCATCTTTGTCGTGCACAAATACTTTCACATTTCCCTCAAAAATTCCGTCACGCGCTTCAATGGTCATTGCAGAAATATTCACCCGAAGTTCACCGCTGATAAGGTTGGTGATCTTATGAATTACGCCAACATCATCCAGCCCGATAATTTTCAGGCCCGTAAGAAATGAGATCTCTTTGTTTTTCGCCCATTTCGTTTTTACAACACGATGCCCATAATTTGAAAGCAGTCTTGTTGCATTCGGACAATTCGTGCGGTGAATTTTTAGCCCTTCACCTGTTGTAATGAATCCAAATACGTCATCGCCCGGAATTGGTTTGCAGCAATTGGCAAGCGTATACATGATCTTGTCGCTGCTCTCACCAAAGATGATCAGCTCAGTATCTTTCCTGTTGTCGGTTTTTGTGAAATTCTCCGGTTCTTTGATCTCTTCCTTCACCGGTTTAGGTGGCATTAGCTTGTCGCCGTGAACAGTAAAATCTTTCAGCTCCCTCAGGTCGAGCTTTTTAATGGCGACCTCATATAAAAGGTCGAGGGATGAATTCAACTTGTAGAATGTTGCCAGTTCGTCAAGATTGGCCTGGTTCATCACCGCATTCATTCCATCCAGCTTACGTTGGAGAATGTAGCGGCCTTCTTCAGCAATGGCTCGCTTTTCTTCTTTGAGAGTGTCTTTTATTTTAGACTTTGCCTTGCTGGTAACAACAAAATTCAGCCACTCAGGGTTTGGCTTTTGTTTGGAACTGGTGATGATCTCTATCTGGTCGCCGCTTCTCAATTTATGGCTAAGCGGAACTAATTTATGATTCACCTTCGCCCCGATGCATTTACTGCCAACAGCAGTGTGCACGGTGAATGCAAAGTCCAGCGCAGTTGCGCCCACAGGAAGCATCTTTACATCTCCTTTCGGCGTATAAACATAAATTTCTTCCGTAAGGAAAGATGTTTTAAAGTCCTGTAGAAAATCAAGCGAACTTGAATCCTGGTTGCTTAGCGCCTCTCTTATTTGGTGGAACCATTTTTCGAACCTGCTTGAATCTTCCTTTCCTTCCTTGTATTTCCAATGCGCAGCGAGACCTTTTTCCGCGATTTCGTTCATTCTTTTGGTACGGATCTGAACTTCTACCCATTTTCCGCCCGGGCCCATCACGGTTGTATGAAGCGCCTCGTATCCATTGCTTTTTGGGTTGCTCAGCCAGTCGCGAAGGCGTTCAGGTGAAGGGTTGTAAGAGTCGGTAATAATGCTGTACACTTTCCAGCATTCTTCTTTTTCTTTTTCAGGTGGCGAGTCAACAATGATGCGGATGGCAAACAGGTCATATACTTCCTCAAATGCAACACCTTTCTTTTTGATCTTGTTCCAAATTGAGTGGATGCTTTTTGGCCGGCCGTGAATTTCAAAAACCGATCCTGCTTTTTCAAGTTTTTCCTTTAAGGGCCGGATGAAGTCGTTGATATACCGGGATCTCTCGCGCTTGGTATCCTGGAGTTTTTTTGCAATGTAGCGGTAGGTATCCGGCTCCATATATTTCATCGCCAGATCCTCCATCTCAGTTTTTATAGCATAAAGCCCCATACGGTGAGCAAGTGGAGCATACACATAGATCGTTTCACTGCAGATCTTTAACTGTTTCTCGCGCTTCATGGCATCCATAGTGCGCATGTTGTGAAGTCGATCTGCAAGCTTGATCAGTATCACCCTGGGGTCGTCGGTGAGCGTTAATAATATTTTACGAAAATTCTCAGCCTGTTGCGAGGTGTTAGTGTCCATCACCACCGCGATCTTTGTGAGCCCGTCAACAATTTTCGCTACTTCGGGCCCAAACTCCCGCTGAATATCCTGGAGAGTGATATCGGTATCTTCCACTGTATCGTGCAGCAATGCGCAGATCGTGCTGCGGATGCCGAGGCCGATCTCCTCCACGCAAATTCTTGCTACGGCGATAGGGTGAAGGATATATGGTTCACCGCTTTTCCGGCGCATGGTTTTGTGGGCCTCCACGGCCATCTCGAAGCTGCTGCGTAAAAGCGCTTTATCTCCCGGTTTCAGTTTTTGCTTTAGAACACGAAGCAGGCCGCGGTATTGCCGCAGGATCTCTTTTTTCTCCTCTTCTTCAGTAAGATTGTAGGCCTCAGCCGGTGTAACGGTCTCCATAGATGCGTATCCTACGAATTTAATTCAAATCCGCCTGATTTCCTGAAAAAACGGTTTCGGCTTCTGCTACTTTAAGAAAATTTGTGAAAAATGGCCCGATCTGTAAGAAGAAAATCCATAATTTTGCAACCCGCTTTAAGCCGGAGATTTTTCGGGCTATTGCGAAAAATGCGGATGTGGCGAAATTGGCAGACGCACCAGACTTAGGATCTGGCGCCGCAAGGCATGTAGGTTCGACCCCTATCATCCGCACAAAATAAGGAACAGGAAAATATTGATTCCTTGTTCCTTTTTTTATTAAACATTTTTTATGGCTACAGTTACAAGGGAAAACATCGGATTGCTGAATGATAAGCTTACCGTGAAAATTGAGAAAGGCGATTACCTGCCTGCATTTGAAAAAAAATTAAAGGAGTACAGCAAAACGGCAAATATTCCGGGGTTTCGTAAAGGAATGGTACCAGCAGGAATGATCAAAAAAATGTACGGCGCTTCAATTTTTAACGAGGAGGTTATTCGTGGCGTTGAAAAGCAACTGTACTCATATCTGAACGAAGAGAAACCAGATATTTTCGCACAACCCTTACCGTTAGACATGAAGATGGATCGCATCGATCCGAACAATCCATCTGATTATTCATTTGATTTTGAAATCGGGCTTAAGCCGGAATTTGCCTTGCCTGATTTCTCCAAAGCAAAACTTACCTTAAATAAGGTAACCGCAACGGATGCCATGGTTGATGAAGAGATAAGCCGTATGCAGATCAAGGGCGGGAACATGACTGAACCTGAAACGGTGGATAATGAAGAAAATGTGCTCAATGTTTTGTTCACAGAAAGCGATGCGAATGGAAATGTGAAAGAAGATGGCATCACAAAAGAAAACTCCGTACTGCTGAAATATTTCTCCCCGGCATTGCAAACACAACTGATGGGAAAGAAAAAAGGTGAGAAGATCACATTCAAACTTGCAGACTCCTTCCCCGCAGATAAGCTTGAGATGATGATGGCAGACCTGGGCTTTGACACCTCTGATAAATCTTCTGCTGAAAAATATTTTACCGCTGAAATTGTGAAGATCGGCCTTGTTGAAAAAAGAGAACTGAATGAGGATTTCTTCAACGAAATTTTCCCGGGCAAAGGCATTAAAACAGAAGAAGAGCTAAGGGAAACATTAAAGAAAGAAATACAACAGTATTGGGATTCTCAAAGCCGTAATCAATTGCACGATCAGCTTTACCACTTTTTGCTTGATAACACGGAGATGGAGTTTCCGGAAACTTTCCTGAAGCGCTGGCTGCAATCAGGTGGCGATAAACCTAAAACAGCGGAAGAAGCTGAAAATGACTATCCGGGTTTCAGTGGCCAGCTAAAATGGACGCTCCTCAGCGACAAGATCATTCAGGATAATAAACTGGAAGTAACTCCCGATGAATTGAGGCAAAGCATGCGTGAGGAAGTGACCCGTTATTTTGGGAACATGAATATCGGTGAAGATCTAAGCTGGCTGGACAGCTATATCGATCGTATGATGAAAGATGAGAAGCAGGTTGATGCAACCTACAGGAGACTAATCACTGAAAAAGTTTTCGGCTTCGTAGAATCGCAGGTTAAGCCCGTGGAAAAATCTGTTACGGCAGATGAACTGACTGCAATGCAACACAATCATCATCATTAATGCCTGGTTTTATTGTGCGGTAGAATCCATGGAGAGTGTTTGAAATGATTCCATTGAACCTCTGCAAGGTCAACCGAACTGTCGACAAGCGGGTGAAAAGGTTCCCTGTTCAAACTCACCGAACTTAGTGCGTACACTTCGGTGTTGCGATGTCCTTTTTTCTTAAACTCTTTATGGAGGTGTTGAGCATATTGCCAGATCATGTCTGGCGAAGTGGCCAGCCAGCGACTGTGTGCCGGTGAAAAATGATCGGCAGCCTTTATCCTCCATTCTTCCTTCGTATCACTATCTACAACTTTAAAAGTGATGCTCCCGCTTTTGGTACGAAGCATCATCCTCCAGCTCATCCTGTAACCTTCTTCCGTCCATAAAACATTTCCCGGAAAGAGAATGGCCCTCATTGGAATCAAAAGCTGAAACAACAGGTACACCGAGGCAAGTTGGAGGATCCATTTTTTCGTTTTCTGCCGGCCGCTATGAACAAGCGTTTCCAGAGGCGGTTTTTGAGGAAATAAAATACGCCGCACTATCTCGCCATTAACAAAAAACAGGTTCGCTGCGATGCATAGAAAAGGGAAAATTCCAATTTGAAAAGTGTAAAAGTTGAAAAGGTGGAAGAGTATCGAGAAAAAAAACGCAGCGATCGAAGTTCTTTTCCAGAGTAAAAGTGGAATGATCAAAAGATCGAACAGAAAGCCCGAAATGCTGACAGCTTTAGCAAAGCCCGGGTTTCCGTAAAAGCCGCCAAGTATGGGATGATGTGCAAGCGTTGAGAACTGGATAGAAAGAAATTTTCCGGAAAGCCAGTGCGGCTGTAGTTTATGAATCGCTGCAAAAAGATAAACGATCGCCATCTGGGTCATGATCAGCCAATAGATCCATCTCGAACAAGAGATACTTTTTTTGACCCTCCGTCTCGAAACATCGAAAGAAAAATACCTGTTGGCAGGAAGAAAGCACATCAGGAAAGAGAGCAGTAAAATAAGGTAATGGTGATTATTATAGTCTGCTTTTTGCATCAGGTACAGGGCAAGCCATAATACAGTGAATGCAATGATCGCGAACCGGTAAAAGATGGCAAACATGATCATGATACCGAGGAGGAACATTATCGCGAAGTAAAAATACATGCCCGCACCTGGCAGCGGTTTCAAAAATTCAAATCCTATGAAGGCAAAAGTAAATTCAGGCTCAATGTAGGTGTCGTTTATGGCGCCGCTCAGGAAGGCGAAGGAACAATGGTAGCAGATAAGAAAACCAAAAATTACCCTGAAGGCTACAAGCGCACTGTTGTCAGTAGGAGTGAAAGCACTCTTCACCACTGAAGCCGGAAATTTCAGGCGAGCGGGAAATAGCATTTTTGCAGGTAGTAGGGTTTATGTCAATTGAACAAAGTACGAATTTTTTGAATAGAATGAAGCTGCCGGATGCAGGGTGCAGGGTTCAGGGTGCAG
>JAEZDA010000082.1 GCA_023433345.1 Bacteroidota bacterium | reverse complement strand
CGAGGAAGGCTGGCGGTTTAATAACGGCCTATTCGGTTCCCGAGGAATTTTAGGAAAATTGGAAGAAGGCGAACTGCAGAGAAAAGACGCCCATGGCACAACGCGTGAAACAGCTTTAAAAGATTTCGGATGTGATATTGATAAATTTAATGAATCAGAATACAATGCTGGAAGCATACATTGTTTTTTAGAACTGCATATTGAACAGGGACCGGTTCTGGATGTTGCGAAAAAGCCCGTGGGAATAGTGACCGGAATATCCGGGCCCCTATGGTTAACCGTTACTTTCAAAGGCATGGCCGGTCATGCAGGTTCCGTGCCCATGCCTATGCGGCGCGACGCATTACTCGGGGCTGCAGAGGTTACAGTGGCATTAAATGAAATAGCCAACAGGGTACCCGGCGCGCCTACGGTTGCTACAGTAGGCACAATGCAGATTTTCCCTTCCTCACGAAACATTATTGCGGAAGAAGTTGCATTTACGGTTGATCTGCGTGATATTGACCTTGAGCGGCGCAACCGCTATGAGCGGGACTTACGTCAACGGATAGACGAAATTTCAAAGAAGCATGATCTTGAAGTTTCCATTTCAGAAGATACCAACAGTGATCCGCGGTATTGTGCCGAATGGATCAGGGACATCATTACATCGGAGTGCGGTAAACTGAACCTTGACGCTCCCGAATTAATGAGCGGTCCTTTTCACGATGCAATGGCGTTGAGTTATGCGTGCGATTACGGAATGATCTTCGTTCGCTGCAAAGATGGTATCAGCCATAACCCGCTTGAGTATTCCTCACCTGAAGATCTTGCCCTTGGAACAGAAGTGCTGTTAGGTACGGTACTTGAAATTCTTTCAAGATGAGAATGCTTTTAATAATGCTTTCGCTAACTTCCTTCATTTCCTGCAAGGGACCAAAGGGTGAAAATCCGGAAATACGTATCGAAACTTCATTGGGAGATATATTGGTTGAGCTTTACCCCGCAAAGGCGCCAAAAACTGTGGCGGCCTTTCAACAACTTGTGAAAGACGGGGCGTACAACAATGCGGCATTCTACAGGGTGTTGAAGTCTGATGAATCGGGTTCTGCTTTTAATACCGGAATTATCCAGGGTGGAACCCACGGCAGCGGCAAAAACTTTCCGCTTATTCCTCATGAATCCACAAAGGAAAGCGGATTGTCGCATACCACAGGAACTATTTCAATGGCGCGCACAAAACCGGGAACTGCTTCATCAGAATTCTTTATATGCATTGGAGATCAGTCTCCTTTAGATGCAGGCCGTCGTGGCACAGAAGATAGTTTGGGAATGGCAGCCTTCGGAAAAGTGATTAAAGGGATGGATGTAGTAAAGAAGATCCATAACAAACCTTCGAACGGAGATTCCTTTCTTGAAAAAATTCCTATTTCAAAAATTAAATGGATAGAATAGTTGAAAACTGGTACGGTTTTTTCATTAGTTATTTCAGATCTTCTTTATTACAGGTACTTCACAATTTTATTGAGAAGAACCTAAATTCCTCAACCACGAGAGTGGGAGAACAGGAAAGAAGAAGAATACAAAAGGGCCTTTTTTATAAGGCCTTTTTCTTTGCTTTAACATTTCCCCATTAAACCTTTGGTTAAGGCATGAGTCAATAAGATCATAAATTTGGCCTCATGAAAAGATTTTACCTATGGACGCTTGTTCTTATATTTCTATCCGGTTGCGCGTCCTCCCGAAAAACAACTGCCATCTATAATACAGCGGGTAAGGAAATTAAAAGCACGATCATTTTAAAAGGCAATGTTCCTGCAAAAAGTATAAATACCAGGAATGTCGCGGCTTCAAAGGTTGTTGAGTTTGCCCAAACACTTATTGGTACCCCGTATAAGTATGGTTCATCTGAGCCGAAGAAGGGCCTGGATTGTTCAGGCTTCATTTATTATGTATTTCAAAAGTTTAAAATTTCCGTTCCCCGCACATCGAAGGATTTCACAAATGCCGGTGAAGAAATTTCTACACTGAACAGCCGAAAGGGTGACATAATTCTTTTTACGGGGAGCGATGTGAATTCCGGCATGGTTGGTCACATGGGGATCATTACCGAAAACAACAATGGCATTCTCAAGTTCCTTCATTCCGCCTCGGGAAATAATGCCGGCGTGATGGTTTCTGGAATGAACAGTTACTTTATGCCAAGATTTGTAAAAGTGATCAGGGTTTTCCGGGTGTTCTGACCATTCATTGTTGAATGTATCTTTGCACCGTAATTTTTTATATGCTGAAGAAAATTTTTGTTCTCTTATTCATTGCGCCTTTTTTCTCTTCTGCGCAAAATTTCAAAAGCACATTGGTATTTTCCGCTGAACAAGGTGATGCTTTTTTTGTGTACCTGAACGGCGAGAAGAAGAATGCGGCTGCTCAGGCTAACGTAACTGTGCATGGGCTGGACCAGCCATACTATGATGTTCGAATTGAATTTTTGAATTCAACAATATCGCCGATAGAACGGAAGAATGTGGCGGCTGCAGATAGCGACGATAAGCCAATGCAGGTCACCTATAAAGTAAGAAAAGATAAATCAGGAAAAGCCCGGTTGAGTTTTTATGCAATGTTGCCGCCGGTGTCAACAGTTGGATCAGTTGCTTCAACAACTGAACAAAAGACTGCGCCGGTAAAAGAAAAGCCTGATACTGGAGTTACTAAAACTCTTCTTTCCAATGTGTCCGGTGCAACCATCAGCTTCCCGGGTAAGGAGGATGTTAAGCTTGTGAAGGACACTTTAGTGAGAGCTGAAAAGACTAGCCCGGAAAAAGTAGAACCTTTGGTTAAGAAAACCGTGGTGAAGCCGGTTGTTTCAGCGGCTAAAACTCCTTCAGTAACAGCAGCAAAAAAGGAGTTGCCAGTTAAGACCAATGAAGTGAATAAAGATCAAACGGTCTCGAATTTGCCGCCATTGAAAAAATGCAACGATTGGCCATTGATGAAGGAAGAATTTCAGAAGATAAAGGAACAGATAAATGGCACGAAGGATGAAGCTGGAAAGCTTTCCAAAGCCAAAAGTTTATCGGAAGCCAACTGCCTTTTAGTAAGTCAGCTTGGTGAGATCGCTTCCGTTTTCATCAGTGATACAAATAAGCTGGGTTTCATAATGCACGCATATAGCGCCACAATTGATAGGCCTAACTTTGAAAGACTAAGAAAGCTATTCACCGACCCTGCCGTTATTAAAAATTTCGACAAATTCTTACAAAGCCGCTAATGAATATCACGGCCCCCAAATTGCCTTCATTCATGTTGTGGCTGCGGCACAATTTTGAGCTGTTATGCTGGATTGTGTGTTTGATAATTATTGTGAGCATGCCAATGAATGGATCTTCATTGTGCATGTTTAAAGCAGCAGGAATTGAGGTATGTCCGGGGTGCGGCCTTGCCCATTCAATGCAAAGCGCGCTCCGTTTTCACCTTTCCACGTCTGTTAGTCAGCATTGGTTTGGCATACCGGCAGTACTAATTTTGATTTTCAGAGTTTATGCATTAACTTTTCTCAAACCAAAGCCGAATGCAAAACAGAAACTTCATGACCCTGGTTCCTTCGATTGAACCCGAAGAATATGCTTTCTTAAAAGAGTTTACAAAAAATCTGTCTGAAGAAAAATTCCAGTTATTCATCTCTCTTTACAACAATAAGAGGAAGAAAGCTGAAACCATCCTTATATGTACTTTGCTGGGGTTCGTTCTGGCCGGGGGTATCCAGCGTTTTGTGATCGGGCAAATTGGTATGGGGCTGCTTTATCTTTTTACAGGTGGTTTATGCCTTATCGGAACTATAATTGACCTTGTGAATCACAAACAGCTTACAAACGAATTCAATCAAAAAATGGCCATAGAAACTATGGCCATCGTAAATATGTAACATAGAATGTAACCTCGGTTTCACGCGCGGCTTTGTTCCTGTGCGCCAGGGATTATTTACATGATCCCAGATTGCGTCGGCTTTACCCAAAGCCTTTTCGCCTGCGGCGTTTGAATATTTGCACGTCCGCGTTGGTGATCAAGCTTCCCACACAGTCGTATGCAAATATTCTGCGTTTCACGCGCGGCTTTGTTCCTGTGCGGCAGGGATTATTTACATGATCCCAGATTGCGTCGGCTTTACCCAAAGCCTTTTCGCCTGTGGCGTTTGAATATTTGCACGTCCGCGTTGGTAAGCAAGCTTCCCACACAGTCGTATGCAAATATTCTGCGTTTCACGCGCGGCTTTGTTCCTGTGCGCCAGGGATTGAAGCGGATAGCACGGTGAAGGATTCGTGAGGGGCTTTGTGCCGGACTTGCAGCGAAAAAGCCCGCCACGGCCAGCGGCCGGGGGGCGCTAAAATGTTATTATTTCTAACGATGCTTAAATTGATAGAACAGGCCTATCTGAAACACGCGGTTTTGATATTTAAGCGCGGGGTTCTCGGTGAAGTCTGTTAGGCCAAGATTGTAACGTGCGTCTATCCCTAACCGTGACTTAGTAATGTATCCAAGGCCGAATGACCACGCGAAGTCGAAAGTTTTGAAATTGTCTTTGATGTCTGTTTCATCTTCGCCATCATCCCGGGTTGCCTTGATAAGAAATCCTGCCTGTGGACCGGTCTGCAGACGCACGCCATTGTTGAACATATATTGAAACATCACGGGAACGTTTATGT
>JAEZDA010000069.1 GCA_023433345.1 Bacteroidota bacterium | reverse complement strand
CTTTAATTTCTGACTCGGAATTAGAAGATTGTCCGTGGCACGAATAGATTACAAATAAAAAGCAGGTGAGAAAAAATGTTTTCATTTTAACGATGTTTGGTAGAATTCTTGCCGATGGTGGCGAAATTTGAAGTTATGCAAAAAGGTTTGTTGTGGGGATTCCTTTTATTTATTTCAATTTCATTTGTGGCCTGCAGTAAAAAGGTTGTTCCAAATAAACCAACCCACACGGCATCAATGCCTTCAAAGGATACTGCTGCAAAGAAAAGGGTTGTGGTGCCCAAACCTCCCACCGCTAAATCAATAATGCTAAACGATTCTGCAGCGAAGAAAACATTTGATGGCCGGTTGTATTACGACCTGGACGGGAAACGTTATTGGAAGAATTATAAAGACGGAAAGTACTATCTCTATAATAAATCACAACACACCGACCCCGATTTCAAGCCGAAGCAGTAATGAGCGATGATCAATTGTAACCAAGAATCTTGAGCATACTTTGTGCGGTCTGTTCTTTTGCGTACACCCAGTCTACCAATTTACCATTCTTATCATGGCCTACAATAATGTGTTTGGGAGAAGGAATTAAACAGTGCTTGATGCCGCCATAGCCACTGATCTGATCCTGGTAAGCCCCCGTATGGAAGAAGCCAAGGTATAAGGGCTCCCCTTCTGTGATCTTTGGCAGGAACACCTCATTAATATGTTCTTCTGAATCGTAGTAATCATGACTATCGCATGTAATTCCGCCGAGCACTACACGATGGTAATCTGAGTCCCATTTGTTGATGGGCAGCAACAGGAATTTTTCTCCGATGCCCCAGGTATCAGGCAGAGTAGTGATAAAGGAGGAGTCGATCATATACCATGTTTCACGATCGTTCTGCACTTTTTGCGCAATAACACTGTATATGTGAGCCATGCTTTCTCCAACGGTGTAGCTGCCAAACTCTGTAAAGATGTGCGGCATAGGAACCTTTGCCTTCTTACATGCAACCTTAATGTTTCGCACTATTTCGTTTATCATGAACTGGTAATCGTAGTCGAAGCCAAGCGAATGTTTTATGGGGAAACCTCCTCCGATATTTATTGAGTCAAGTTCGGGGCAGATCTTTTTTAACTGGCAGTAGAGGTTGATCACCTTGTTCAATTCACTCCAGTAGTAGATATCATCCTTAATTCCTTTATTCAGAAAAAGATGAAGCATCTTTAGCTGGAAGCGATGTTCATTTCCTTCTATTTTATCTACATAAAACTCCAGTATATCTTTAGCGCGTATGCCTAACCGTGAGGTATAAAACGGAAATGTAGGTTCTTCTTCCGTGGCGACCCGTATACCAAGATTAAATGGCACTTTAACTGACTTTACATAGGCCCGGAGTTCATCCATGTTATCCAATACAGGGATCACATTTTTAAAGCCGCTGTTTAGCAATTGAGCGATGCGCGAGGTGTATGGCTTTTGCTTGAAACCATTGCAGATGATATAGGTATCCTTTGTTATCTTTTTCTTTTGGTGGAGTTTCTTAATGATCTCTATATCGTACGCATAGGAAGTTTCAAGATGGATGTCGTGCTTCAAAGCCTCTTCCACCACAAAACTGAAGTGTGAACTCTTTGTGCAGTAGCAATAATTGTAGGTGCCTTCGTATTTATTTTTCTTGAAAGCATTTGCAAACATCCGCTTAGCTTTTTCTATCTGCATGCCGATCTTTGGAAGGTAGCTGAGTTTAAGGGGCGTTCCGTATTTATCGATCAGCGCCTTAAGGTCAACTCCATTATACTGGAGATATTCATTTTTTAATTGAAAGTCTTCCTGAGGAAAATTGAAGGTTTGCTGAACGAGGTCGTGGTAAGAATTGTTCATCGAAACAAACGGGTTAGAATGAAATTAAGACTGCAAATGTAATAAAGCTAACAATGGTGCAAATAAAAAACCGTTCCCCATTGAAGGGAACGGCTTTTTAATAAAATCGAAAGAGATTATTTGAGGGAATTAACCAGGCCTTTGAAAGACTCGGGCTCATTCATAGCCAGGTCGCTCAGTACTTTCCTGTTTAACTCTATACCTTTCACATTAAGTTTGTGAATGAATTCGCTGTAGGTCATGCCTTCCGCGCGAACGGCTGCATTGATACGGGCGATCCACAGAGAACGGTAATCGCGTTTTTTAATTTTACGGCCTACATAACTGTATGTAAGTCCTTTCTCCATTACGTTTTTCGCAACGGTGTATACATTTTTTCTTTTTCCGTAGTAACCTTTAGCGGCTTTCAGTATTCTTTTGCGGCGTGCCCTGCTGGCAACTGCATTTGATGAACGTGGCATATCTTAATTTTTTAAAGTTAAAAGTGATGAGATGGATTACTTCATTCCAAGTAAACGCTTTACGAAATGCAGATTGGCATCGCTGACCATTCCGTCTTTACGCATTAAACGTTTGCGCTTGGTACTTTTTTTAGTTAAGATGTGCCGTTTGAAGGCTTTCTGGAAAGTGATTTTACCTGAACCGGTAACTTTGAAGCGCTTTTTTGCGCTGCTGTTTGTTTTTACCTTTGGCATTTAAACAAATGTTATCAATTACTCCCTGCCGGCGCCCCGAACAGACGGGAACTTTTGGAGCCATGTGGGAAATATCCAAAAAGAAGATCTTTTCGGGCGGCAAAGGTAGGGGAATTTGGTGAGAGTTCCTATACCAGTTCATAGTTCGTAGTTGATAGTTTATAGTTCACAGACCATATTACTGATTCCTGGTCGGTATTTCCTTCGGATCGATTAACTACTTTTTACACACGTCTGATAATCAGTAGGTTGATCTGTGTACCCCAATGAATTTAAACATTAGTCATATTCCAAACTAGGATATCCCAAAACAGGAACTACCAATTACCAACTACCAACTATCAACTATCAACTACCAACTATTATTCCCCCATCCCATCCTCGCCTCCCGTTTTTGAGCTGTGTTTGATCAACTCATTTAACCGCGTCAATTCAGCGGGGGAAAAGAACCGCCATTTGCCCGGTGCAATTCCTGAAATGGTGAAATCCATTATTCGTATCCGCTTCAATGCAGTCACCCGGTAACCAAGCGCCTCACACATCTTCCTGATCTGTCGATTGAGCCCTTGTGTGAGAATGATGCGAAACCGGTTTTCTCCTTCCTGTTTTACAAAACAAGGTTTGGTAACGGCGCCGGGTATACGCACTCCTCCACGCATATTTTTTATAAACTCCACATTGAGCGCCTTATCCGTGGTAACCATGTATTCCTTTTCGTGATTATTGCCGGCGCGGAGGATTTTGTTTACAATGTCTCCATCGTTCGTAAGAAAAATGAGACCTTCAGATAATTTATCAAGCCTCCCTACAGGAAAAACGCGGGTTTTAAAATTGACATAATCAACTATGTTGGTTTTATCACCCTGGTCCGTGGTACAGGTTATGCCCTTCGGTTTGTTGAGCATGATGTACACCGAATCTTTTTTCCTGCCAATCTTCTCGCCATCGATCTTCACAACATCACCCGGTTTTACGCGGTTACCTTTCTGTGCATCCTTATCATTTATGGTTACCCTGCATTCTTCAATGTAGCGGTCAGCCTCCCTCCTGCTGCAGAAGCCGGTATCACTTATGTATTTATTCAGACTTATGTCCATTACACTTCAATTTCTTTCATAAAAAAAGCCATCCTTTTGAGACGGCTTTTCCTAAAAAATAAAGATATTATTCCCCGGCAGGTTTAGCAGCTTCAGGAGCTTTTGCCGCATCGGGGGCATTCTTGTTCAACTTTTCCTTATCTATCAGTTTACCCAACTCAGATCCTTTTTTCTTTTGCGCTTTTGGAGCAAACATCACGTGCATACGTTTTCCTTCCATTTTAGGCATGCTTTCAAGAGCGCCAACATCTTTTAGCCTGTCTGCAAATTTCAACAAAAGCAATTCACCTCTTTCCTTAAACATGATAGCACGACCCTTGAACTGCACATGCGCTTTCACCTTGTCGCCTTCCAGAAGGAATTTTTCCGCATGCTTGCATTTGAATTCGAAATCGTGCTCATCTGTGTTTGGCGTAAACCGAATTTCCTTAACCTCGCTGGATTTCGATTTGGCCTTCATCTCCTTCTTCTTCTTCTTCTCTTCGTAGAGAAACTTGTTGTAATCTATGATGCGGCAAACGGGAGGATTCGCACCCGGAGAAATTTCCACCAGATCAAGGGACTGGCTCTTGGCAATATTCGTGGCATCCTGAATTGAATAGATCCCCGGTTCTACATTTTCTCCGACAAGCCTTACTTCCGGCACCCGGATCATGTGGTTGGTACGATGTTCCTGTTGTTGTTCTTTTTTAAAACGTGGATTAAAAGCTCCCCGGGGCTGTCTGGGTGGAAATGCCATTTATTTGTTTTGATTAAGAATATGCCTGCCTTTTCGGGGGCGCTGCAATTTGCAAATTATTTCGTTATGAAAATTACTTAAAATAGTTAAACTATCATCACTCTTCAATCCTCATGCCCTTTTCTTTCCCTTATTTCGGTAAGGAGCGTTTGAGTAAAATCGTTGAGGGCGGATGCACCGGCATCACCCTTGCCTTGTTTGCGAATGGAAACTGTTTCATCATTCGTTTCTTTCTCCCCGAGGATAAGCATATAAGGTACCCGTGCAAGTTCCGTATCGCGAATCTTCTTACCTATCTTTTCGCTGCGGTCGTCAATTTCGGCGCGAATATCATGCTTTTTCAAATGATTCATTACTTTCTCTGCATAAGGCATGAACTTGTCGCTTATCGGAAGAATTTTCACCTGCAAAGGAGCAAGCCATGTGGGAAATTTGCCTGCATAGTGTTCCAACAAAAACCCGATGAAACGTTCGTGGGTGCCGAGCGGTGCCCGGTGAATTATCAACGGAGTTTCAACCGAATTATCCCTGCTTGCAAATTCAAGATTAAATCTTTTTCCCTGTGCGAAATCGACCTGATTTGTAGCGAGGGTAAATTCTCTGCCGATGGCTGACCAGATTTGTACGTCAATTTTTGGTCCGTAGAAAGCTCCTTCGTCCTTCACCTCAATAAACGGTATGTTGCTTTCCACAAGCACCTTTCTTACCATCTCTTCGGTTTCGATCCACAGTTCCGGCTCATTGATATATTTCTTTCCAAGCTTTTCAGGGTCATGCAAACTCAGGCGCATCACATATTTATCGATCCCGAAAATTTTGAAGTACTTTATGTACATTTCATTCACGGCGCGAAACTCATCTGCAAATTGTTCGCGCGTGCAATATATATGAGCATCATTCATGTGCAGGCAGCGCACACGCATCAGGCCAAACAATTCTCCACTTTGTTCGTAACGGTAACATGTTCCATATTCTGCTAAGCGGAAAGGGAGATCTTTATAGCTCTTAGGTTCTGCTGCAAACACTTTGTGATGATGAGGACAATTCATCGCCCTCAGGTAATATTTCGTTCCGTCCAACTCCATCGCCGGGTACATACTTTCTTCATAGTATGGAAGGTGACCGGAGGTTAAATACAAACTTTCTTTTGCAATGTGTGGAGTTACAACCCGCTTGTATCCTGCAGCCTGCTCCGTTTCCTTTGCAAGCCTTTCAAGCTCTTCTATAATGATTCCGCCGTTGGGAAGCCACAGTGGAAGGCCCTGACCAACCTGATCATCATAAGCAAATATGCCCATCTCCTTTCCCAGTTTCCTGTGATCGCGCTTCTTGGCTTCTTCCAGCATCGCGAGATATTCGTCCAGCTCTTTTTGATTAGGAAATGTTACGCCGTAAACACGAGTGAGTTGTTTGTTGTTTTCATCACCCTTCCAATAAGCTCCGGCTATGCTTGTGAGTTTAATTGACTTAATGAAGGAAGTGTTTGGAATATGTGGCCCGCGGCACAGATCGGTAAAATCTCCCTGGGTGTAAAAAGTGATCTCGCCATCCTGTAAGTTGGTAAGCAGGTCAAGTTTATATTCATCACCCTTTTCAAAGAAGTAATTCACAGCTTCTGCTTTCGGCACTTCCTTTCTCACAAATGCATTGGATTGTTTAGCCAGCTCGGTCATCTTTTTTTCCAAAGCAGCAAGGTCATCTTCGGTGAGTTTTGCATCACCAAGATCCATATCATAATAAAAGCCTTTGTCTATCGCGGGCCCTACCCAGAACTTAACGCCAGGGAACATTTCCTGCACAGCTTCAGCCATCAGGTGGGCAGAGGAATGCCAGAAAGTTTTCTTTCCATCTGTATCATCCCAGCTCAACAACTTAACGGTGGAATCGGCTTCTATCGGCAGGGTAAGGTCCGTCACCTGTCCGTTCACTTCTGCAGCCAGCATTCGTTTTGCCAGGCCTTCACTTATCGATTTAGCAACCTGCAAAGCAGTGGTGCCTTTTTCAAACTCCCGAACCGAGCCGTCGGGTAAAGTAATTTTGATCATATTTCTGTTTCCGAACCTTTTTAAAGAGTGCAAATTTAACGAAGTATTGGGGAGTAAACGGCATATCACAAATATCTTTGCTTTCCGGATTTCCCTGAATTTGTGAGGCTTACACTTATGTTGCTATGAATCGATTTTTACTTATTTCTATTCTTATCTTTTCTGCCACCGCTGCAGATGCGCAACAATTTAAGGGGCAGTGGAAAGGTTTCTTCAGCGACAAGAGTACAACCTTTCAGGGTTGGGGCGGGGACCAGTGTGAGTACGTTTTAGAAATAGAAACCAATGGCTCTGAGGTTTCGGGGTATTCTTACACATATTTTACGCAGGAAGGCAAAAGGTATTATACCATTTGCAAGCTCACCGGGCATTTGAACAAATCAAAAAAATATATTGAGGTTCGCGAAACGGAACGCACAAAAACCAATGTACCGGTTAACATTCGCAATTGTTTCCAGGTTCACAAACTTTATTATGAAAAAGGTAATGGCTCGGAGATCATTGCAGGTGACTGGGTACCTGCGCCGCAGCAAAGTGGCGATTGTGGATATGGATATACTTTTTTGGAAAGAAGACTGCTTAGTACGGTGATCGCTGGTTACAACAAACGTTTACCTCCAAACCAAGCCGCCGGTAAATCCTCTCCCGCCAATGCAGTTGCAAAGGCGCCGGTAAAGACGGTTAGCCCGAAAGCAGCCATTAAGCCGAACGCTCCATCCAAGCCTTCTGAAAATGCCGTGGCGCTTAATAAAGAATCCAAGCCGGTAATTGAAGAGAAAACTGACAGCCGTGCGAAGACGGATATGATTACGCCTCTCACCTCATTTAAGAACAGGGATCTCGAAGTATTGAAAACCATCAGAATCAACAATCCTGTTGTAACAGTGAATGTTTATGATAATGCTGAAGTGGACGGCGACAGTATTTCACTGTTTTACAATGGCAAGCTGATACTAAAGAACAAGCGGCTTTGCGAAAAAGGTCATTCCCTCGAGTTGACGGTTGATACCGACCGTGTGTCTAATGAATTGATCATGCATGCTGAAAATCTCGGTACTATTCCCCCAAACACGGCCCTGATGGTTGTAAGAGACGGGGCAAAAAGGTATGAAGTTCGAATAAGTTCAGACCTTAAGAAAAGCGGGGTGATCAGGTTTGTATACGGAGGTGCCGATCATGCTGGCACCGGAAATTAGCCATTGCAGTTAGCGACGGGTAACGCTGTCTTTCACTTCTCCGCAATTCAACATCCCGGCTTTATATTTTGGATGTTTTTTCCCCAGGTAAGGATTTACCACTTCATCGTTAAGACTTAACCACATTGCGGTTTCCTCGTCGTTGAAAGCCATAGGGCATGTTTGAACATAGAGGGTATTCCCTTCATAGTTGATCATTTTAACGAAGCCCGGATAGAGCTGATCACTAAGAGCGCTGAAGTCTCTTCGCATTTCGGTTATATCTGTTTGCATGAGAAGGCTTGCCGTATTAGCTTTCAGGTCGGCAGCAACTGATTCGGCGGTGATGCGTATTGAGCCCGAATCTGCGCTAAGCTCTTCGTAAGGGATATTTCCGATTGCTTCGGCGAATTCGGCGGCAAAGCGTTTTGCTCCTGCGGTATCGGCATTTACGAATGCGTCTTTCATGCCGATATATGCGTGGATGGCGGCATCTACGCGGAGGTTAAAAGTATCTGAATGGGTATTTAGGGTGATGGGAGCTGTTTTGGGTTCCTTTTCCCGTTTTACGTCTTTGGTTCGTAATACGAACCAGTAGAGGCTAAAAGCGGCGAGGAGAACTATGATGAGTAAAAACCGTTTTTTCATTTGTTCCTTTTAGGCAAAGGTAGCATATAGGGCTGATTTGGTTGCTGTTGGAACGCCAACCTCGCTTTACTCCCGGCTTTCCATAAAGACCCCGTTGTAGTATAGATATTTGAATCTCAAAAGGGGGAATATCAATTTTGAAAATCCGAGACCCGCAAATTCTCCGGGAAAGATCCCATTAATTGGAAATATCAAGCAAAAAAGAGAAATGAATCGATATAAAAAGCAACCGTTAACTAAAAACTTTCGACATATCGGTGTTTTCTGATCGCAGAACTTCTTTGAAACGCAGGCCTGACGCCTTTACGTGCGTCTTTATGGAAAGTCGAAGGGTCTAAACGTTAGCATTTCCTCCCAGACGTGATGTTTTCGCCTGCTGATTCCTTCACCCGCCTGAAAATCACACCCATTTATAAACTACTTTTGCAAAAAATTTTCGCTAATGCTTCTAGGCCTGCAAAACGTGACCTTTGAATTCGGTGCAAGAGTAATTGTTGAAAACGCTACATGGCACATTCAGCCAAATGAACGCATCGGTCTCGTAGGCTATAACGGCACCGGAAAATCTACCCTCTTCAAAGTACTTACCGGCCAATACTCCCCCTCCCGCGGTACAGTCGAAAAAGGACGCGAAACAACTATCGGCTTCCTTCACCAGGATCTTCTCGGTTTCGATACCGACGATTCCATCCTTGAAGTAGCCCTCGGTGCCTTCGAACGCGTAAAACAATTGGAGAAAGAACTTGAAGAAATCGCTGTTGAACTGGAAAAGACGGGTGATGAAAACCTTGCCCACCAATATTCCGATAAACTTCATGAAATGGAAGTGCTGGACGGCTACAGCATTCATCATCGCACGGAGGAGATCCTGCAGGGGCTCGGCTTCGCAAATGCCGACCTGAAAAAGCCCTACAAAAAGTTCAGCGGGGGTTGGAGAATGCGCGTGCTGCTCGCCAAAATGATCCTCATGCAACCCGATGTTTTGTTGCTGGATGAGCCAACGAATCACCTGGATCTTCCAAGTATCGAATGGCTCGAAAAATATCTTCAGCACTACCAGGGTGCGGTAGTCATTGTGTCTCATGATCGCTACTTCCTCGACAGAATGGTTACAAAAATTGTAGATCTCTATCAGCAGGAACTGCATTTCTATTCAGGCAACTATAGTTTTTACGAAAAAGAAAAAGCGCTCCGGATAGATCTTCAAAAAAAGGCTTATGAAAATCAGCAGGATTATATCCGTCAGCAGGAAAGATTTGTTGAGCGCTTTAAAGCAAAGGCCAGCAAAGCTGCGCAGGCGCAGAGTATTGTGAAACGTCTGGATAAACTTGAGCGGATCGAAGATGTTGAATTGGAACGCCCGAACATGCGCATCAACTTTTCTGTTGAAAAACAGCCGGGGCGCACCATATGCACTCTCAAAAATGTAAGCAAGAGTTTTAAGGATGTAACCATCGTGGAAAATACCGGCGCCGAAATAGATCGCGGCGATAAGATCGCCCTCATCGGTGCTAACGGTAAGGGTAAATCGACATTATTAAGAATCATTGCAGGCATTGAACCTTTCGAAGGAGAACGCATCTGGGGCCACAATGTACAGGAAGCTTTTTATGCACAACACCAACTTGAAGCTCTTAACCTGAATAATGATATTCTTGAAGAGATGAAGGATGCCAGGAGCGGCAAAACTGATCTGGAGCTGAGAAGCCTGCTGGGAGCATTTCTCTTCAGCGGAGATGCAATAGAAAAAAAGATCAGGGTATTGAGCGGAGGAGAAAAGGCCAGAGTGGCGCTCGCAAAAACAATTGTGAGCAAGGCAAACTTTTTAATGCTGGATGAACCAACGAATCACCTGGATATTCATTCAGTTGATTTGCTGGTTGAGTCACTGAATAAATATGAGGGAAGCCTCATACTGGTTAGTCACGATCGTTACTTCATCAGCCGCGTCGCCAACAAAATCTGGGAAATCGATGATCATAAGATCCGTGAGTTCAAAGGAACCTATGCTGAATGGGAAGAATGGAAAGAAAGAAGAATGAAGGAAGAGGAAGCTTTAAAGAAAGCATTAAAGCCTGATCCGGTGGTTGCAAAGGCAGATAATACAAGGGTGGTGAAAAATGTAAAAAATGAACAACTCGAAAAAGAAGCAAAAAAGGAATTGCAAAAACTAAAGGCAAAATTTGCCCAACTGGAGGAACGCATCTCGGAAATGAATAAAAATAAAACGGCGCTGGAATCACAACTGGGCGCTCCTGAAATATATAGCGACCATGAAAAATTCCGAAAAGTGGAAGCTGATTACCAGAAACTGGAAAAAGATCTTAAACATCACAATACAGAATACGAAAGTCTTTTTGAAAAGATCATGCAGTTAGAAGGGTAACTCTCGCATTACAAAACTTTATATATATATTTTCTTTTCCACAATTATCAAGTACTGTATGGTTATTGCTGATTGCGCGGGCGAAAAACCTCTGCTATGAAATTAACTTTTGTCCGCAACATCCAGTTTACCAAACTCATCAAGATCCACGGTCGCTTGAAAGAATTCAATTTTCGAAAACCTAATCACCACGAACGCAGTAATTTTTCTGTGGACACCATCGATGAATATGGCGAACGCATCATATTTCAGATGCAAAAATCCGATGGCGTATGGCGCATCCTTACTGGCAGTCTTCCGAAATGGATAACCGACCAGGAAGTAAATTTTAATACACTCATCACGGAAGAATTGGAAGCATAAAATTTTCATCTCCCCTTATTTCATTTACTAACGGACACGCCTACCTGCCCATGTGCGGTTTATAATGATTACCGTGCCCGGTTTATTTTGGCGTTCCCCCCGAACCCCGCGCCTGCGGGGTCGTGGGTCGGGCCATCGGCGCTACACGGTAGCGCTGCCTGTCCCTAACGCGGGCGCTTAGCGGTTTTATGGTGTCGCCGAATAGTTTCAGGGTTTACGGTGTGATAATTTGATCGATCCGGCGGGACCGTTTAACAGGAGCAGGTTTTTATTTAGCTTGGTCCGGTTATTCCACTGCCCTGCAACTCCAACAAATCACTGTTTTTTGTCATCTATACTTCGAATTGTCATAATTTGCCGCACTTTTTATGAGTGCAAATAGATCTGTATTTCATCCGGGCCGTTACCTGAGTTTAATAATACGTTCCATTAAGGGCGAGGAATTAGACTACACAAAAATTCCTATCAGAACCGGCGTAGTGATGCTCGCTATCCCCATGATGCTGGAAATGATGATGGAATCAGTGTTTGCGCTGGTAGATCTTTATTTTGTCGGTCATCTTCCTGAAAGCAGTTTCGCGGTGCAAACGGTCGGACTAACAGAGTCCGTTCTTGCAATCATGTATTCGATCGCAATCGGTATGAGCATGGCTGCAACGGCAATGGTTGCACGAAGAATTGGCGAGAAAGACCCGGAGG
This sequence comes from Bacteroidota bacterium, assembly GCA_023433345.1. Taxonomy (GTDB): domain Bacteria; phylum Bacteroidota; class Bacteroidia; order Chitinophagales; family Chitinophagaceae; genus Ferruginibacter. Next base: position 23,898 of record JAEZDA010000069.1, on the reverse strand, counting down.
GAGCAGCGAGAAGCGGAGCCCAGGCGATCGTTGTGGCGATCGGCGTCACGCTGGTATTAAGTGTTGCCGGGGCTATTTTCGCTGAAGAAATTCTATTGCTGATGGGCGCATCCCGCGAAAGTGCTGCCTACGGGAGATCGTTCACTGCATTGATGTTTGCGAGCAGCGTATCTATCATGTTGCTGTTTTTGATAAACGGAATTTTTCGCGGCGCAGGAAATGCAGCAATTGCGATGAAAAGTTTGTGGGTAGCCAATATCTGCAATATTATCCTCTGCCCTATTCTTATACGTGGCTGGTTTGGCCTGCCCGCCTTTGGATTGTTGGGAGCGGCAATGGCAACCGCCACCGGAAGAAGTGTCGGTGTTCTGTATCAACTATACCATTTGTTTTATGGCAATGGACGCATCAAATTAAAGTTGCACCATTTTAAACCGGATTTTTCGCTCGCAAAATCGCTGGTTAAGATCGCAACTCCGGGCGTGTTTCAATTTGTGATAGCTTCATGCAGCTGGATAATTCTCGCGAGGCTTGTTGCTGTTACAGGTGGAGATGAAGGTTCCGCTGGATATCAGACAGCACTCCGACTGATGATGTTCTTCCTGTTGCCCGCATGGGGATTAAGCAATGCCGCGGCAACACTCGTGGGTCAAAACCTTGGCGCCGGCCAACCAGCCCGTGCAGAGAAATCGGTAATGACCACCGTATTGTATAATGTGGTGTACATGGGCATCGTAAGCCTGATTTTCTTTCTTTTTGCAAAACCCCTTACCGCGCTTTTTACCGAATCGGTCGAAATAAACAGGATCGCCATGAACGCCATGTACATCATGGCAAGCGGATTTATCTTTTACGGCATCGGTATGGTGATGATAAATGCGTTTAACGGAAGCGGCGATACGATGACGCCGACCTGGGTGAACTTTTTCGGATTCTGGCTCTTTCAAATTCCGCTGGCATATTTTCTTGCCCGCTATATGGAAATGAATGCAACCGGCGTCTTCTGGGCGATCCCTATCGCCGAATCAGCAATAACAGTAGTTTCTTTCTGGCTTTTCAAAAAAGGTAAGTGGAAGTTGAAGAAGGTTTAAAAGAAGAGTGGACTTGCCTTTCACAAAATTCAATGTCATTCCTTGCGCCTCATGTATTCTTATGTATTCCTTTGTGTGAAACATCACTCCGAGCTCAATAAAAGCGCCATAAAGTTGAGGTACTTGCAGAGCCCCCGACTGACATAGGATCACAAATTCAGCATTCTTTGCGGCCTTATGTATTCTTTGTGCCCTTCGTGCGAAACCTCACTTCGATCTCAGAATACAATATGTAAACAAAATAACCCATAAAAAAATGCCCCGCTTTTGGGGCGAGGACATTTGTTTTTTAGCGCGGAGAGAGAGGGATTCGAACCCCCGGACCTGTGACAGTCAACGGTTTTCAAGACCGCCGCATTCGACCGCTCTGCCATCTCTCCGCGGCAAAAGTAAGGTCTTTCATTTCCGCAACAAAAAATTTTTAAAGGTGAGGATTACTAATGAGTCTACACCTGGAATCAGCTGTATCAAATCTCCTTGAGGCGACACATTAGCTAACCCTTCGGTACTCCTCACAACTCAAAACCCACCACTCAAAACCTAAAACCTAACATTCAAGCTTTCCCTTCCTTCCCCCACTTTCACTAACTTGTATTTAATCTATAATCTAAAATCTTTAATTTAAAATCCTTTTTCAGGATGTCGTCTACTTACAAAAGCCTTACCCGCCTTCTCCTGCTTGCCACAGTAATTCTTGTATCCATCTGGTTTTTACACCTGGTCTTAGATATCATCTTACTCGTATTCTTTGCTGTTGTTCTTACGATTGTCCTCAACGCACCGGTCGCATGGTTGGAGTCAAAAGGAATGGGACGAACAATAGCTTCGCTCCTGGTATTTTTTGGGATGATCCTGTTGCTGGGTCTGGTGGGCTGGATGATTATGCCGAAGATCATCTCTCAGGTAAAATCACTGATCAACAATCTGCCTGATTACATGGACATGTTCAACAGGCGCGTAACGGAATGGATAAGCGATAAATCCGCGAATGGCGAAGTTCCTGAAAAAGCTGTTTCACCTTTTGCGCAAGATGTGTCCACCATCATCAACCGCATCGGGCAGTATTCCATTAGTGTACTCAATACCTTATTGAGCATAATTTTCTTTTTCTGCCTTGTTGCTTATATGCTAATCAACCCGAGGCCGCTGCTGGAAATGTATCTTTCCTGCTTTTCCGAAGAAAACCGTGCTAAAGCGGCCCGGGCCTTTGCCTATGCTTCAAAAATGACGATTGGCTGGATGTGGGCGAACATTTTTGCAGGCGCGATACGTGCCGTTATTGTGTGGATATTTCTTTACTATATGGATATCCCCGGGGTTTGGGTTTGGGCGGGCGTTACTTTCTTCGCTGAACTGATTCCGAAAATTGGTTTTTACATCATGTCTGTCCCGCCAATTCTGATCGCGTTTTCCATCTCACCAACAACAGCACTTTGGGTAGCTGTATTTTTTCTTGCTTTAGATGAATTGATTGCCGATGTACTGATGCCGAGGCTTCGTTCATCAACAATGAAAATACATCCGGTATCCATTCTTGTTATGCTGATGGCCATGAGCGCTGCATTCGGCGTGATAGGCGCTTTCATTGCCACACCACTTACGGCGTTCGTTAAAGCATATTACGAAACTTTCTTCCAAAAAGAAATCCAACCAGAAGAACTAAAAACCGAGGTTGATGATATGCTTTATTTGAAAGACGCTTCGTCCTAACCTTTGTTTTATGATAAAATCTTCTGTGCAGGGTGACTTTGATCACCATTGAAACAACTTACACTTTACATCTTTGCTGTCGTAAAAACTTATATTATGGCAAAAGAACATTTCTATGATGTAACGGTTGAATGGACAGGAACGAGAAAAGGAATTCTTTCTTCTGAAGTTTTACAAAACGAAGTTGAGGTAGCTACACCCTTTGAATTTCCGAATGGTGTAGCGGGAGTATGGAGCCCTGAGCATCTATTTGTAGCGGCAATAAATAGTTGCCTTATGACAACCTTCCTGGCAGTTGCAGGAAATTTTAAGCTCTCTTACGAAAATTTCAAATCAAAAGCAGTTGGCAAACTTGAGATTGTTGAGGGAAAATACATCATCAGCGAAGTGGTGCTGAAACCGGTATTGCACATCCACAATGAAGAAGACCGCGAAAAGGCGTTGAAAATTCTTCAGAAATCAGAAGCCGCATGCCTAATCTCAAATTCCATCAAATCAAAGATCATTTTTGAGCCGACTCTCCAATTGGCAACCGGAATCACTGCATAAGCCGCTTTGTTTTCAATGTAATACTTTAGAAAGAAAAATTCAGCTTTCAACTCATACTCGTTCATCGCACTGAAGGGTTCCCGCGCTTCGCTAGTCAATGCTACGTTCCTCCGAAATCGATTTATTCGGACACCAGACTAATGACTATTGACTACAAACTATCAACTGCCGACAACTTCCCGCATCTTTGCAGAAACGCATCTTTTAATGGACCTCAACACGCTCAAAAAACTTTTTCCTGATCTGGAAAAGGAACTCTATAATGAAATTCTTGACCAGGCGGAAGTGCGCGAGGTAAAAGCCGGAGAATCATTAATGAAGGTAGGCCAAACCATACGCTCCACCATGCTGGTTGCCGAAGGCATCGTGAAACTTTATCGCGAAGATGATGAAGGAAAAGAATTTTTCATCTATAACCTCAACCCCGGGCAGGCTTGCTCGCTCTCGATGGTATGCGCCATCAATCACGAAACCAGTGAGGTGCACGCCAAAGCACTTACAGACGGAATCATAATTGCCATCCCCATTCAAAACATGGAAAAATGGATGAGCACTTACAAAAGCTGGTACACCTTCGTAATAACGGAGTACCGTAAACGCTTTGAAGAATTACTGAAAACAATAGACGCGATCGCTTTCACCAATCTTGATCAACGGTTGGAGAAATACCTGGTAAAACAGTCTGAAACGCTCGGTCCGAAGATAAAAACCACTCATCAGGAAATCGCAAACGACCTTAATTCATCACGGGAAGTGATCAGCAGGTTATTGAAAAAGATGGAATCAAAGGGCTGGGTTCGTACCACCAGAAATTCGATAGAATGGATCCGCAAAAATTAGCCGTTGCGTGACATTGATCACTTGACAAACGCAGCACCTTACGCATCTTTGCAGGGCAAATGGAAATATTCGGCTACATCGCGGCATTTTTTATTGGTGTTTCACTCGGACTCATCGGCGGTGGAGGTTCCATACTAGCAGTTCCTGTTTTCGTTTATCTTTTTGACCTCTCCCCGTTTCTCGCAATTTCTTATTCCCTTTTTATAGTTGGCATCACAAGCCTGGCCGGAGCTCTAAATAATTTTCGCAAAGGCTATGTGCATTTAAGAACAGCTTTGCTCTTCGGCCTTTCCTCGATCGCCACCGTTTTCCTTACAAGAAAGTTAATCATACCGGAAATCCCCGAATTTATTGCAGTAAACTCATTCACTTTTTCTTTTGCCGTACTTACCATGGTACTGTTTGCTGTTTTGATGTTTCTTGCCTCTATCGCCATGTTGCGCGGAAGAAAGGAACCGGTGAATACAGCAATACAACATCACAATTATTTTAAACTTACTTTATACGGAGTCGGTATCGGTTTGATAACGGGTTTCCTCGGCGCAGGCGGAGGCTTCATCCTGATCCCTGCCTTAATTCTGTTAATAAAACTCCCTATGAAAATAGCGGTGGGCACCTCTCTGTTTATCATTGCAATGAATAGTCTGGTAGGGTTTATGGCTGATTTGGGGCAGTATGAAATTCAATGGCCTTTATTGCTGACCGTTAGTGCAATTGCTATAATGGGCGTTGTTACAGGCGGAATGTTAGCGTCCCGGATCGATGGCAGTAAATTAAAGAAAGCCTTCGCATGGTTTGTGTTGTTCATAGCTCTATATATTATCATCAAAGAATTGTTCATAAAACAAACTTAAAAACTGGTTGTGTGACTTTCGTTACCAACTGGGCGGCAGAAATGAAGCAGCTTTGCACTTCAAAACATAATAAGCATGAATCATTCTTCTATTCCTCGAACGATCATAGATGTACGCTCGGCTGAAGAGTTCAACGGCTACCACATTCCCGGCGCATTGAATATTCCAGTTGATCAGATCATCGGGCGCATCGACGACCTGAAAACGTTAGAAGGCCCGGTTTTGGTTTACTGCAGAAGCGGCGTTAGAAGCCGGATGGCAACAATATTGTTGAACAAGGGAGCAATTGAAAATGTGATTGATGCCGGCGGAATTGATAAGGTAATCAAAAATTTAAACCTGTGAAAAAATTGATTGCAAACTTTACATGGATGCGCGGCATAAGAATCGTTGTGGGCATCCTGCTTTTAATTCAGGCATTTATTATTAAGGAACCGTTGTATGCACTCATCGCCGCATTTTTCCTTTTTACCGGGTTAGCGAATGTGTCTAGCTGCGGCAACGGTGGATCGTGCAATATTAATTCACGCAAGGAACACAGTGCAAAAAAAATACAAATGAAAGATTGGATCATAAATAACAAGCTTTACCTGATCGGCGCTATATCAGGAATTTTGGGAGGTTTCATATACTGGAAATATGTGGGATGCCTTAATGGTACATGCTCCATCACATCTGACCCGCTGAACAGCATGCTCTACTTCGCCTTGTTAGGCACTTTAGTATTTGGAATTTTTAAAAAGTCTTCGATACAAAAACCTAATAATAAATGATGGAAATTTTATCGCAACCGTGGCCATGGTACGTTGCCGGCCCTCTAATGGGTTTAGCCGTGCCTGCTCTTCTGCTTCTTGGTAACAAGCATTTCGGGATATCTGCAAATCTGCGTCACGCCTGCGCTGCATGCTTTCCCGGCAATGTACCATTCTTTAAATATAACTGGCGGAAAGAAACATGGAACCTGATTTTCGTTGCGGGGATACTGGTTGGTTCATTACTCGCCGCGCAGTTTCTGCCAGACCCGGAAAGCATAAAAATTTCCACGGCCCTTGCTTCGGAACTTGCCGGATATGGAATACAGGATACTGGCAACATGCTGCCGGCTGAGATCTTTAGTTTCGAATCACTACTCTCTCTTCGCGGCCTCATCTTGCTTGTGGGCGGCGGACTGCTGGTAGGCTTCGGAACAAGATATGCCGGCGGATGTACGAGCGGACATTCCATTATGGGGTTGAGCAATCTACAGTTTCCTTCGCTTATCGCTACCGTTAGTTTCATGATTGGTGGAATCATCATGGCAAATCTTATTCTCCCGTTCATCCTCCGCATCAAAATTTAATGTAAATGAAAACAAACCCTGAAATATCTCAAACTGCTAGTGAATCGCTTACAGATTTTGAAGTTCGATCGCTTGATACGATCTGCATCAATGAAACCCAATTAAAGCATCCCTGGTGGTATAATGTAAAATATCTGGTTGCGGGCATTTTCTTCGGTATCATACTTGTAAAATCGCAGGTTATTTCATGGTTCCGCATACAGGAAATGTTCAGGTTTCAAAGTTTTCACATGTATGGCGTTATTGGCAGCGCGGTGATAACAGGCATCCTAAGCGTATGGCTCATCAAAAAATTCAGATTGAAAACCATACATCGCGAGGAGATACACTTTCATCCGAAGAAGTTCAACAAAGGCCAGGTATTCGGCGGACTGATCTTCGGCTTTGGATGGGCCTTAACCGGAGCCTGCCCGGGGCCTTTGTTCGCACAAATCGGAAGCGGTTTCCTGGTAGTAGCGGTAGTTCTTCTCAGCGCGATCGCGGGCACATGGTTGTACGGCTATTTTCGCGAAAGTCTGCCTCATTAAATAAGGCGATGTCTAATTGAATATGTGACGAACATCACAAAAATTAAACTTATTTCAATCGAACTTTGAAGAATAAAATTTTGGCTATGCAAATAAAACAATGGGAAGATAAAAACCTGTCGCATTTTAGCTATGGCGTTTTAAGTGATTGCGAGAAGAAAATAGTTCTGATAGATCCAGCAAGAAACCCTGAGCCTTACCTTAAGTGGGCGAAAGAAAATAGCGCGGAGATTGTAGCTATCATCGAAACACATCCGCATGCCGACTTTGTAAGCAGCCATCTTGAGCTAAGCAAAACTACCGGCGCAACAATATATGTTCACAGTATGGTTGGCGTTTCCTACCCGCATACGCCATTTGACGAAGGTTCGGTAATCGAAATTGGAAAAATTAAACTTACATCCTTACATACGCCCGGTCATTCGCCAGATAGTATAAGCATCCTGCTCGAGCATGATGGGAAACAAAAGGCAGTATTCACGGGCGATACACTCTTTATAGGCGATTGCGGTCGCCCAGACCTTCGAGAAGGTGCAGGAAACATACAATCTAAAAGAGAGGATCTTGCAAAACAAATGTATCATTCACTCCGCGAAAAACTGATGAATTTAGATGATGATGTACTGGTATATCCGGCTCACGGTGCAGGATCTCTTTGCGGAAAAAACCTAAGCAAAGAGAACGTCAGCACAATAGGTAAAGAGAAGCAAACTAATTGGTGCTTGCAAAATGCTACTGAAGAAGAATTTGTAAAAAATCTGTTGACCGATCAACCTTTCATTCCACATTACTTTCCATTTGATGTGGAATTGAACCGCGAAGGAGCTCCAAACTTCCGGCAAAGTATTTCAAAACCAAACCCTCGTAATGAGGGATCAGCAGATGTCGCGCACGCAACTTTGATCATTGACGGGAGAGATGAAAGGGAATACAAATCTTCGCACCTTCCGAACTCGATCAATCTTATGGAGAAAGGCAAGTTTGAAACATGGCTGGGAAGCATTGTGAAACCCGGCGAGCCAATACTAATTGCCGGGGAGGATGAAGAGCAGATCAGTCGCCTCTTGGAAAGAACGGCAGCGATCGGGTATGAAAGGCAGGTAAAGGGAACAGTTTTGCCCGGAACTGGAAACGTTAAACAAGAACCAATTGACCTTGAAAAATTCAGGAAAGATCCAGACGCTTATACCATTATAGATGTGCGAAACAGACCTGAGGTAAAGGAGGGAAAAAAATTCAAACATAGTATATCGATCCCTCTTGCTGAGATCAGGGAGCGTTTAAACGAAATTCCTACAGACAAGCCTGTTGTAGTTCACTGCGCCGCAGGTTACCGAAGTGCAGCAGGTTCTTCAATAATTAAGAATGCCATGAACGGAACTTTGAAGGTGTACGATTTGGGAGAAGCGATAAAACAGTTTTAGAATTTCGCGGGGGAAAAACTTAAATGCCTTCAGTGGGAAGGATCAATGAAAATTTCGACCCGATGCCGGTTTCAGAATCTACATATATCACTCCCCTGTGTTCTTCAACAACTTTTTTGCAGAGAGCAAGCCCGATTCCATATCCGCCGAATTTATCTTTTTCGTTCAGCCTTTGAAACACAGTGAAAATCTTTGTTGCATAAGCCTGGTCGAAGCCGGTGCCGTTGTCCTCAATAGAAATTCCGCAATAGTTGAGCCGGGGATTTAATCCGCGGTGTGCAGAAAGTAATTCGTCAGTCACTTCAAACGCGCGAATTTTTATAACTGGCTTTACATCTTCACGGGTAAATTTCAATGCATTGCCAATAAGATTATAAAACAGCTGGTTCATCTGTAGCGGCACAGCCATTATTACAGGAAGTCTTTCCATTTGTATGTCTGCATTTTTCTGACTGCTCAAAAGTTCAAAATCTGTCAGTACTGCTTTCACGAGCACATTTAAATCAACTTTTTCCTGTCTTAAATTGGTATCAGAAGTCTTCGAATATTCGAGGAGGCCTTTAATAAGCCCTGTCATTCTTTCAGCAGCAGCATTTATCTTTTTTACATAAGATGCCTCTCTGTTATTCGCGTCGTCCATCGTTCCCGCAAGTATGTCGCTGAAAACCCTGATCTTTCTAAGAGGCTCCTGCATATCGTGCGATGCTACATATGCAAACTGTTGCAGCTCGTCATTCATCGCCAGAAGTTTCTTATTCAATGCAGCCAGTTCCACTGTTCTTTCCTCAACCTTCTGCTCTAATAAAGCGGAAAAATTCTTTTGTTCTGTTATATCATAAATGATCCCAACAATCTTTTGAGCCTTTCCCCCGTCGAAATAGATCTTCCCTTTCACCCGCACCCATGAAATACTCCCGTTTTTCTTCCGTATCCGCGCATCGTATGCCAGGCTGCCGGTTTTATAGGCGACCTTAAAAGCCTCGTCGCGAACTTCAAGATCTTCGGGAAGTACAGCATCGAGATAGTCCTTCCTGTTTGTTGAATGTGGAAGGTCGAAGATCTCAGCCATCCGCACTGAAGGCATTAATTCCCCGGTTAACAAGTCGAAATGAAAAGTTCCTTGCTCAGATGCTTCAATTGCCAACCTCGCCCTTTCCTCACTTTCTTCAAGCTTTTTATAAGCCTGCACGAGTTCAGTTACATCTGCTGCGGTATTCATCACACCGTAAATTTCGCCGGCGAGATTATAAAGCGGAGTAAATGAGTAATTGAAATAAAATGGTTGGAGTTTTCCGGCAACAACAAGGTCTATCCGCTGGTTCTTTGCATGATAAGGAATGCCGGTGGTAAAAACATCATCAAGCTGCTCGTAAACTTTTTGGTTTGCCAGCTCCGGGAGTACTTCAGAATAGGTCTTTCCTGTTACATCATAACCTTTTCCCCAAACATCCATTATAGATCGGTTAGCAAACTGAATCTTCATTTCCCTGCCCACATAAACCCCTATAGGAAATGGAGCACTTTCTATGATCGACCTGATGTTGTGATGCTCATCCTGAATGGTGTGTCGCGAGATAACAAGGTCTGTGGTTTCATGAGCAATCACCACAATCCCTTGAACCTTTCCCGAAGCGTTGAACACCGGTTTCCCCAATGTATTAAAATAGCGTTGCTGAAGCTTCCCTTCACGAAAAATATGAACGGCGGTTTCGGAAGTGGCCAGTGGTTTCCCGGTTTCAAATATTTGGCGCGTTAATGGCTCAATATCCACCACCGCTTCGGTCAGAGACTTATAAATAGATCTTCCAATAAGATCTTCCCGCGTCTTTCCAACAATCTCCAAATAATAATCATTGGCAACTTCAACGATCATATCCTCTCCTTTAAAAACAGCAATAGCAACCGGTGCCTGCTCTATGAGCTCTTTTAAAAAAGTATCGCTGCTGTTTACAACCGGATCAAGTAAAGTAGAAAAAACTTTGTCTTCGTTTTCTCCTTCGCATTTTTCCAGAACGAGTATGCACAGTTCCTTTAAAAAGGATAGGACGGCTTCGTCAATTTCCACCTTTTTTTTCTCTGCGATTACTTTTATTGTAATAATCCCTAAAAAGCCGGAGCGGCCCGCCAGTTTAAGCAGGGTGATGTTTTCATGACGAACAGGTTTGAGAAAATTCTCATTCCGATGCGGAGGTTCCTTGCCTCCCTGCTCGTCCTGGTATATTTTGATTTCGCTTCTGTAATAATTTTCGATTTCGATTAACTCTCCGGGAGATAAAACTTTTGATGAGTGTATTTTTATATGGGAGCCTGAATCGGGCGAAGTAGCCAGGGCAATTTCCTGGCCCGGCAGCCATTCTTCAGCAGCCCGCAAAAGCAGCTTTAAAGATTCTTCGACCCCGCCGGAATTCACGGCGTTTAAAATATCAACCTGTTTCCTGATAAATGTGGTCGGCACTGGAATAGTATCACCGGTTTGCAAGGGTCAAGTGTTTAAATGTTCGGGTTTTTACAATAAAAAAATATGGCTGAGCCGTTAATGATTTACAAAAAGCGGACCGTTCCACCATCCGTTAATCACCCGGTTTTTCCCTGATCACTACCAGGTCGGCCATCTTCACGGTCATAGGCATGATGCCTACCTGCAGAACGGCACTCTTTCCCCTGATCTCTTTTACGGTTCCAACCTGGCGATTGTGCTTCATTTTCACGGTGGCGCCTACCCGCACCTCGCCCCCGATCTCTTCGAACTTTTCGTCAATTTTCTTTTGCTGTTTGCTAACAAAAAGTTTGTCCTTTTGTTTGAAAAGCAGAGCTTGTATCATCTGAACCACTTTTTGCTTGTCATCTGCGCGTCGCCATTCTACGATCATTGACTTGAGCTTGCGTTCCATTTCTTTAAGGTAAATCAACTTTTCTTCTGACAACTTATTTTGCGTTCGTATCTTTTCCATCTCTTGCCGGTGCGATTCTTTTTCAATTACATCCTGCATTTCCTTTTTCAGCCGCTCGTTTTCCTTGAGCAATTTTTGCAACTGACCTTTTTCTTTATCAATTTTCTGAAGATCCTGTTCCGTTCTGTTAAGCAGCCTGTCAAGCTTGAAATGTTCTTCGTCTACCAGAGTTCTGGCCCGGACAATGAGTTCCTTGTTTAAACCAATTCTTTCCGCAATGGAAAAAGTATAGGAGCTTCCCGGCTTACCAACCTGTAATTTATAAAGTGGCAGCAGCTTTCTCTCATCAAACTGCATAGCGCCATTTACGATTCCCTTCACCTTATTTGCCATTACTTTCAGGTTAAGATAATGGGTCGTTACAATGCCCATAGCATGTTTTCTTGCCAGTTCTTCCATGATCACTTCCGCGAAGGCACCGCCGAGATTGGGGTCACTTCCACTTCCCAATTCATCAATAAAGAACATTGTTTTTCCATTCGCATTCTCCATGAAATACTTCATGTTTTTCAGTTGTGAAGAATACGTACTTAGTTCAAACTCGAGGCTTTGGGTATCGCCGATGTGGATGAACATCTGCTTAAAAATTCCCATCTCGCTATCCGGGCTTACAGAAACCAACAATCCGCTTTGCATCATCACTTGTAGCAACCCGATCGTTTTCAGCGTCACGGTTTTTCCGCCAGCGTTTGGCCCGCTTATTACCAGTATCCGGTTGTTTTCATCCAGCTTTAGGGTAACCGGCACCGTTATTTTACCGTTTTTTTTGTTGTACAACAACAGGAGTGGATGATAAGCGTCCATCAGATTTACAAGGGCCTTATCTTTCACTACCGGTTTAAAGGCATTCATTTCAATTGCAAGCAGTGCCCGTGCCCTGATGAAGTCAAAATCACCGGCGAGTATGTACCAGGCGTGCAGCCATGGAGAGTATTTATTCATTTTCGAAGTGAGTTCCCGTAAGATCCTGTTCACCTCTCGTCCTTCTTCATACTCCAGGGAAAACAAGGCATTATTCAACTCTGTGGTTTCCTCCGGTTCTATATAACTCGTTCGGCGGCTATCACTTTCTCCATGAAGCACACCTTTAATCATTCTTTTGTTTTCGGCAACTACCGCAAGCACTCTTCTGCCATTCAGGAAACTTTCTTCGATATCTGCGAGGTAACCTAATTTATTATAACGTGATGCGATGCGTTCAAAAGCCCTCCTCAGTTCCTGCCTTTTCCTGAAGATGTTCACGCGGATTGATGCCAGGGCTTCGCTCGCAGAATCTTTAACAATTCCCACCTCATCCAGCACCTCATCGATAAGGTCAATAACAGCCTTCTCATAATTGGTGGCCGATAACAGGGCTGCAAGATGTTTAAATGCCTCACGCCTTTCAGGACCGAACCAACGGAATATATTTGAAGTGTTTTCAGCGAGTTTTCGAATGAGTAGAAACTGATCGCCTGACAGCGCGGCGCCGGGAATAGATGCAAGTTTCAATTCGCGGCCTATGTTTTGAGTAAATTCATTAGGGAAATAGAGGCCAGCCATCAGCAAGCCTTTAAATTCCTCGGTTTGCCTGAGAGCTTCCTCGATAAAATCAATTCGTGTATGAATTCTCAGGTTGGTGGCGAGCTCGGCGGAATGCGATGTGCGGCAGTGAGCAGCCAGTAACGCTTTTACTTTATCAAATTCTATTTGAGCAAGGGTGGATTCCGGGAAAAGCTTCATCATCGCAAAGGTAGTGTGATGGGAAGATTTGCAGACCTGAGGAAATTGAATTTTTTAGCCGGCAGGGAGCCAGATTTTTAGTTGAATATTCGGAATATCCGGTAGTCACTAATCGGGTATCATAAGTGTTTCCGGCTTATTTTTACTTTTCACTTTTTACTTTATAATATCAGCCAGATGAACTCAACATATGAAACTGCAACCTTTGGAAACGGATGCTTCTGGTGCACGGAAGCAGTTTTTCAAAATTTAAAAGGTGTTATTTCAACCCGGAGCGGCTACAGTGGCGGAAACACGGAGAATCCCGATTATAAGTTAGTGTGTACCGGCACAACAGGCCATGCTGAAGTAAACCAGGTAATATTCGACCCGGCAATAATTTCCTACGCAGACTTGCTGGAGGTTTTTTGGAACACCCACGACCCCACGACACTTAACCGCCAGGGAAATGATATCGGCACGCAATATAGGAGCGTGATATTTTACCATAACGAAGAACAACAAAAAGTGGCGGTGGATTATAAAAAGCAGCTTGAAGAAAAGGGAATTTATAAAGATCCGATCGTAACTGAAATAACAGCTTTCGAAAAATTTTATCCTGCTGAAGACTACCACACCAATTACTTCAACCTCAACCCTGGCAGTTCATATTGCCAATTTGTTGTAAGGCCAAAGGTTGAAAAGTTCAGAAAACAATATGCAGAAAAACTGAAGGAAGGTTCATAGTTAATTCTTAAATCTTTTGGCTCTTCGCAATTCCAGTAAATTCAGCCCGTTTGGCTTAAAGCCCGTAATATAATTTTGTACAAGATGGATCACTTCATCATACCAAAGTGGAACTATCGGTGCCTCCTCCATGATTAAACTATCCATCTTCCTGTATAGTTCATAACGCTTACGGCTATCCGATTCTGCAACTGCTTTCTCATACCAAAGATCAAATTGCGGGTTTTTAAATCGTGTGTAATTTGGAGGAGCAGGGTTTCTGCCGAAGAAAACGCTCAGGTAATTTTCTGCGTCCGGATAGTCGGCAATCCAACTTCCCCGGAAGAATTCTGCCTGCGATGCAGCAGTTTGCTGTAAGAGCAGATTCTTCGGCACAACTTCGATCTCCAGCTTCAATCCGATCTGTTCTAGCTCACGAACAATGTAAACACCGAGGTTTCCATATTGCGGAATTGTGATAAGCCTGATCTTTTGTGAGGTAGCATCATAACCGGCATCCTTTAACAATTGTCGCGCTTTTTGGGGATCATAAGGATAGGGCCTTGAAGAGCCATCAAAGGATGGCAGACCTCGCGGCACAAACCCTCCGGTTGCCGGAGACCCTATCGAATTTCGCAAATACAGCATCATTTTAGCACGGTCTATTCCGATATTGATCGCCTGGCGGATTTTCTTTTTCCTTAGCGCTGAGTTTCCCGTTTTCATGGAATCCATCAAAATTCCCAGGTATTCTGTATTGAAGTAAGCGTGCTTATTAAGCATTACGCTTCCCTGCCATTCTTTTCTCAGCTTTCCCGTACGTGTGATTACTTCATCTTTAAAGGAAGCGTCAATATCATTTATAAAATCAATTTTTTTCTGCCTGAATTGCAAAAACTCAGTTGCCTTACTATCATAGAAGGTTACAAAAATTCCATCGAGGTAAGGCAATGGCGCACCGTGTTCATCCTTCTCATAATAATATTTGTTTTTTGAACATACGAGGGCCTGACCCTCCACCCAATTCACAATCCTGAACGGCCCTGTGCCTACAGGATTTCTGCGAAAATTTATTCCGTAAAAACTTACCGCTTCCTCGGGAACTATGGAACAATAAGGCATGGTTAGAATACCCAGCATTGGTATAAATGGAGAACCTAAACGCAAAATGAAGGTTGAATCATCAGGCGCAGAAAATGGCTCCTCTTGTGCAACCCTTTCATTAAATATCCATGCACCGGGGCTGGCAGTTGCAGGATCGGTAATGCGATGAAAACTATAAACAACATCGCTTGCAGAAAACTTTCTTCCCTTGCCTTTTGGGAAACATTGATCATCATGGAAATAAACATCGCTCCTGAGTGTGAAAACCATTTCCTTTCCATCATCTGAAATCTTCCAACTCTTCGCCAGTGCGGGTTTTATTAAAAGAGAATCGTCCACCTCAACAAGAGTGTTATAAAGTTGATGTATCATCCACATGTTAGCCTGGTTACGCGCAAATGCGGGGTCAAGTGATGATATTCCCGCTGATTCGTTATAGCGGAAAATCATTTTGCTTTCGCGCTCATCTGCCGAGCATGAAAGCAAGAATAAAATTGCCAGCGTAAAAAGGCTTGCCAGATTTATTGATCTAAAGAAAATATTCCTTTCTTTTAATGGCATTGTTTCTAAAGTGTTTCCTGATCCCAATTTATTCAATATGCGTTGATGCTGCAACAGCATCAACGGTTCCTTTTTGCTGGCCCAAAAAGGAACCAAAAAAGGCCTTTACGCCCGCCCATTACGGCCGGCGGGCGGGCAGCTTTTCTCAACATTTGTACAAAGTAGTGCCGGGCGGTGTATCACTTTTTATACTACAGATCTCTAATTGGGTGTCTACCATCTGTCCCACTCTTTCTAAACCAAGCGAATAGTATTTAAATTTAGACCATAATTCATCGACAAATGAAGATATTCCTTCTCGCGATTTTTTCTCTATTGATAACCGCCAACATTCGTGCTCAAAAAACCTTTACTCAGGCTGACACTCTCCGCGGTTCAAACGGCCCCTTCCGTGAAAGGTGGGATGTGATGCACTACGACCTCACCATTGAACCTGATCTTGTCAACAAGACGCTGAAGGGAAAGAACATTATCACCTTTTTCGATAATGGTGCGAAACTGATGCAGATCGACCTGATGGAACCAATGGTCCTGGACTCTGCTTTGAATTATGATGCGCAACTTTCCTTCCGTCGTGAAGGCAATGTGTATTGGCTGATGCTGAGAGACAGCAATGCTATGTTTAAAATGAAACCTGATACAAACCGGATCACGCTTTACTTTCACGGCAAACCAAGAGAATCGAAAAAAGCACCATGGGATGGCGGATGGGTGTGGAAGAAAGATTCACTCGGCCGGCCGTGGGCGACAGTGGCCTGCCAGGGATTCGGTGCCAGTAGCTGGTATCCGTGCAAAGATTGGCAGGGAGACGAACCCGATAAAGGCGCGGTCATTAGAATTATTACGCCCGATTCATTGCAGGGAATAGGTAATGGCAGACTCATCTCACGGGAAAGCCTACCCGAAAACCGCACGGTCAGTTCCTGGCAGGTGGTGAACCCCATCAACAACTACAACATTGCTCCTTACATCGGAAAATATGTGCATTTCGGCGAAACTTACCATGGAGAAAATGGGAAACTTGACCTTGATTATTGGGTGCTCGATTACAACCTTAACCGCGCCAAACGGCAATTCACGGAAGTACCAAGAATGCTCAAAGCTTTTGAACATTGGTTCGGTCCGTACCCATTTTATGCCGATGGTTTTAAACTAGTGGAAACCTCGCATCTCGGCATGGAACATCAAAGCGCCATCGCTTATGGAAATAATTACCAGAATGGCTTTTACGGCAGCGACCTGAGCGGAACGGGCGAAGGATTAAAATGGGATTTCATTGTAGTGCATGAAGCCGGACATGAATGGTTTGGAAATAACATCACCGCGATAGATATCGCCGATATGTGGATCCACGAAGGGTTTACGCATTACAGTGAGGCGCTGTTCATGGAATATCATTTCGGTAAGGAAGCCGCGGGAAGATACACGCGTGGAACCAAGAGCAAGATCGCAAATGATGTTCCCATAACCGGCCCCTACGGTGTGAACACTGAAGGCAGTGGAGATATGTATTATAAAGGCGCAGCGATGTTGCATACAATACGGCAGGTGTTGAATGACGATAACAAGTTCCGCACGATGCTGAGAGAAATGAATAAGACATTTTACCACCAAACAGTAACGGAAACGGATATACGAGAATTCATGGAGTTGGCTACGGGGCTCAGGTTGCAGGGAATTTTTAACCAATACCTTAAAACCACGCAGGTGCCGGTTTTTGAATATAAATTTTCAGGTAAAAAACTTCTTTACCGTTGGAACAACTGCGTAGATGGGTTTGATATGCCCGTCGATGTTTCGGATGGAAAGAAAACAGTTCGCATCCACCCCACGTTCAAAACCTGGAAGGACATCAAATGGAAAGGCAGGATAGTAAAAGTTGATGAAAACTATTATGTGAAAAGCGAAAAGCAAAACTGAGCACCCTGCCCACATCTATCTTAAAATTGTCAGGTCAGTTTTTTTGATGGCCATCCTCCCATTCACCTTGTATGTGATCACTGCGTAATAAGTTCCGTCAGGCAAAGGTTTTCCTTTGTAGGATCCATTCCAATCATTTTGATATAGACGCGACTGGTATACCAAACTACCATAACGGTTGTATACTGAAACTGCGGGATAATCGATACAACTTCCGCTGTGTACTATCCATTTATCATTCATTCCGTCATCGTTCGGCGAAAAAGCATTCATTGGAGCTAGGTCACAGTTCGAACTTACTTCCACAAAAACATCATCACTTGCATAACAACCGTTTGGCGAGGTAACGGTTAAAGTGTATTGTGTAGAAACCAATGGCGAAGCGATGGGATTAAGAATACTCACGGAGCTAAGTGCTGTGGCGGGAGTCCACAGATATGTGCCAACATCACCAGTTGCATTTAACTGTATCGATTCACCGGCTACGATTGCTACATCATTACCTGCATTCACCTGTACGGTTTGCGCGGCAGGGTCTGTTCTCATGACGATGCTGTTTGACGTTGCGCTGGTTTGTTGATAGCATTCGCTTCCTGTTACTAATATTTCGCAACTGACCTCATCGCCATCTATAATAGTTAATTCAAATACGGCACTTGGCCCCGACTGTTGCACATTTCCATTGATCAAAAACCTGTATTCAACCTCCCCGGAGCCAATACCGGAAGTATCTGCAATAAAACGTACAAGTTCATTCGGACAAACCAAATTGCCACCATTCAACCGGAGGGTAACGGCAGGGGTTAAACGCCGTTTTACTTCCAACAACAACACGCTTGTTGAATCGCTTATTTCACAGCCGTCTGAAGTTTGAACGGTAATGTTGCCGGAGGTTGCCGTTCCCACATCCACAACGATTAAGGTGTCTCCCTGCCCGCTCATAATCGTGGATCCTGGCGGCACGCTCCATACATAAGAAGCAACGTTGGTTGCAGGAGAGGTGTGAAATACAAGTCCCGATGCGCCTTCACAAACATTTTGTGGACCGTTTATCAAACCCGGATCACCGAACATGGGTGCGGGAGCAAAATTCCACCCCGTATTTCCCCCGCGGTCAGCAGAATTATAAGCCATGAAAGCTGCACCGCCGGATGCATTCAGGTTTCGCACATCAAGATAATATCCATGCACCGAATCCGCAGCCTTCCTGATGGTTGCCGATGAACCAGGAATGGAGGTAGAAAGGAAAATACTATCTGTACAGGTCCCGTTTAATTTCCATCTGCCTGAGATATTGTGCGTTGATTGGGATTGGAAAGTATAGTTGTGCCCTGCTGTAAAATCCAGGTTACGAATTTTGGTAGAAGTGCGAATATCGCCGCCCTTCTTAAAAACAACATCATTGTATTCACGTATTCCCGGGGCTCCAATCCCTCCGGCTCCATTAAAATTGACATTGTGAAAATTCAGGCGTCCGCCAATCCCTCCGTGTCCTACCCCCTTAAAATTGACATCATAAAAGGTTAAAGTAGAAGTGGATATAAATTCGGTGTGAGTCAGCGATGTTGTATCTTTTAAAAAGTTTATCGTGGTAGTGCCGGCATTTAAGCGAAGGAGATTGCCCACTAGAAAGTGCCATCCGAATCTGCCGGAAATGTTAATCACAGATGCCCCAAGGTTTAATGTTGTTGGAACATAAAAGCCTATAATTTCAACATGATCTGCCTCTACAACCTGGTCCAATGTATTGAATACTCCGCTCGATATGGAAATGGAACTGTTTGTTTTTAGTGAATCCTGCAATGACCATTCACCTGCCCCGGTTGGTCCTCCATCAATTACAATCCTGCCAAGAATTCTTCCATGGGTTGTCAACGTATGACTTCCCGAAAGCGCGCTTAGTCTGAGGAAACCGGGCGCATCCACATTCATCGATCGTGATAATGTAAGTGACCCAAAAATATAAATAGTTCGTTGACGGGGCATAATAAAAGTCGGCATATTGGTCACTCCCGTCCAATCCATACCTGCACAAAAAGCAGTGGTGTCGATATTCACAAACTGGCCCGGGCCGTTAAATGAATTTGCATCAAAGTAAACCTTTGTATCAGGCATCGGTTTGCAACCTGCAGGAGCGCCACCGCTGGTATACGACCAGTGATTCACATCATTCCAGTTGCCGGAACCGCCGATCCAATACATACTTTCGGGATTCGGTACATATACCCACCCTGTTGTGGCAGCGAGCGGTGCACAGCAAAACAGAGGAGATTTAGTTACTGTAAACGGCCCTGTACCGATGGCAGAAATTCCCTTCATGTCTACATATTCTAAGTGTAAGGGGGTGTTGAGAAAAATCTGGCCGGTATTGGCATTTCCATACGGGCGGATGGAAAGGAACGAATCGCAGGTGCCCTTTGCGTGTAAGGTTCCATTCACATATAGGGATCCAATCTGGTAAATGAACCCGGGTTTAAAATAAAGGTCTTCGATTCTGCCCGCCTGCCTGATGAATCCATTTTTCTCAAGATCAACCCGGCTATAAAAACCTGTGCAGTTCATTGACCCGTCGTTTACGAACCTCAGCTTGTTAACATTCATGTAACCACTTATCCCCGGATTTCCTGATCCCAAAAAATTGATCTCGTTGAAAATCCTGTGCGCCGTATCAAAATTCATTCGAAACTGAGCATCGTCTGCCGTGCAGTTAATAACAGAGGTTCCGCCATTAATAGTTAGCGTAGAATTGACACTGCTCCATGCTGACCAGGCCGATAAGTTTAGGATGGTTGAACCCAGGTTAAGAACAGGTTGGTAGATTCCACCAGAATGCAATGAGGAACTGTTTACCGTTTGGCCATTGGTGTTTAAAGTTCCTGCCACCATTCCTAGGCTGGCACAATTAAAGGTATCCTGCAAAGTCCACTCACCTCCCACTCCTGAAAAGCTTATTGTGGGCAAAAGCACACCTGCGCTGGTTATGGTGCGGCCCGGCTGTGTTGATTCAAAAAATATAACTCCTGTAAAACTTATCGTCACACCGGCCTCGAGTGTAAGGGAGCCATAAATATTGAGTCTATACAAAGCCGTCGTCGGGCAGGCAATATCGGGTTGATGCAAAACTCCTGCAAAACTTAGGTTACGGCTGTAAGCATCTGTAACATCTACTACAACCTGCTGCCCCGCTAATGAAAATGAATTTGCATCGAAATAAACATCATCGTCGGCCGTGGGCAATTGTGTATGAAGAATTGTACCTCCTGATGTTGTTGCCCAGTGGGAAAGGTCAGACCAGTTACCGCCATTACCCACCCAGTAGTAATCTGCCGCCTTAACCGATGAACCGTAACAAAGCAGTAAAATGAAAAATGCGATTCGTTTCATCTAAAAAGTTTTGGCAGCATGTGAGATAAATATAAACTTTTCTGATATATATCCATGCTTTTCAATTTTCCTGTTTACAATTTGGAGTATGAGATTTTTTTATATTATTTCAAATAAATATTTCCCGCGACCGTTTATCTCCTTAAACTTCTCTATGCCAAGCAGATCATTTTTAGGCTTTGCCTTCTCATTTACCTTGTTGATTTCCCCAAGCCTCTTTTCTCAACCGAAGATGGTTGACTGGTCCACGCGAAATCCATTCCCGGCTTTCCAACTCTCGCCCGACGGAAAAAGTATGGCAATGTCTAATCTTACTGAAGAAGAAAAAAGATGGGTGGCGATCCTTGATCTGACAACTATGACCTGGCGTTCCACTATCATTCTTTCGAAGCTGAAACTAACGCCGGACTTTTCTGCCGCGGTGGAGAACTGGATCAAACTGGACGGATACAAGGGATCGGAAGGATGGGTTCCTTTCAAGAAACATGTGGTGAATTATTGGACGGACCTGTCGGGAAACGGAATAAAAACGCAATGGCCGGATAAATATCTTGTAATTGCCACGATGCCCGATGGCAACCTTCTTGTTTCTGAAAAGTACAAAACGAATAAGATTAAATATTCTGATGAACTGGGGCTTGACATTATGGATGTGAAAATTGTCGACCCAAAAACCAATGCGGTTGTGAAAACCATTAAAGATGGTGTTTATTTCAAGCACTATGGAAGATTCTTTAACGATATAAAATCAGTTACGCCAAACGGAAAATTTGTTGTGTGGCATGATGCGGCTTTAACCGCGCTTCCACTGGAAGGTGGCAGGTCTGTTGCATTCACCGTGCCCTATAGCGGAGTGCAGGGATACGCCGGAGATTATGCGATTTGCGTTGGTCGCAGAAATGCATTCGAAGGATACCGTGATAATCAACTCACTCTTGTTGATCTCTCTACAGGAAAGGCTGCCGTAGATTCGACGCTTGAAGCAAAAACTGAAAAAAATGTTTGGGGAACAGCTTCATCCGGGCGAATTTTCGTGATGAAAGAGAGCACGAATGAACTTTTGGAATTTGAAATGCAATCCGGAAAACTCGTGCACCTTAAAACCATCAATCTGGAGGAAACGGGCTCACCGCTTTCAAGCTCTTATTATGGAAAGAAAAATGTTCTGCTCGTGTCTGTCGCGGCATCCAAAATTTTCCTTATGCCGAACGAATATACACCGGAGGGAAATCAAAATGAGGCTTATACATGGGACCTGAACACGGGAAAACTTCTTTACAAAGCCACAAGTTTCATACGGCCGTATGACAGCTATCTTGCAAAGCTTAATCAACAAAAGAGTTACACGCCTCCTCCTCCCCGACTTTCCATTGCTGCAGGAATGCTGGTTCAAAGCGGCGGCCGGTATTACATCCTGAACGAATTCAATCGTTATTCAGGCCAGTGGTTTGCCCAGGCCCTAACAAAGAACCGTCACGGTGTTTGGGAAAGGCAAAGTGTATCGAAGCCTGAACAATTTTTTTCAGACCGTGTGGCACAAGCAGTTTCTAATACCAAATGCAGCCAATGCAACGGCGGCGGTTCGCAGGTTGGCTATCAGCAGCGAACAACGGAAAAAACAGATAAAATGATCTACACGAAAATCACTACTACAACAACTTCCAATGTAGCCGTTCAGCAGGCATGTTCAGCCTGCTCGGGCTTGGGCTTCATAATTAAATAGAACAAACTTTTGAAAAGGGAAGGCAGTTGAAAGACTGCCTTTTGTAATTTTAAACAGGTGTTCCTTAATGCTATAACTTCATTCTCATGAAGCAAAGTAAGTTGCTACGAATGGACAATATCGGCATCGTGGTAGAATCTCTTGATGATGCTATTGAGTTCTTTACAGAACTTGGTTTAAAGCTTGAAGGCCGGGCAAACATCGAAGGCGAATGGGCTGGAAGAGTAACAGGCCTCGGAAATCAAAATGTGGAGATCGCTATGATGGTAACCCCGGATGGCCACAGCAGACTTGAGTTGTCGAGGTTCGTTGAACCTGTGGTGATCGCCGATCATCGCAATGCTCCCGTAAATTCGCTGGGATATCTTCGTGCAATGTTCACCGTTAGCGATATAGATGACACGTTATCGCGCTTACAGAACATCGGTGCAAGGCTTGTAGGCGAAGTGGTGAATTATGAGGGCATCTATAAACTTTGTTATGTTCGCGGGCCAGAGGGCATTTTGGTGGGACTCGCAGAGCAGCTTACCGCAACCCGAAATCCATTGGAGCAAATCCAAAATTCACTGCAATGAGAGGCATTAATTACCTTGCCGCCCTGGGAACAATTTTCATCTTCGGAGGAGTTTATTGTTTCAAAGCCTTGTTCCCCAAAAAAGTTTACAAAGAAGAAACGGTCGTTTCCAAGCCGCTGCAAAATCCGCATAAATTACTATTAATATTATCAGGAACAGTGTTAATCGCGCTCGGTGTATGTTTAGTTTTGAAAGGAAGCAAATTGATCTGATTCTTCCAAAAAAAACACTAAATGGCAAACATCATCCATCGTATCGGTATCAAGGCTTCTCCCGAAGCAGTTTATAGGGCAATTTCAACCGTCGGAGGTGTGGCCGCCTGGTGGACGGAATCAACCTCCGGCTCTTCACAAACCGGTGGAGTTATAGAGGTTCGTTTCAACAATATCGAAGGCAAGGAGATCGGTATGATGAAGATGCGCGTGGATGAAATGGATACGAATAAGTTGGTGAGATGGAAATTTTTGGAAGGTCCGGAGGAATGGATCGGCACTGAAGTGCAATTTAAACTTCAGCCCGAAGAAGATGTTACGATCATTTTATTTTCACATAATAACTGGAAGGAAGAAGTAGAATTCATGGCGCATTGCAGCATGAAATGGGCAACTTTTCTGCTAAGTCTTCGCAAACTTGTTGAAACCCGTAAGGGCCGCCCTTCTCCGCACGATCTGAAAATTGACAACTGGAATTGACAGCCGGCAAAATCAACAGTACTTTTAATGATGAACCGGAAAAATTTTGAATTCAAAGCAAAGGTGAATTGTATAGATGAATATGAAAAGAAACTTCTCACCCTTGAGCCTAAATTCATCGGGCTGGACAAGCAAGTTGATACCTACTTCAACGCGCCCCATGGCAGGTTGAAATTACGTGAAGGAAATATCGAAAACTCGCTCATTAATTATAGCCGCCAGAACAC
>JAEZDA010000052.1 GCA_023433345.1 Bacteroidota bacterium | reverse complement strand
AACGGCCTTCTTTAGTTTCTTCACGGGTTTAAGTTCAACAGCGAGCCAGTTAGGATTGTCGGATGTTGGGTCCTGGAATGTCGTTTTCGTAACTTCTGCAATGCCAACGATCTCCATCCCTTCGTTCGAATGATAGTAAAGGGCCTTGTCGCCCTTATTCATGTCGCGGAGATTATTTCGCGCAGCATAATTTCTTATGCCATCCCACACAACTTTTTTCTCTTTCAAAAGCTGGTTGAATGAATAAACTGAAGGTTCAGATTTTACAAGCCAGTAAGCCATAATATAATATTACCACCCGGAGGCAAGCACGTCTGCCAGGTGCATCGTCTTCAATTCAATTCCTTTTTTCCGGATAACACCATCGATCTGCATAAGGCAGCTTAGATCTGTTGAAAGTATCAGTCCGGCGCCGGTTGACAGGGCGTTGGTGATCTTTTGATCTGCCATTGCAGTTGATATTGAATCAAATTTTACGGAAAATGTTCCGCCAAAGCCGCAACACGTTTCATTATCGGGCATCTCGGTTATATGCAATCCCTTTACATTTTTTAAAAGCTTTCGCGGGCCCTCCTTGATCTTACATTCCCGAAGTGCCGCGCAGCTGTCGTGATAAGTTGCCTTTGCATTTAACTCCGCTCCAAAATCTGTTACGTTAAGCACTTCGGTGAGAAATTCGGAAAACTCATAAACTCTTGGGCCAACTGATCGTTCCTGGTTTGCCTTCGAGGTGTTTTCAAAAAGGTCGGGAAAATAATTTCTGATGAAACCTACACAACTTGCACTAGGTGCCACGATATAACCGGGCTGGGAAAAATCGCGCAGGAATTTCTCAGCTACGGTTCGTGATTCGTTTACAAAGCCCGCATTGAAAGCAGGTTGACCGCAACAGGTTTGGTTAGGATTGTAGGAAACAACGCAGCCTGCTTTTTCCAGCACCTTTATCATATTAAAACCCGTTTCGGGAAAGAGCTGGTCAACAAAACATGGAATAAAAATCTGAACCTCCATACCAGGGTGTTAATTTCCTATTTAATATCAATCAAATCTTCTATCTCCATCATTTTCAAAGCAGTAACCGCAGCTTCTTCGCCTTTATGACCTGCTCTTCCTCCTATTCTTTCTGATGCCTGCATATGATTGTTAACAGTGAGCACACCGAAAACTGTTGGAACGGGAAGGGTTAGATTAAGGTGGGTAACGGCTGTGGTTACAGACTGGCAGACGTAATCAAAATGTGGGGTATCGCCCTGGATCACGCAGCCGAAAACAATGAAGGCCGAGGGATGATTTTTTCCGAGCTGGTGTACATCCCAGAATTTTTTCACCGCGAAACCCAGCTCCACGGCTCCGGGTACACGTACCGAAACAACGCGAAGCGGGAACTGTTCAAGGATCTTTCTTGCGCCTTTCTCCAGCTCTTCAACAATATCCGCGTTCCATTCGGTGGAAACAATTACAACACAGGCACCCGGTTTTACGCGAATGCCTGTAGTATTGATCTGATCAGAAGAAGATTTTGACATATCCTTTTTTCAGCGCACTTATTTTAATTGCCCTAGCCTGGCAAGGTACTTATCTACGTCACCAGATCTTACCGCACTATGAAGCGGGAAATTTTCCTTTAGCTCGCCGTACAACTTCACAGCTTCATCCGTTTTACCGATCGCATCTGCATAAGAGGCAGCCATATTTAATGCATCTGCGGTAATACCCTCATCTTTACGATTCACGTTAGCTGCTTTTTTATATGCATCAAGTGCATCGCCTGATTTATTTTGCTCGGCATAAGCATGGCCAAGCATCAGGTAGGCTTTGCTTTCAACCTGGCTTGCACCGTGAGCGTCGAACTCTTTTAAATGTTTTACAGCTTTA
Source organism: Bacteroidota bacterium (assembly GCA_023433345.1). Classification (GTDB taxonomy): domain Bacteria; phylum Bacteroidota; class Bacteroidia; order Chitinophagales; family Chitinophagaceae; genus Ferruginibacter. The sequence continues at coordinate 10,843 of JAEZDA010000052.1, read as the reverse complement.
TCAAACTCCTTTAAATGGAGGTAGGTAGCTCCGGCAATATAACGTGCACGGTTACCCGCGCCTGTACCGCCATACTCGCTTGCCACCTTAAGAACACCGGTTATATTTTGTTCTCCTAAGGTGCCGCCATTCAAAACAATCACCGAAGAATCTTTGCTAAAACCACCTGTGGCCATTTTGTCAAAAATATTTTCCGCAGCAAAGATCATTTCGTTCGCTTTGATCTCGTTGGGTTTTTGGATAAATTCCTTATAACCGAACCACGCGCCTACTGCAATAATAAAAGCACTTCCCACATATATTATCGGGCGGCTGTATTTATCCCAGAAATTATTTGAATCTACTGTGTCCCGGTTACCGATAGTTTCTGCAGGTTCCGGAGTTACAACTGTTTTTGCCATTGTTTTTTAAATTGTTTATTGGTCTGGAAAGACCGTCTCTTTTTTGTTTTATTAATCGGTTATAAATGGGTAGTCTTGTTGAACATAAACATCCTTAAGAAGTTCATCGTCGTCTGGCCATGGGCTCTCTTCAGCAAAGGCCACGCTTTCTTCAACCTCTTTTTTCACTCTCTCGTTTATTGCTTCAATTGCTGAATCAGAAACTTTGTATTGATCTTGCAGAACCCGCAGTACATGTTCAATAGGATCTTTTTCTTTGTACGATTCCAGTTCTTCCTTGGTGCGATATTTCTGCGGATCGCTCATACTGTGGCCCTTGTACCTGTAGGTTTTTATTTCCAACAGTGTCGGACCGCCTTTCTCACGGGCACGGTTAACCGCGCGAAGCATTGCATCATGAACGGCTTCAGGACTCATTCCATCAACAGTATCAGCAGGCATTTCGTAGGCATCAGCCATTTTGTAAATGTCTAATACCTTACTCGTACGTGCAACTGAAGTTCCCATTGCATAATTGTTGTTTTCGCAAATGAAAATTACAGGAAGGTTCCACAGCATTGCCATGTTGAAGGTTTCGTGCAACATACCCTGGCGGGCAGCGCCGTCGCCAAAAAAGCAAAGAACAACATTTTTAGTTCCGTTATAAGCTTCAGCAAACGCCAGGCCTGCACCGGTTCCTATTTGCGCACCCACTATTCCATGGCCTCCAAAGAAGTTTTCTTTGACGCCGAAAAAGTGCATACTTCCTCCCTTGCCCTTACTGCAACCCGTGGCTTTACCGTACAACTCTGCCATGCATGATTTAGCGGAAACGCCCTTCGCTATGGCAAGACCATGGTCGCGATAAGCCGTAATGAATTTATCTTCGGGATTGGTGGCAGTCATACATCCCGCGGCAACAGCTTCCTGCCCGATATAAAGATGGCAGAAGCCCCTGATTTTTTGCATCCCATACAACTGGCCGGTCCTCTCTTCAAATCTTCGAAGAAGCAGCATCAGTTCGTACCAATACAAATAAGTTTCTTTTGAAAACTTTGTAGCCAAAGCAGCGAATTTTAGGCGGCAAAGATAAGGGAGAATTGATAAACTACTCTACACACTTAGCCACCTCCATAGAATTCATTTTCAATGTGTGGAGCTGAATTTGGAGTGGTTTTGCAATAATTCTTAACATTGCAAAAATGCTTCGTCTCCGGCATATCTCAATTACCCAGTTCAAAAATTATGAGCGGTTCTCAGTTGATCTCCACTCAAATGTAGTTGCTATATCAGGGAAAAATGGCATGGGCAAAACAAATTTGCTTGATGCTATCTACTATACCTGTTTCACCCGCGGATATTTCTCACATACCGATGCGATGAATACGAGGTCAGGGCACGAGGGCTTCCGGCTGCAGGCTCTTTTTGAAAGAGATGGGGCGGAAATGGATGTGGTTTGCATTTACCGTGGAGGAAACCGGAAAGAAATTTCATTGAACGGGATCCCTTATGAAAAGTTTTCTCAACATATCGGTACTTTGCCCGTGGTGATGATTGCACCTGATGATGTTGAATTGATTTCAGGCGGAAGTGAAATGCGGCGGAAGTTCGCAGACACGCTTATCAGTCAACTAAACCCTGCCTACCTCCAGGAATTGATACGATATAATAAAGTTCTCCAGCAACGAAACAGTCTTTTGAAGAACTGGAACACCCATCCTTCTTATGACCTTCTGGAGGCACTTGACCATCAACTTTCTCCTGCGGCTGACGGAATTCATAAAACTAGAAAGCATTATTTTGAAGAGCTGATACCTACGGTAAAGAAATTTTACGCAAGAATCGCCCCGGGAAATGATGTAATAAGCCTCAGCTATCAAAGCCAGTTGAACTTAAACGATCAAGCCACTCTTTTGAAAGAAGGAAGAGAGAAGGATATTCTTCTTCAACGCAGCAATTACGGCATACATAAAGACGATTTGGTGATAATGCTGAACGATCAGCCATTCAAACAGATCGCCTCACAAGGCCAGCGCAAAAGCCTGCTGTTTGCTTTAAAACTTGCCGAGTACGAAACGATCTGCATGCATAAAAACTATTGCATACTTCTGCTGGATGATGTTTTCGAAAAGCTCGACGAAGAAAGGATGAAGAACCTGATGGAATGGGTTTGCCTGGAAAACAGCGGGCAGGTGTTTATAACGGATACGCATAGAAGCCGTTTGGAAGAAGCGTTCAGTTCTTTAGGAATTGCGGCGCAGGAAATATTATTATGATATCAGCGAACAACAACTTCGGTAATCACTTTATCTCCAAGAACTTCGTTGACACGCTTAATGATGCTTTCCTTTTGATAGACCAGCTCATTTTTTAAGGGAGCAACGGTGGTAGTGATAAATAAGGTCGATTGAATTATCTGTAGCTTGTCAGTATAGCGTGCAATGGTTTTGCCCATTATTTCTTCCCAGGCAGTTTCGAGTTGAACAGCCTGCAGCCCCGACTTCATCTTGCTTTTGTTGAGAAAGTCGCCCATGGCATCTTTTAGAGAGATCTCACCCATTGCTCAAAGATACAACTTGATCAGTTGAGGACTATTAATGATTCATCTCTCCTATTTATTTGCAAGTGGGCGAACTTTATAACCGGCTTCACGCAGAAGGTTGAGTACTCCATTTTTCCCGGGAAGGTGGCCTGCCCCCACCGCAACGAAAACTCCGTTTTTTGGCATTATCTCCTTGAGCTGCTTCACCCAGTTCTTATTGCGGTTATCTAAAAGAATTTCCTGGCCGGCCCCCATTGTAAAATCACTGTCGGTAAATAACTTTTCTATTTCCATTACCCGCTGCGTTTTATATACGTTGAGCATTTCATTAAATTCCTCTGAGTAAGAATGAAGGCTGTCAATGCCTTTTAATAATTCCTTTGCCTGTACATCGTATGGAATGCTGTCGAATATGGAGGACTGGAAAGCAATATCTTCAAAACCTTTTATTTCCTTTTTCTGCTCCTTTGCAAGCACCATCAATTCCTGCTCCACTCCACTCATATTTTTACATGGCATCAGCTTAGGATACATCATTGCCTGAAGAAATAATGGTTTCATTCTTTGTACAATACCAAGCGGTGTTTTTAGCGAGTCCCGGAAATAGGTTTCCACTTTTTCGTATTCCTGAGGTGTATAAAGATCTTTCAATGTTTTTCCTTCCTTCATATTCATAAACAGCAGACCTCCCAGGGTGTTGGTAAGATCATCAAGATCCATTTCAAAATATACATGATCTGAATTGGTAAAGGCTGTTTTTAATGTTTCGCTAAAATGAATGTCATCTTTACACATCATATGGAATGTTCCAAAGATGTAGGAAGGTTTCTTAAGGCCTTTGCCCGAAACCTCCCACAAAAGTGAGTTGTCATCAGGGTTAGACGGAAGTGCGTTTTTCTTCTGGGCATTGCATCCGTGAAAAACCAGGGAAGCCAATAAGAGATAAAAAATTTTCATTCGGAATATATTGATCGGTAAAAGTAATTCTTATGATGTTAGCAATTTCTGAAAGTACCGTGCTGGTTAAATGATACCGTGAAGGCTTCCACCTTTAGCAAAAAGCCTGTCGATCTTCTTTTCAACTGCTGCGTCTTTCTCCAAAACCGGTGCGTGGTGCGGCTTTGCACGAGCATCCATTACCAGCGGGCCGATGCATCCCCAATGTTTATGCTCGTAAAATGATCCTATACCATAAATATCAAATGCAGGGTTGCTTCTTGTAAAGGTCACCCACAGGAAGTTGTTTAAAGTTTTGCAAACAAACTCCGGATCATCGGCAACAATTATTAAGGCAATTCCCTTCATCTGCTCGATATAAGGCATAAGCCCATCACTCAGGAGATCCATTTCAACACCTGCTGATTGATAGTTGTCAAATGCTCTCATCGGTACAACACATACGCCCGGGAAGATCATCCTTGCGCCACGCGCAGCAAGGCATTCAGGGGCAGCTTCAGCCAATTTCCGCACCGGTTCTCCGTAGGCCGCTATCACTACCTTGCTTCCGCTGTTTAAGCCTTCGCCTGAATAATCCAGCGTATCGATTGTTGTTTTTGTTTGAAAGTGCACATCACGATCTGTATGAACCCGTTCGAAAACAAACCGGAAAAATTCTTCCACGTTGTTTGCGCTAAGCGCGTCTGGTGTTCCTGCAGTTATGAAAAGAAATTTCGCAAGACTCAGCTGCCCTGTACCTAAAATCCTGTTGGCGATCGTTAATAATTCTGATGGCCGCACTGCAGGATCATAAGGTGTGTACCGCTCGCTGCCTATGGCTAACAGTAAGGGATGTACGCCCGCAGCATCCACGGCGTTCACTTCTTTAAGGCCCGGTATTTCCTGCTGAAGGGCTTTACCGGTTATCTCGTGAATAAGTGCGCCAAAGCTGGTGTCTTCCTGGGGAGGCCTTCCCACAACCGTGAATGGCCAGATCGCGTTTTGCCTTGCATAAACCTTTTTCACCTTCATTAAGGGGAAAGGATGCCGGAGACTATAATATCCAAGGTGATCACCGAAAGGCCCTTCCGGTTTATTCTCCCGGGGATGAACTTCTCCCGTAATTACAAAATCTGCATCAGCACTAACGCAAAAGCCATCGACATATCCATAATGAAAGCGTCTCCCGGCAAGAAGTCCTGCAAAGGTAGCTTCACCCATACCTTCAGGCAGCGGCATAACGGCTGCAACGGAATGCGCCGGAGGTCCACCAACAAAAATGCTCACTCTCAAAGGCTGTCCTTTCCGGTTAAATTTTTCCTGGTGCACGCCGATACCACGGTGGATCTGGTAATGCAGGCCCACTTCATCATTCAGCGTGTATGCGTTACCGTTAAGCTGAATGCGATACATGCCGATATTCGCATTCATTATCCCCGGTTTGTCTGCATCCTCTGTATAAACCTGGGGTAAGGTTACGAATGCGCCGCCATCCATCGGCCAATGTTGAATCATCGGGAGATCGGATATTTTTATCTCGCGAAAACCGGCAAGCGGATTCGGAACCTTAATTGGAAGTGCACGCCAGGCTTGCATCAGAAGGCCCGCATTCCTGATGGGACTTTTAACAGCTTTCAAAGGATCATCTTTCATTTCAATGATCTTTCTCACATTTTCAAGCGAGTCACGGAAAATAAAGCGGCTTCTTTTGAGCGTACCAAAAATATTTGATGCAGCGCGGAAGCCCGATCCTTTAATGTTTTCAAACAACAGCGCCGGGCCCCCGGCTTCATGAACACGGAGATGTATCGCTGCCATTTCCAGGTGTGGATCAACTTCTTCGGATACGCGTACCAGTTCTCCCTGCTTCTGAAGATCAATTAAACAAGACTCGAGATTTTTGTACACCATTCTGCTCTCTGATAAAAATTAAAGATAGCCAATTGCAGCCGTGGATTTCTTGTTCACAATGTAAATTGGCAACAGGAGAAACCTGCACAATGCATAAGGATCTTATGTATATTTGATTATGCTCCCGAATCAGCCACTTATCAAAGGTTCTTTAAATACCATTCTTCTAAAACTGCTCCGCGAAAACGGACGCATGTACGGATATGAAATAACCAGGCTGGTAAAAGAATTAAGCAATGGCGCGCTTCTTTTAACCGAAGGCGCGCTTTATCCTGCATTACATAAACTTGAGGCTGATGGCCTTGTCGAAATTTCAATGGCGGAGGTTGACAATCGAAAGCGAAAATATTATTCGCTCACCAGCCAGGGTAAAAAGGAATCGGCAAAAAAAGTAAAGGAACTCTCGGCCTTCGTTTCTCAGATGGAAAGCATTTTGAATCTCAAACTAAGCATGCGATGAGCTTAACTCCATTTCAGATAGAGCAGTTATTTCTTTTTACAAAGAAAAAAATGGTTCATTACTACGACCTCCAGGTTGAATTGGTTGACCATTTGGCCAACATGATCGAAGACATCATGGTGAAGGATCCGAAGGTTGGCTTTGAAACCGCATTGAACCAGGCCTATGCCAGCTTCGGATTATTTGGGTTTTCACACATCGTTCAGGAAAAGCAAAATGCACTTCAAGCGAAATATAAAAAGATGTGGTGGAAGGAACTGAAAGATCAATTCAGGTGGCCTGAGATCGTGTTGTCTTTACTCATTCTGATATCGGTCTGGACTATAGTGAATATTGTGAAGGGTGAATTTCTATGGACAGCACTGGTTATTGTATGGTTATTGTTCTGGATAATAAATATCAGGCTGATGCGGCAACCGCGGAAAAGTGGGAAAGGCTTATTGATGCTTCAGTGCAACCCGGTAGCTAATTCTCTATTCAATTTTTTCCTGCAATTTTTAGGATGGAAGTTAATAACGTCTGGCAATATAGTTATTGCAGTAGTGGTATGTGTTTCGGCTGCGATAATACAAATTGCAACGTTCAGGCTTTTACGGAAAATCCGCAAAGAGGCCCGTCAACTTTTTCCGGAGGTTTTTTTTAAAACCGCGTGATCACTTTTTCAGATACATCACTTCCTTTACGAGTTTCACCGTGCGGGCCATGTCTGGCAGATAGGCTGCCACAAGGTTAGGCGCGTAGTGCATCGGCGCATCGGCAGCAGTGATCCTGCGAATTGGCGCATCAAGATAATCGAAACCTTCTTTTTGAATGCGGTAAGAAATTTCTGATGACACAGAGGAAAATGGCCACTGCTCTTCAACGATCACCAGGCGATTGGTCTTCTTCACGCTGTTCAAAATTGTTTCCCAATCCATTGGCCGAATGGTTCGGAGATCGATCACTTCTGCGCTGATATTTTCTTTTGCAAGTTCATCTGCGGCTGCAATCGCCACCTTCATCATTTTATTGAAAGAAACAATGGTAACATCTGAACCTTCACGAACGATCTTTGCTTTCCCGATGGGAATTATATATTCCTCTTCAGGCACTTCGCCCTTATCCCCATACATAACCTCGCTTTCCATGAAAACAACAGGATCATCATCTCTTATTGCAGCCTTCAACAGTCCTTTTGCATCATAAGGATTGCTTACGGAGATAACCTTTATTCCGGGAATATTTGCATACATGCTTTCGAAGGCGGTGGAGTGTTGTGCACCTAACTGCCCTGCACTACCGTTAGCTCCACGGAAAACGATCGGGCAACCTACCTGGCCTCCGCTCATTGCAAGCATTTTGGAAGCTGTGTTCAGTATTTGATCAAGTGCGAGTACAGCGAAATTCCAGGTCATAAATTCAACTATCGGGCGAAGTCCGTTCTGCGCAGCTCCCACAGCTATTGCAGTAAAGCCAAGTTCTGCTATTGGAGTGTCGATAACACGCCGGGCACCAAATTCATCAAGCATTCCCTGGCTTACCTTGTATGCTCCATTGTATTCTGCAACCTCCTCGCCCATTAAGAATACGCGCTCATCTCTTCTCATTTCCTCCTGCATCGCTTCGCGAAGTGCTTCCCTGAATGCTATTTGCCGCATGTAGCTGGTTTTTGTGGAGGGCAAATTTATTTTATTAAACGCATTTCAGCAAATCATTAAAACTGCAAGGAGAAGCTGGTGGTCGAATACATTTTTTTTCGGTCCATCTTAAATAATGAATATATTAGATGCATATTTTATTTTATCCACTTAAAATTTCCCAAATGAAAAAGTTCCTGCTAATTATCGTTGCTGTTTTATTTTTCAGTGCACCACAGTTCGCCTCAGTGTCGCCAGGAAAAATGAATTCTGAAAACCCTAAAGCATCTGAATTGTTTTTCCCGGTTGGATCAACGGGCAACAAAATTTCGCTGAAAGACCTGTCTGAAATTTCGAGGAAGGATTTCGAAGAGCTTAGTGGCCATAAAATGAAGGGTGGTCAGAAAATAGCGTTTAAGGCAGCTCAGAAAAAACTACGCGGAATGATAGATGAAGATGGCCGCGTACACAACCAAACACTGAAAAAAGCTGCAGCCGGCGAAAGTTTTCATATTGGGGGATTTGCGCTCGGCTTTGTGCTCGGGTTGATCGGGGTTTTGATCGCTTACCTGATCAATGACGATAAAAAATCAAAGAGAGTGAGGTGGGCCTGGATCGGTTTAGGAGTTTGGGTGGTGATTGTTCTGATCGCAATATTGTTATAGAAATAATATTCGCCAAAATAAAAAGCCCCTGACAACTTCGGGGGCTTTTCTTTTATCAGGAGTTGATTAAATATTCTCTATCACCATTGCGCTTGCGCCGCCGCCGCCGTTGCAAATACCGGCAGCACCGTATTTTGCATTGTTGGCTTTTAACACATTGAGGAGAGTAACTATTATTCGTGCGCCGCTTGCTCCCAGCGGATGCCCGATACTAACGGCTCCTCCATGTGCATTCACCTTCGCGGGATCAAGTTTCATCCTCTTTGTATTTTCAATACCCACAACTGCAAAGGCTTCATTCAATTCCCAAAAGGAAATATCTTCCATTTTAAGCCCTGCCTTTGCAACAGCTTTAGGTACTGCTATTGAAGGAGTGGTGGTAAAGTCCACAGGTTTCTGTTCAGCATCAGCATAACCGATTATTTTTCCGATCGGTTTAAGCCCGAGCAGCTCAGCCTTTTCCCTGCTTATCAGTACCAGTGCAGCAGCGCCGTCATTCATTGTAGACGCGTTGGCTGCGGTAACGGTTCCGTCTTTCTTAAATGCACCTTTCAATTCCGGTATCTTTTCAAACTTCACATTGAAAGGTTCCTCATCCTTTGCAAACTTTAAAGGGTCTCCTTTCCTCTGTGGAATTTCTACGGGAACGATCTCGTTTTCAAATTTTCCTTCATTCACTGCCGCCTGGCTGCGTTTATAGCTTTCCACGGCAAAAGCGTCCTGCTCTTCGCGTGAGATTCCGCATCCTGATGCGCATGCCTCGGCAGCCATTCCCATTGCCTGACCATCATATACATCGGTGAGGCCGTCTTTTGCCAGCCCGTCGATAACATTTGAATTACCGTATTTGTTTCCCCAACGCATCTTGTCGAGGTAGAAAGGCACATTACTCATGCTTTCCATTCCGCCGGCAACTACAATGTCAGCATCTCCAAGCATAATGCTTTGAGCCGCCTGGGAGATCGCTTTCATTCCGCTTGCGCAAACCTTGTTTACTGTTGTGCAGTTCACTTCATCTGGCAAGCCGGCAAATTTAGCCGCCTGGCGCGCAGGAGCCTGCCCTACATTGGCCTGGATAACACATCCCATTAAAACATCGTCTACATCCTTAGGATCAACTCCTGCTTTTTCCAATGCTCCTTTAATAGCGATCGCTCCAAGTTGAGATGCGGTGAAATCTTTCAACGAGCCGCCAAAGCTCCCAATTGGCGTTCTTACTGCCGATAGTATATATACTTCTTTCATTTCAAGCTCTTTTTTGAGGCGCAAAGTTAGCGATTTTGGGCATGTATGTTGCAACCGGCACTTCCGATCCAATACATTATATTAAAAGCATGAAAATCTTCTGGCAATATATTCGACCGCACAAATGGCTCGTTGTTCTTGCATTAACTCTTGCAGGCATCGCGCAGGTACTAACATTCCTTGACCCGGTAATATTCGGAAAGATCATTGATGAGTATGCAATGAACACGGGAGGCAAAACTGAAAACGAACTTATCCGTGGAATCCTTTACCTGCTGGGCCTTGCAGTAGCTGTTGCAATGGCTGCAAGGCTTGCCCGAACCCTGCAGGAATATGTGGTGAGGATGATAGTTCAAAAATTTGGAATGAATGTTTTTGACGATGGGTTGAAACAAACGCTCCGTCTCTCCTACCAGGAGTTTGAAGATCAGAGAAGCGGTGAAACGCTTTCTATTTTGCAGAAAACGAAGCGGGACACTGAGAAATTCGTCACCGAAGTAATTCATGTAGTGTTTAGTACAATCGTTGGCCTGGGCTTTCTCTCGTATTATGCGGTTACCCGTAGTTGGTTGTTGGTTCCTGTATTTCTGGTGGGTGTGCTGCTTTTGGGCGGACTAACAGGTATGCTTAGCCGAAAAATAAAGACAATACAACGAAAAATATTCAGGGAGAATTCCAGGATGTCCGGGAACATCACTGAATCACTTCGGAATATTGAACTGGTGAAAAGCCTCGGGCTAACTTATCCTGAAATACGGAGGTTGAAAGGTTTCACTCAAAAGATATACGACCTGGAAATGCAAAAAGTGAAGAGAGTAAGAACGCTTAGCTTTCTCCAGGGAACAACGTTGAATTTACTAAAGCAATCGATTTTATTTATTCTGCTTTGGCTCATATTCAGGAAGGTGCTGACCACGGGGGAGCTTATATCCATGCAGGTAATAATGAATGCGATTTTTATGCCGCTGCAAGATCTTGGCAATATCATTCTTTCATACAAGGAAGCCCAGGTTTCACTTCAGAACTTTGATGCATTAATGAAGAAGCCTGTTGAGAGAAGGCCTGAAGATCCTGTAGAGCTCGGGGAT
>JAEZDA010000030.1 GCA_023433345.1 Bacteroidota bacterium | reverse complement strand
AGCCTATTGGCAATGTTTCCTGAACGAAACCCATGGTAACGGCTATAAGGGCAATGCCTATAAAGAGAAATAATGATTTCATGTTTTCAGTTTTGTTGAAACAAATGTACCTATTATCCGGCCGAATACGTTGCCCGCTCATGTAAAAGGATGTTATTTTAGGGCTGCATCTGCTTGCGCGCACTTGCTGCTTTTATACTAACGTTTAGTTCAAAACCTATCAGGATGGCGAGGGAGTTAATGAAAATCAGGGCCATTACAACCATGATTGTTCCGATGGAACCATAAAGTGCATTAAATCTTCCAAAATTATTCACGAAAAAAGCGAAGCCGAGCGAAGATAAGATGCTGAGGAAGGTTGCCAGCACAGTGCCGGGGCTCAGAATCTTCCAGCGTTTCTGAACAGGCGGTGCATACTTAAATATAAAGGCAATGGTAAAGTAGATCAGCAACACAATAAAAAACCAGCGAGTATACAAGATCACCTCACGCCACCCATCGTTTGAAACGATCAGCCTCAGGAGAGCGCCCTGCATGATCAAAAGAAGGAGGTAGGAGAGAAGAAGTCCGAAAAGTATGAATGTTAACTTGATGGCTATCCAGCGCTGGTTGATCCTCTTCCTGTCTGTAAAGCCAAAATATTTCCTGTTGAATGCTCGCATTAGTCCCATCATTGCATTAGATGCAAAGAATAAAGAGAGCAAAAGCGAAAATGAAAGCAATCCGATTTTTGAGCCGTCAATAAATGAATCTAAAAACCTGATCACCTCTTTGTTATACTGAGGAGCAGGTATTATGTCGTACACCAGGTTGTGCATCTGAACCTTGATACTTCTAATTGAAATAAAGGGTAAATGCGGGATCAGTGTGAAGAGAAAAAGAAAGGATGGCGGCAGGGCCATGATGAAGTTGTAGGATATTGCCGCAGCTCTCTCCCGCAAACCCTGAAGTTTTACATGGGTATAAAAGGCTTTGATCACTTCAAACATGCTTACACCTTCAAAACCGGGCAAATACCAGTTTCGGCTACGATTCAGAATGAAGGTCGCCACTTTATTCCGCGCAAATATTTTTTCGATCTTCGTTAGCACTAATTGCCCTGTTTACTTAATATAAGGCTGTCAAGCGCCTTTTGATAGGCTCTCGCATATTTTTTATGATCTTCATAATTGGAAGCAAAGTTGGAATATCCTTTAAAATCAGGTTTCGCCACAAAAAAAATGTAATCAGTTTGCGGCGCATTCAAAACTGCGTCTATCGTTTCCCGTGAGGCCGTGCTGATCGGCCCGGGAGGGAGCCCGGTAACCTGGTAAGTGTTGTATGGCGAAGGATATTTGAGATGACCATACAGGATCCGTTTTAAGCCAAAATTTCTGCTGGCGTATTTTACTGTTGGGTCCGCCTCCAGCTTCATGCCTTTTTTTATCCTGTTGATATATACACTTGCTATCAGTTCTTTGTCTTTCTTTTTGTTCGTTTCCTCTTCAACAATGCTTGCCATTGTATAAACGTCTTCTGCCGTTAAGCCTTTCTGCTTAGCTTTTGCTAAACGCTCCTCAGTCCAAAATTTGTCATGTTCTGCTTTCAATCTGCTAAGTATCCTTTCAAAATTTCCATTCCAGTACAATTCATAAGTGTTGGGGATCACAAGCGTGACCACCGTATGCGTATCCACGCCAAATTTTTGGAGAGAATCATTACTCAGCAAAAACTTTATGGCTTCCAGGGAATCACATTCAAATTGCCTGCCTATTCGCCCGGCAAGATCTTCCTTCGTGCGGAATTTGTTTATCACTAAGCGAACCGGTTCCTGGTTTCCGCGGCGTAATTTCTTTACCAGGTCTACAATGCTTGATCCTTCCGCAATTTTATAACGACCGGGCCTGGCCCTGGTAAAATCTGCATAGCGAGCCACCTGGGTATAAAAGAAATCATTGCTGATTATTTTATTATCAAGCAAATTCTTTTTAACGGTATTAACATCTTCACCTGTCCGTATGTAGAAATATCCACCTTCAGGCTGGCTGACAACAGGACCAAACACCTGCCACCCGCTGTAGATGCCTGCTGTCGTAAGCAAAAGAAGAAATACTAAAAGACCTTTTTTCATAGTTGTGAATAGGTTAGAAACAAAGTAAAATAAAAAAACCCCGCTCAACCGAACGGGGTGTTAAAAAATAATTTATCGCTTAAGGGGCGGGAGCAGGAGCCGGAGCAGACTGGGCGCCTGGCAAGGTAACTGTTCCTGACGGATTTGCCGGTGTTACCGGGGCAGCCTGCTGCGTTTGAGGCTTCGTACTAACGCCTTGCAGAAGGCTGTCATTTGCGCCTCCACCTTCTTCAGGTATGAAAGCGGGAGAAATAATACACAGTGCGCCAACTATCGCAGCGAAAATCCATGTGCCTTTCTCCATGATATCCGTAGAATGCTTCACACCTATCAACTGATTGCTGAAACCGCCTAACACACCAGAAAGCCCGCCACCCTTAGGGTTTTGAACAAGAATTATAAAACCAAGTATCACAGAGGCGATCAGAATCAATATTCCAAAAAACACTAACATATTAATAATCTTTAATTTTTTCCAGTTTGGCTGCAAAGTAAGCACTTTTGGAAGGATTGAGCAAACTTAATTTGGTGTATATGTCGCGTGCTTTCCCAAACTTTTGTTGCTCAATGTATACATCCGCCATAGATTCGGTATACACTTCTTCCTCCCTGTTGCTGTTTTCGGCGATAGCCTTCACGCTTATGTCAACCGGCACCTGGTCTGTTGCCCCGGGAATCTTTTTCATTGTTTTCAGCCAGTCTGTAAAGCGTCGCATTTGTTTGCCGAGTTTATCTTGTGAAAGCATTTCTTCGCTCAGCTTTATTCCCTGGGAAGCAAAATAATCGGTTGTGTGAAGAGGCTCGAAAACCATTTCGGTAAGCTTGTCATCTTCCTTAACCTTTTCCTTTTGGACAATAACGGGCGCAACATCATCCTCTGGTTTAGAGCCTTCAATGTTTATATTTTCCCCGGCATCTTCCGATGAAAATTCATTTTCATTGCCTGAGGTGGATGGTTCTTCGGACAGCTTCAAGGGGGATTCATCCACCATTGTAAGATGTTCATGCTGCAGCCTTTGTTGCAGAAGATAGGGATGGCTGAAATGCAGTGCAGTTTTCGCAGCCTGGAAAGGTGCGGATTCGAGCCCGCCTTTTTCGCGCAGAAGAAAATAATGAGCTGTGCTGAAATAAGGATATTTTCTCACAATATCCTCAAGCCATGCTTCCCTCCCTTCGGAAGGTATGTTAGTGAAAACCTGCTCAAGAAGTGTTTGCTGCAACATGATTCAAATCTAATTAAGTAATGCTACTACCAGTTTGAAAATATTCGGTTGAAAATTTCGTCGACAATATTCCTCACTATTTCTTCATTAAGGCTGGCCTCTGCCTGCGAAAGACTTTGCGTGGCCGGGAAGTCGAAGGTGCGCGAAAGTTCGGCTTCAAAATCTTTTGTATCATCCACATTATTCTTAAAGCTAAGGTGGAAGCCCACTGTCAACCTGTTGGTGTTGGCATCATTTCCACTGATACCAACTGTTGATGTGTAATATTGCGACACATATCCATTGATGTCGTAGTGTGCCTGGTCGTCATTGGTTTGATTAAGCCTGGTTGTGTTGATGATCTTTTGCTTCAGTCTTTCCGTGATTTGCGGACTCAACTGTGTGTTGATGTATTGCGCCTTATTTTCAAAGTAGTTCACGCGGAAGGTTGTTATCTCCGCAGGTATAGGTGCCGTATCTTTAAACCCATACTTACAGGTTGAAAAAGAAAAAGTAAAAACAAGCATTACTGCAGCCGTAAGCTTAAATGCTTTTATCATATTTGTTTTGTTCATTGATTGAAACAGGAATTTACAGGTCTTCAATATCATATTCTTTCAGTTTCCTGTAGAGCGTACGTTCGCTTATACCGAGATCAATTGATGCGTCCCTTCTTTTGCCACGATGTTTTTTAAGCGCTTTAATGATCAATTCTTTTTCCTTATCCACAATGCTCAGAGATTCGTCCACCTCTTCATGATGATGGATCGGTTCGCCCTGGTTCCCGTTTCTGAAAAACATGGGGTTACTTCCACCGTGCACCAGCGCTGCCGCGGGCGACTGCGGAGTGTAATCATGAACTGCGTTGTCATTTGTAAAGGCCGGCATATTTTGGGCGATCGCGGGGTTTTTCAAAACTTCAAAAAACATTTTCTTTAGTTCATTTACATCCTTTTTCATGTCGAAGAAAAGTTTGTAGATGATCTCTCTTTCGTTTGCGAATTCTGATTGTGATACATTTCCTGGTCCGGCGAGTACGGGTAACCGTGAGTGTTGCTGTTCAGGAAGGAACTGTTGCAATTGCTGGGCGGTAATATGCCTTTCCTTGCTCAGCACAGAAATTTGCTCTGCAATGTTCTTCAGCTCCCTGATATTTCCCGGCCATGAATAGTTCAGCAGCATTTGTTTTGCAGATTCATCGGGTAATACAGGCGTGGTTTTGTACCTGTCTGCAAAGTCTGCCGTAAATTTTCTGAAGAGGAGCATGATATCGTCTTTTCGATCGCGCAATGCCGGCACACGAATGGGAACGGTGTTGAGCCTGTAGTACAGGTCTTCCCGGAAGCGCCCGCGATGAGAAAGCTCCAGAAGATCTTTGTTGGATGCGGCGATAACGCGAACATCGGTTTTCTGAACCTTACTGCTTCCAACACGAATATATTCTCCCGCTTCCAGCACCCGCAGCAACCTGGCCTGCGTGCCTAATGGCATCTCGCCGATCTCATCCAGGAAAATAGTGCCGCCGTTAACTGTTTCGAAGTAACCTTTCCTGCTGTCAACTGCCCCTGTGAAAGAGCCTTTCTCATGGCCGAACAATTCTGAATCGATCGTTCCTTCCGGAATGGCTCCGCAATTCACGGCGATGAAGGGGTTATGTTTTCTTGCCGAAAGGCTGTGAATTATCTGCGAGAATACTTCCTTTCCAACGCCACTCTCACCATTTATAAGCACACTAAGGTCGGTAGCGGCAACCTGCACCGCCACATTAAGGGCGTAATTAAGCTCTGGCGAATTGCCGATTATTCCGAACCTGTTTTTTATTCATTGAAGATCCATTTGAAGTTGTTATGAAATTACACGCCCGAGAAGAGTGCCCGCGGTGCAGGAATCGATCTTTACGTTTACATAATCTCCTTTTTTAAATTGTTGGCGGGGGAAAACCACCACCTTGTTCTGATCATTTCTGCCGAAAAACTCCTCTGCATTTTTTTTAGAAGTTCCTTCTATTAGTACTCTGAATGTTTTTCCCACATCCCGCTGCATACTGAGCAGGGAATGACCTCTATAAAGGTCCACCAGTTCCTGCAGCCTCCGTTTTTTCACTTCTAGCGGCACATCATCTTCAAACCTGCGCGCGGCAAGTGTTCCCGGCCGTTCTGAATAATAATAAAGATAGGCAAGGTCGTACCTGCAATATTCCATCAGGCTGAGTGATTCTTTATGATCATCCTCTGTTTCAGTACAAAAGCCTGCGATCATGTCGGTAGACAAACCGCATTCCGGGATCAATTCCCTTATCCTGTCTACTTTTGAAATGTACCATTCCCTGCTATAGGTTCTGTTCATTAGTTGCAATACCCTCGAACTTCCGCTTTGCACGGGTAGATGAATGTATTTGCAAATGTTGTGGTACTTCTTCATGGTGAACAACACTTCATCTGTAATATCCTTAGGGTGAGATGTTGAAAACCTAATACGCAGAAGGGGAGAAATTTCGGCTACGCGTGCCAGTAAGTTTGCAAATGACACCGGGTTCTTTCCTTTTTCATCTGTAAAATGGTAGCTGTCTACATTCTGGCCGAGCAGGGTCACTTCGCGATATCCATCATCAAACAGTTGCCTGCATTCGTTCACAATGCTTTCGGCACTGCGGCTTCGCTCACGGCCACGCGTAAACGGTACTACGCAAAATGAACACATATTGTTACATCCCCGCATTATGCTTACAAATGCAGTAATGCCATTGCTGTTCAATCGTACAGGAGAGATATCAGCATATGTTTCTTCGCGACTCAGTAAAACGTTTATTCCTTTTTGCCCGCCATGAGCTTCTTCAATAAGAGTTGGAAGGGTTCTGTAGGCATCAGGGCCAACTACCAGATCCACCAGCTTTTCCTCTTCAAGGAAGGCTGATTTCAACCTTTCGGCCATACAACCAAGCACACCAACAAGGAGGCCGCGATTGGATCTCTTCAGCTTCTTAAATTCGGTCAACCTCTTTCTTACCGTTAGTTCAGCTTTTTCCCTTATCGAACAGGTATTTATGAGAATCAGATCACATTGATCAGGCTCCGAGGTGGGTGAAAATCCTTCTTTTTGTAAAATCGACGCTACAACTTCACTGTCTGCAAAATTCATTGCGCACCCATAGCTTTCGATATAGAAGCGTTTACCGATAGGGGAACCTGTTGACAAGCCTTTAAATACCTCGCCCTGCCGGGCCTCATCGTGTCTCTTATCTATCAACAGTTCTTCCATCAAAAAAAATTGAAGTGCAAAGATAAATAATGTAAGGCACTCTGCCATCATGGCAGGAAGGGAAAGGAACTTAAGTGCCGACACTCCGGTAGATTGTAGTTTCTACTTGGTAGTATCGAAAGCTCCGGTCGGCAACGAGACTTGTTTTACAACGTTTAAATAGGTAAGTGGTGGTGTAATTCAATGTTTTAACTATGAGCCAGGAACCAGTCCCCTTCCATCCGGAACTATGAATTAAAATATCTCCTAAGCCATGTTTCTCCGGCCGGGGTTATCCATTTGCTTAGCAGGTCTTTTTTTGAAGTAATGGAATTGTTGAAATAAAGAGTGGATGGCTGCACAAAGCCATGTTCAACAGCATAGGGAAGTTGCTGCATGGGGATCACTTCAGGCTTTCCTTTTATATAAAAGGCAAGATCCTGCCTGTTGAGCAGGTTTGTGTTATAGCGCTTCTGTATTTCCCTGATCATTGCCACAGAGCTATCTGTACTGCAGCCGCCGACAGTTGTTTGCGTTTCATCGGCCATAAGAATGATAAAACGGCCGAAGAACAATCCCGCAAATCCTTTTACAGGGCTGCCATGGCTCTTCCAGGCTGAAACAAAATCTTCAAAAATTTTTTCCAGCTCGAATGCTTCAGAAACAGTGAATATGCGATCCGCCTGGTATATCCAAACTTTGGAGTTGTTTGAAAAATCTGATGGAAGATGCGCTCCAACATCAAAAGCAGGCTGTGTATCGTTTATGGTGTTCAAGGTAACAAGTTATTCTCCCGTAAAGGAATTGGTTAAGCCGGGACTATTTTTTTTCAGGTCCATCACCGGCAACAATCCTTCTGAAGGAATGTAAATAATTTGAGGAAGATTGCCTTTATCCGCCAACTTTTCGAGCGTGCGGATGAAGAGATATTGGTTGTATGTTTCATTCAATGTTCCGTTTTCAATTTTCATTGCCTCACTCATTCCCTTAGCCCTTTCTATTTCGGCCTGGGCATTGAGTTTTTCTGCTTCGAGTTTTGCTTTGGCTTCTTCTACAAGAATTTTACGGTTTTGCTCAGCCTTTGCCATTTCAGCCTTGCCAGCCATTTCCTGCTGCCACACATTATAACGTGGAAGGCCAAACATTAATCCAAGTGCAACAAGTAGCCCAAGTGCGATAAATATTAAAACAAATGCTGGTGATCTCATAGGTCAAAGATAAAAAAAACCGGGCGAATGGCCCGGCTTCAAAGTCTTTCTTATTCTACGATAAACTTACCCTGCATCACTCCCCAGTGTGCCGGGAAGGTGCACATGAAAGGATACACGCCAGATTCCGGTGCTTCAAATTCAATTGTGTCTGATTCTCCACCGCCGATCATTTTAGTATGTGCAATGATGTTTTTTTCTTCCGACTTCGGAATGTAATCATTGTCGGTTGCTTTCACTGCAGCCTGTGCAAAGAAGGCAGGATCAATACCAGATTGAAGAAGAACAAAGTTGTGTCCCATTGCTTTCTTGTCCATTTTACCGGTGTGGTTAAGTGTTAGCTTAATTTTCTGACCGGCCTTAACTTTAAACTCTTTTTTATCATACTGCATCTGGTCATTTGCATTTAAGGTAAGCTCCAGCACACCGTTTACTTCAGTGTTTGCAGCCTCATCAGTTGTAGCCGGAGTTGTAGTTTCCGGAGTTGTTTGATGCGCGTCATGCGTAGTTGATTCAGTCTTGCTTTCGCCGCCCTGGTTGCAGGCAAAGAGAGTGAGTGCTGTTAATCCCAACAAAACATTCTTAAGATTCATATTATAAGATTTAATTGTTTTTGATGGCGCAAAGTTACCAAAACTTTCTTAGTCCTTTATTTGCTGAACATGACTTTCAACAGTTCACGAAATGATGACCAGCATGCCCGGGAAGGTAAATATGTAAGATCCTTACGATCAGCTACTGTTTAGTTACTGCTTGACGAATTGAACCTCTACCTGCAATTTTATTTCATCACTAACCACTACGTTGCCAGCTTCAGTTATGGCATTCCAGTTCAAGCCAAATTCTTTTCGTTTAAGCTTTCCCGTTAGTGTGAAACCTGCCTTGGTTTGTCCGTAGGGATCGGTAACAATTCCGCCGAACTCTACATCAAGTGCAATCGGCCTGGTTGTTTCGCGAATGGTCAAATCGCCTTCAAGTGTTCCTTCAGATCCATTTAGATGCAGGGTTTTTCCTCTGAAAGTTAGCTGAGGATATTTTTCTGCATTGAAGAAATCATCAGATTTCAGGTGCGTATCCCGCTGTTCATTCTTTGTATCAATGGAAGCAATATTGGCTGAAAACTCAATATTACTTGTATTGTCGAAACTGTCGGGTGAAGCTGTTTCAGCCGTTGCGGAAAATTCATTGAATCTGCCGGTAACAGTTGAGATCATGAGGTGTTTGATTTTAAAAACTACTTCGCTGTGCGTTGGGTCAACCGACCATTTTGTATTTGCCATAACATTTGTTTTTTAGATGAAAGGCAAAGGTAGTTGCAGTTGAATAGATATTAAATGACATACAATAAGAAATGAATGTGACCTGGATCAATGGGTCAGCTCATTTAACGGTTACATTCATTGACACAATATCACTGGCAAAGCCTATGTTCTTTTCATAATGTCCATACCTCATTTCCAGAGCAGCAAAGTGGCGATAGTGAGGACGGTAATTACAAAAAAAGAGCTCAGGAGGAATTATAAATTCTTAATGGAAAATTAAAATATGGGCTATCGACTACCGTCTGCAGACTACCGACTACCGACTATCAACTTCCGACCAAAGCCTGAGCCACGAGTTCTGCGATATCCAGCACCTGAACTTCATTTTCCTTCTCACGATTTTTAACGCCATCCGTTAGCATGGTGTTGCAATAAGGGCAGGCAGAAGCTATAACACCCGCGCCTGTTTCCAAGGCTTCATCAGCACGCTCAATGTTAATTCGCTTATCACCATTTTCTTCTTCCTTCCACATTTGTGCGCCGCCTGCGCCACAGCACAATCCATTACTCCGGCATCGTTTCATTTCGATCAGTTCTGCATCGAGAGCTTCAAGCACCTTGCGGGGTGCCTCATAAATATTATTGGCGCGGCCGAGGTAACAACTATCGTGGTATGTGATCTTCTTTCCTTTGAAAGCGCCTCCTTCGGGCATCACAATCCTTCCCTCATTAATTAATTGCTGAAGAAACACGGCATGATGAATCACCTCATAATTTCCGCCGAGTTCAGGATATTCATTTTTAAAGATGTTGAAGCAATGAGGGCATGCAGTTACGATCTTCTTGATTCCATAGCCATTCAGTACTTGTATGTTCTGGTAAGCCATCATCTGGAACATAAATTCGTTGCCCGCCCTTCGGGCCGGATCCCCGGTACACATTTCTTCCTTTCCTAAAATCGCGTATGAAATTTCCAACTTGTTCAATATGGTTACAAAGGCACGTGTGATCTTTTGTGCACGCTGATCAAAACTGCCGGAGCATCCCACCCAGAAAAGAATTTCAGGACTCTGCCCGTTAGCAAACATCTCCGCCATGGTGGGAACCTGCATATCGATTGTAATTGGTTTGAAAAACAAAGTAAGGGAATGTTAGCGAGAAAACACATGGTAGTTGGTAGTTAGTAGTTTGTAGTTTGTAGTCTGTAGTCCGGAGCATTCTGGTTTTGAATTTTGATTCTTAGTGCCTTTGCTTCTTTGCGTGAAAAAAAGTGAAAAAATAATCTGCATATTTGCACATCAAATTTTCACTCTTGCTCCTTCGCGTTTTCTTTTGGGGAATGTTGATCAGTTTTCTTGGTACGTTGCCAATGGGAACGCTGAACATAATGGGCATGCAGATCGGCATACAGGAGAGCATACGCCAGGCCCTGTTTTTCGTAAGTGGGGCACTACTGGTAGAAATGATCTATGTAAGGATCAGCCTTGTTGCAATAAGTTGGGTGAGAAGGCAGAGGAAGCTGATGAAGATCATGGAATGGCTTACACTGGGCATCGTACTTGCCCTGGCTATTGGAAGCTTTGCCGCTGCGATGCGGGAAAATCCTGAAGCTAAAAACGCCCTGCTTCATAATGATATGCACCGCTTTTTGTTTGGTATGATGATGTCTGCCATCAACCCCGTGCAGATTCCTTTCTGGTTTGGATGGAGCACAGTGCTTTTTTCAAAAGGCGTGTTAAAACCCAGCAATCGCCTTTATAATATTTATATAATCGGCATCGGTCTCGGCACTCTGCTGGGCAATTGTATTTTTATTTTCGGAGGAAGGTGGCTGGTTTCGGTTATCCATAACAGTGAGATGTATATGAATTGGGTGATCGGAGGAATTTTTACGCTAACCGCCATTATACATCTTATAAAAATGTTACGGCATAAAGATGCAGTTGATAAGATTGAGCAGATAGAAGAGAAGGATATTCCGCCGCCGCCGGAGGATTAGTTACCGACGCAATGCATTGCGTCGGCACGGATCGTTAGTCGGTAGTCAGGAATCATCAAATCATCAAATCACCAAATCATCAAATCATCAAATCATCAAATCACCCCTGCACCCATTCATCCCGTTGATCGGGACTGAACTTCCATGGTGCAAAATTGTTTTCGATGTTTGAGAACATAACGTTCCATTCCTGCGGCGCATTACTTTCTTCCATCACGAGGCTCCTGCGGAGTTCTAATATTATGTCGAGCGGATTAATGCTAACAGGGCATTCCTGCACGCAGGCATTACAGGTTGTACATGCACGCAGTTCCTCCACCTTTATATAATCATGCAGCAACGATTTTCCATCGTCTTCAAAAGCTCCGTTCTTTTTAATGTTGCGACCAACTTCTTCCAGCCGATCGCGGGTGTCCATCATAATTTTACGCGGACTCAATAATTTACCGGTAATGTTCGCCGGGCATGCGGCAGAACATCTGCCACATTCCGTACAACTGTAAGCATCGAGTAAATTTTTCCAACTCAGATCCTGCACATCCTTCGCTCCAAATTTTACTGGCGTCGCCTCGCCAGTAGGAGCGGTTTCGGGCTCCATTGCATACTTCACCTCATTTTGCACGGCGATCATGTTATCCATTTTTCCCTTAGGTTCAAGCCGCGCATAATAGGCATTCGGGAATGCAAGAATGATATGAAGGTGTTTGCTGTAGGGCAGGTAATTAGCAAAAGCGAAAATTCCGATGATGTGCAACCACCAGGCTGTTCGCTCTATGGTATGCAGTGAGCCCGGGTCCATACCTTCAAAAAG
>JAEZDA010000093.1 GCA_023433345.1 Bacteroidota bacterium | reverse complement strand
CAACGGCACTTGTATCTTTTACGTCTTTATAGGTACCAGGCTGATTAAGTTCATGGCTGCTCAACCCTGTACCGGCAGCAGGGGAGTAGGGTTGGATGCTGACACTTTCATACAGCAAATCTTTATCATATAGCTGTTTAAGGCACCACCAAAGAGACTCAATATATTCATTTTCAAAGGTTACGTAGGGGTTATTGAGGTCAACCCAGTATCCCATTTTACGGGTGATGTCATCCCATTTATCCTTATACCTCATCACCACTTCCCTGCATTTGCGGTTGTAGTCTTCCACCGAAATTTTTACGCCGATATCTTCCTTAGTAATTCCGAGTTCCTTTTCAACACCCAACTCAACCGGAAGGCCATGTGTATCCCA
Source organism: Bacteroidota bacterium (assembly GCA_023433345.1). GTDB lineage: Bacteria > Bacteroidota > Bacteroidia > Chitinophagales > Chitinophagaceae > Ferruginibacter. The sequence goes on along the minus strand of JAEZDA010000093.1, from coordinate 28,233 downwards.
ACCACCTTTTCTTTTTACCTGGTATCCTTTCATCGTCTTGTATCTGCAAACCAAGTCTTTAAGGGTTCGGGATATAACATGGTGAATACCGGGCATACCATTAGCGCTCGGCGGACCTTCATAAAAAACGAAGGGCTCTCTGCCCGTGCGAAAGGCTACACTCTTTTCGAATGCATTGTTTTCCTTCCAGTTATCCAGTATTTCACCACCTATGTCCGGCAGATTCAATTGTTGAAATTCCTTATACTTCCCCGGCATAAAACGACAAAATTTTTATTGAGGAGCAAAGGTATTAAATAGTTGTAAGCGCGGGCTGAAATAGGTAAAACCGTAGAGTTGCACATGATTACAAATTTGAAACTCTTCACGATATTGATTACCAAAAATTTATATCTCACAGACGGTTTTCGTTGTTGTAAATAGGCGCTTTTTCTTCAATTGTTAAAAACCTTTCACTTATCAACATTGGTTGATCTTGGCATAGTATTAGTAAAGTGTGAAGTGAACCCAATTTATCCAAAAACAAATCTAAGATTCATGAAAAACGCTTTGATCATTCTGTGCTGTGGTTTAATGTTTAGCATTTCAGCAGAAGCACAAAAGAAAAAGGCAGCTAAATCTATATCGGTTCCAGCTGCAGTTTCCACTTCTTTTGAAGGCAAATTTTCCAATGCTGAAAAGAAGGCCTGGAAGAAAAGTTATAATGGTAATTATGTAGCCACATTCACTAATGAGGCGAAGCAAAAGCAAACGGCGGAATTTGATGGAGAAGGAAATATAGTGAGATCGAGAACTGAAATTGAAACAAGCGCCGTTCCGGAAATAATTAATACTTCTGTTTCTGCTCAATATGCAGATTCAAAAGTTACAGAAATAGCAAAGGTTGAGTTAGCCGGTATTCCATCTTACTATAAAGTAAAGATTGAGCAGGCTGATAACACCAAAAAAGAGATTTTGGTTAGCGAAGAAGGAACAATAACCGAATAAATTTTTTTGCTGGTTTAGGGTTTTATTAGGGTAAAACGGGAGTAGTCTTGCTCCCGTTCTTTTAAAAAACTGAAACCTTTAAAAAAGATGAAAAGCGATAGTTCCGTTTTAAAATCCAGTTGTTTCAAAATCTTACTCCTTTTTGAAGAATAGCGATGAATGATAACAGAGGCCTAAGGCCTCTTTTTTGTGCCTGCGTGGGAACAATGATTGGGATTAAAGCTTTTACGAAGGCTTTTCTAGGAGTATCCGAATTAATAAGACATTTTAATTCCCCCGTCTTACACTGCTCTGGACATTCTGAGGATTACCCGTTTACGTCTCAATAGCTCTGTGGTAATAGGGCCTTCCTTTTAAAAAGCACTCAATCAACCTGTGCCATACCAAATTTATTTCCTTCCGATTAGAATACCGGAAGAAGTATTCCGCCAGATAGCCGCTTAGGTACCGGTCTGAGCAGTGGTGATGCACACCATTCACCCAGATTCGGAAATTATATTCTAATATGTGTCTGCTCCGTCCTTCAAAACCGCTAAAAGCCTGACCAATCCTTTCCTTTGAAATTATCCTTGGCATTGATAATTTTTTGCTGCCGCTAAAGCAGTTTGATGGCGTGAGACTACAATCTTTGCTTGCCACATCCAGGGAGTTGACACGTCTTCCTTCCAGTAAAAGCTCTTTTTTGTAATGATATCGGGGTGGTTCCGCAAAAATTTCCTTTACCGCTTCCTGACTTTTCCGCTTGAATAGCCAGGCCGAATCTTTACTGACAGCGTAGTCTCTCGAAAGACCCAGGCATGAAGATGCTTTCTTGGAAGTTGAAATTCGAAAAGCCATACCGAAGGCGTTTAACAACGGAATCTTTATTTTATGAAAAACAGTATTGGCGGTAGCGGATTCATCATACCAACAGTTGCTGCATCGCAGATGAAATTTTCTTCTCCCTTTCCACGATTTTGCGCATCCGCATTTTAAACATTTGAAACCGTCTTTCCATTTCAAATCAAAAAGGTACTTTTTACAATCGTCTTCGCACCGAAAACTCTCATTGAAATCATATTGATCATATCCTTCAAACATATTTTTCTTTTTTTGAAGGATAAAGATCTGAAGCGGTAAAATTATTGTCAATACCCCGAAAAGGCCGTTTTGAGACCTAAGCCGGTAGCCCTATAAGAGTTGTGCAAAAGTGGAGTGGATTATACCATCGGAACTTCAGTTTTTCTACCCCCACTACTCCTACCCAACCAATTCATTCGAATTACTACTGAGTTTCATCTTTCTTCTTAATCTCTTTTTTTTGCCAAGCTTTTCTTCCGGCTCCGGTTGATCCACATTATTATTCCACTCAACGGGAAGAAAGTTCCGGCAAGGCAGGCAAGAAAACCGATGGCCTTGGAAGTATGACCATAAATTGAAGCTACGTGTATCGGCTTGAAAGAAGCCCTTATCCGCTGACCTTTATTTCTTGACGCAAAGGTTTGAACACCTAACAATGATCCGGAGTATTGGTCCACAAAGTAGTTGTCCGTAGCAGATTCATGTGATGAATGAGGAGGAAGGATTGTTATTGAAAAGGCTTCCAAAGAATCTTTAGGAATGGAAATATGATAATAAGGAGAAACTTCTTCATTCCTAACCACGGATAGCGCATTTTCCACTTCAGCCTTTTGATCCCTTACTACTAAACTCTTCAAGGGACTGGCCCTTTCCTTTTTTGAATTTGTAAGGGAATAAATGCCGTCATTGAACCATTCAAATGACCAGGCAAGTCCGGTAAAGGCGAGAATGAATAAAAAGATCGAGCTATAAAATCCCAATACAACGTGATAATCATGGTTTAACCTCTTAAAGCCGGCACCGGTCTTGATTTTTAGTCTCTGTTTTAAGATTGCTTTGTTCTTTGGCCACCATAATATCAAACCTGTTATCAGAATGAATAGGAAAACGACTGTACAAATTCCTACAATTAATTTTCCGGTGTCCCCTCCCAACATCCATCGATGAAGGTCCATAATGAAATAAAAGAAGGACTCCCGGTGATTATATATTTCCTTTATAACGCCATTATAAGGATCAACGAATGCAACAAGTTTCACCTCACGCTTCGGTTTTACTGCGGCAGATTGTTGCTTTTTATTAATCAACGGGGAAAAACTTATTTCCGCATTTCTCCCCGGGTCGGAGAATATTTTTAAAGATGAAACTTTATTTCCCGGATGCTTTTTCTGAAACTCAGCGATAAGCCTGTCAGCGGAAAGCCTTTCGCCACCATTGTTTGTGAAATACCTGTTGCGATTAAACAATTGCTGTAAATCTTTTTCATATACAAGCACAGCACCCGTAAAACAGGTAATCATAATTATCAATCCCGTGGCAAGCCCGAGGTAAAGGTGAATTCGTCTAAAGAATATTTTCAAGGTAGCTTACAGTTTTACTTTCAGAGTGGAAACGATCTGCCGCGGAGCAATTGGGTTTACGCTGTAATTTTCGTGAACATAATAATTAAGTTCATTGAACAGGTTAGACATTTTAACAAGTGCAGAAATATTTCTGAAAGAATAGCCAATTGTAAAGTCGGCGGTCACGAATCCTTTCACAGGTATTTGGCGGGAATAGTTTTGAGCTTGCTCATAAGTGTTATTCCATCCTGCGATCCTTTCTCCGATATAATAAATGCCCGCGCCAAATTTCAGAGATGAGTTTTTCCTTGTGGCCTTCGAATAAAATATGCTTGCATTTGCTGTATGTGCAGGTATGTTTACCAATCTTTCTCCTTCAATATAATTTCCTTTTGCTACAGGGGTTTTTGTATAGCGCATATCATTATAACTGTAACCCGCAATTATGTAGACTGTTCTCACAGGTCTTGCCTCGAGATCTATCTCCACGCCATTACTTGTAGTTTGCCCTACAAGTTCCTTGAACGAAGTATTGTTATTAGGCGTTACTCCATCAGCAAGGAAGCGGGCTGTTTGCGCCAGGTTGTTGTTGATGATCTTATAAAAAGTAAGGTTAAAGTTTAACCGTCCTTTTAGCAATTCATTCTTTATTCCTAATTCATACTGGTCAATAATTGAAGCATCAAGGGCATCGCCAAAAACATCTGTTCCATTATTTATTGAAAAGGAATTCGCATAACTAGCGAAGAGCGAAGTTTTTTTGGTGGGCTGAAACACAATGCCCGCACGGGGTGAAAAGGCATTATCAGTTTTTGAAGAAGAATAAGATGAACTATCCTGTAGAATATGAAACGTGTGAGCCGGTCTGCTGTTTTGTTGCGACCATCTGATGCCGGCAAGTAATTTTATTTTTGAATGAAGGCTAATCAAATCCTGAACATAAAATCCTGCCCGGTGAACAGGTGTTTCTACACTCCTCACCTTTTTCGCATCGGGAATATCATTTCGTCGGTGGTAAGAAGATTCGTCGAGGATATTTATAGTATCATATACCACGGGATTATTAAAGCTGTACGTTAAAGTGTTGTAGCGATCGGCATCCACGCCCACCAATAGCCTGTGATTAATTCTTCCTGTATTGAAATTTCCCGTCAGGTCGGCCTGCGCAAGAAAATAATTCTCCCGGGAATCGATCTTGTTAAGTGGCCTGATCCAATCGCCATTCAGTTTCGCCTGGATTCTCTCGGTTGAATAATAGTCTCGTGCGTATCTCTGGTGTGATAAGGTAGTGGCAAGATTCCAATTTTCGCTAAACTTGTAATTTAGTGTAGCCGTAACCGTTGCCTGCCTTGCTTTATTATATTGCCATGTAGTTCCAAGGAATGTTGACCGCGAAAGAGAAGGAATAAGGGTGTTGTCCAGCGATCCGACACCAAAATCAGGTGTGTAGTTGTGATGAAGATAGTCTGCCTGAATAAGGAATGTGCTTCTTTTGCTGATATTAAAAAGCAGGGAAGGGTTAATATAAAAGCGGTTTGATGTAACATGATCGCGGTAGCTATCTGTTTTCTCATAAGTGCCATTTATTCGTGCTGCAATATTCCTGGTAACAGCTCCGTAAACGTCCACCGAAGGTTTTATCAGTCCAAAACTTCCGCCACGTATAGAAACTTCAGCACCTTTCTGAAATTTCGGCTGAAGAGTTACCATATTAATTATCCCGCCGGGTGCAACATTTCCATACAGTATGGCTGCACTTCCTTTCAGTACTTCAACTTTCTCAAGCGAGCTTATTTCCGGCATCACACCCGAGTTAACTCTTGCCCCGTTTTTAAACATGTTACCGCTGGAAAACCCATATCCCCGCGCTGAAAAACTTTCCTGCACATTCCCGCGGGTGGTGGAAAGGTAGACGCCGTTCACATTCTTAATTACATCGCTAAGTTTTTGCGATTGTTGGTCCGAAATTGTTTCCTTTCCGATCACCGCTATACTTTGTGGAAGGCTCATCGGGTCGATAGCTATCTTCCCTGCTACAGGTGCGTTATCGTTTAATCCTTTACGCGAATGTATTACAAGTTCATCCAGATCGCGGGCATTTTCCACAAGCGTGAGTTGCACGTTGATGGGATTCAACGAACTAACGGTAACGGATAGTTGCTGGGTCTGCATTCCGGTAAAGGTTGCTACCACCGTGTAAGATCCGTTTTCGATTTTTCTGAAGGAAAAATATCCTGCCGCATCGGTTATTGTAAATAATTTGAGGTCTTTCAACTCAATATTTACGCCCTCAGCGGGTTTATTGTCTTTTGTGAATACTCTGCCTGAAATTGTTGTTTGACAGAATCCATTAAGCTGTGCAGAAAAAGATAAAATGGTCGCCAGTAAAAAATATCGAATAGAAAGTTTCATTTTCCAGAAGTAAGATTTTGCGCGAAGGAACAAAAGGTGAGCGCGGTTGGCTTCCGCAACCGGGAAAACTATTTACGCAAAGGGGAAAACCTGGAGGGTATTAATTATTCTTGTTATCTGAGCAGGAGCTCGCAAGGTTTAATGCCGGTATGCCGCTTAAATGCGGTACTAAAGTGAGAAATAGAAGAATAGCCAAGCATGGCTGCAACGTCTGTTACGCTAAGGCCTTTTTCGTAAAGAAGATATTTAGCGTGCTCCATCCGCTGATTCTGGTAGAAATCAAATATGGTGGTGCCGAAAATTTCCTTAAATCCTTTCTTGAGGTAGCATTCATTTATTGCAACTTTTTTGCTCAGTTCCCGGATAGTTATCGGCTCGCAAATATGTTGCAAAAGAACTTCCCTTGCCTTAATTATACGTTCCCTGCCATCTTCGTTGGCCAGAAATTTACAGGTGAATTCAGGTTCGGGTTTTTGTTCGAGCATGCAATCCAGGCTGTACAAAAGCAATACCTGCATCTGGGCATTGAGGAAAATATTCTCAAGTGTTCCGGAGAAATTATGATTAAGCAGGGAATCAATAGTGGAGCGGGTTTTGCCGCACAAAGGCAATACGCGGGTAAAAGGATCGGTATGTTTAAACTGGAGAACCTTTTCTGAAAGCGTTTGTTCCTTACCGTTACCTAATGAAAATTGTTGCAGAAATGCAGGAGGGAAACTTAGTGACACAACATCTATGCTGTCGATCTTTTCTTTGCACAATTTAGCAGGCCTGAACCTGCAGTTTTCGCATGCTCCTTTTTCCTGGTCGCAATACATATTTCCCTTCAGGCAGAAGCGAAGTTCCAACCTGTTTTCCTCAAGCGCGCGTTTTGAATAATTGTAAACCAATACGCCCGTATCTTCAATCTCCCAACCGGAGAGTTTGCGAAATCTTTTTACAGAATAGGATACTGACCCCGGCACACACTGTTCCTTTTCCAAAATCAATTCCACATCCTGTTGTTCAACAGAAGGTAAATTTTCGAAAGGCCTGAAGTCTTGTAGATTGGTCATTTACTGGCCTGCAAAACTACTGAAAATACCCCGCCTTCGTCCATTTACCAGGTCATCCGTGTTTTAAAAGAAGTTCAAAAGTTTTTTCAAGGGCGTAATGCTTTGAATTTCAGTAATAAACAGGCAGTATTCCGAACTTGTAAATTGGGGGTTTTTTGTGTGTTTCTTGCTTGAAAAAGACACTGCATTTTCGTAACTTCGCAGCAATATCTGTTTAGATAAAAAATATTGATTTTCAATCCATTTATGAGTACAGAAGTAGAAGTAGTTCTCCCCCAGACAAACGGATCATACAGTGCAGACAGTATACAGGTTTTAGAAGGCCTTGAAGCCGTCAGGAAAAGGCCGGCCATGTATATTGGAGATATTAGCGTAAAAGGCCTGCATCACCTTGTATATGAGGTTGTTGATAACTCGATAGATGAAGCCCTTGCCGGTTATTGCAAAAACATTGAGGTCACCATTCATGAAGACAACAGTATTAGCGTAAAAGACGATGGCCGTGGCATACCTACGGGAATGCATTCAAAAGAAAACAGGAGTGCCCTTGAAGTTGTTATGACTGTGCTTCACGCAGGGGGAAAATTCGACAAGGGTTCTTACAAAGTTTCGGGTGGTCTCCACGGTGTGGGCGTGAGTTGCGTTAATGCATTGAGCACGCGTCTGCACGTTACCGTTAGCCGGGAAGGAAAGGTTTTCGAGCAGGAATATGCAAAAGGAATTCCGCAGTATTCCGTCCGTGAGATCGGCAAAAGTGAATCAACGGGAACCCGCGTGCATTTTTGGCCTGACGGGTCAATTTTTACGGTTACAGAATACAATAAGGAAATATTAGAAGGACGTCTCCGTGAGTTAGCCTTCCTCAACAGAGGGATCGCAATAGTGCTTCAAGACCTCAGAGAGTTGGATGAAGAAGGCAAAACCTTTTCTAAGAGGTTTTATAGTGAAGGCGGAATTGTTGAGTTTGTGGAAATGATAGATAAACAAGCTAACCGTCAGCCGCTTATTCCTACAGTTATTTATTGCGATGGTTATGATGCTGCAACTAATGTTGCTGTGGAAGTGGCCATGGTATATAATGCCGGCTACCAGGAGCACATTTTTAGCTACGTAAACAATATAAATACAATTGAAGGCGGAACTCACGTGGCGGGCTTTAGAAGAAGTATCACTCGTGTTTTTAAGAGTTATGGTGAGAAGCAGGGAATGTTTGACAAAGCAAAAGTGTCTATTGAAGGCGATGATTTCCGCGAAGGGATCTCGGCCATTATCTCTGTAAAAGTTCCCGAGCCTCAGTTTGAAGGACAAACAAAAACCAAACTCGGCAACAGCGAGGTTATGGGTATTGTTGATACAACTCTCAGCCGGGTTTTGGAGAACTATCTTGAAGAGAACCCGCGTGATGCTAAGACGATCATCCAGAAAGTTATTCTTGCTGCCCAGGCTCGTGCGGCGGCTAAGCGTGCCCGTGATATGGTGCAACGCAAAAGTGTTTTGGTAGGCGGCGGCCTTCCGGGCAAACTTGCCGATTGTTCAGAAAAAGATCCCGGCAAATGCGAGCTCTTTCTTGTTGAGGGAGATTCCGCGGGCGGAACCGCAAAGCAGGGGAGAGACAGGAGTTTTCAGGCCATCCTTCCATTGCGGGGAAAAATATTGAACGTGGAGAAAGCTATGGAGCATAAGATCTACGACAATGAAGAGATCAGGAATATGTTCACCGCTCTCGGCGTGAAGATCGGAACTCCCGATGATCCGAAATCACTTGATCTTTCAAAATTGCGGTACCATAAGCTTATCATCATGACCGATGCTGATGTGGATGGAAGCCACATCGCCACTTTGATATTAACCTTTGTTTTCCGCTACATGAAGGAAATGGTGGAGCAGGGCCACGTGTATATTGCCCAACCGCCTCTTTATCTTGTTAAAAAAGGAAAGGAGCAGGAATATGCCTGGAACGAAGAAGAAAGAAAGAAAATATCTTCCATACTTGGGCAGGGAAAAGAAGACAGCGTAACGGTACAACGGTATAAAGGCTTGGGTGAAATGAATGCAGAGCAATTATGGGAGACCACGATGAATCCGGCCACCCGTACTTTGAAACAGGTGACTATTGAGAGCGCAGCCGAAGCTGATCGTGTTTTCAGCATGCTGATGGGTGATGAGGTTCCTCCACGCCGTGAATTCATTGAAACTCACGCGAAATATGCGAAAATAGACGTGTAACAAGCGTTTTTTTTGCACAAGGTTGCCTGAATGACATTTTTTATTTAGCTTGTAGAATCAACCAGTAAAATCATTAACGAAACAAAAAAATTACACTATGGGAAAGATGATAACAGCCTACTGCATGAAGACAAAGGAGAAGGATTGCCCGATGCACAATGCAGTGATTACTAAAACAGCACGTGGTGGTTATATGGCCCAGGGCGATGATGGTAAAGGAAATAAAATGACTACCATGCTGGGTGAAGCACGTGCGTTGGAAGCTGTGAAAGATGGCGTGGCTAAGAAAGGCTGGTAAAAATTAGTTGATAATTTAATTTTCGGGGCTGCTTTGTGCAGCCTTTTTTTATTTTATGTCCTTTATACAATTTCTTTTTTTTCACAGAGTTCCAAAGAGTAATGGCACGGAAGCACTCAAGGAGATTACAGTTAGCCTTTCGTTTATGCATAATTAGAGTTTTTAATTTTCGAATTCTCCGTGCATCCTCTGAGATCTCTGTGCTATTTTTTCAAACTCTTTCCACGGAGTAATGGCACGGAGGCACTCAAGGAAATTACAATTTGGCCTTTCGTTTATGCAGAATAAGCGTCTTTAATTTTAAATTCTCTTGCATCCTCTGCATCTCTGTGCTATTTTTTCAAGCTCTTTTCACAGAGTTCCAAGGAGTAATGGCATGGAGGCACTCAAGGAAATTACAATTTGGCCTTTCGTTTATGCAGAATAAGCGTCTTTAATTTCAAATTCTCCGTGCATCCTCTGAGATCTCTGTGCAATAACCTCTGCGGTTTCTGTGCTATTTTTTCAAACTCTTTTCACAGAGTTCCACGGAGTAATAGCACGGAGACCATTAAACGAGATCATAATTTCACCTGTTCGTTGCGCAGTACAACCGTTGTCGATTTAGAATTCTCTCTGTGCAACCAACTCTGTGTTCTCCGTGCTTTTTCCACTTTCAGATCACCAATCTTTTAATGCCATTCCTCAACATGATCACATTGAAGTTGATGAGCAGGCCGAGTTTAAACTTTCCCAATCGGAGATAGGTAAGAATCTGAGCCGTGTGAACTTTGGCAAGGCATTCAACTGATTTCAGTTCAATCACAAGCCAGTTGTCGACTAATAAATCAAGACGGTAACCATAATCCAGGTGAATGTTTTTGTAAACCAAAGGAACGGGAACGTTTTCTGTTACGCTCAGTCCGGCATTTATAAGTTCATAGTGAAGGCATTTTTGATAAGCCGACTCCAACATTCCCGGTCCCAAATGACGGTGCACTTCAATGGCACAACCGATAACTGTTTGCGTAGTTTCGTTATGATATGTTGAAAGCATGTTTTATTTCCCCCGAATTTGTTTATACAACTTAAATATTATACAGGAGAGTTAAAAGAGATAAAGGGGAGTTTCCGGGTAAGGGACTAGCGAAGATTTTTCAAATAACTTTCTTCACATGTTGCTGCATCTTCGAAATGAACCGATAGAGGTCAGCCATGCCGGAGATATCCTCCACAACCAGGATACCATTCTTTCCTACCTGCTTTAATTTTCCTTTATTGGTTCCCGTTTGAAGAAATTCCAGTATACGGTTGAAGGTTTCACTCTGGAAATACGGTGAATCAGGATTGCTTACAAAAAAGCACTTAAGTGTTTCATTTTTCAGGAACAGTTTTTCAAAACCCAGATCAACTGCCGCTTTCCTTACACGCACAGTAGTAAAAAGATCTTCTACCTGGTGTGGTACCGGTCCGAAACGGTCCTGCAGTTCCTGGTGAAACGCCACCAGATCATCTTCAGTTTCACAGTTATCGAGCCTCGAATAAAGACTTAATCGTTCAGTTATACTTTCAACATAATCATCCGGAATAAGGATCTCCAGGTCAGTATCAATACTGCAGTCCGTAACATAATCATCCTGCCGTTGGATCTCTTCTTTGAAAAGATCCCGAAAATCTTTCCGCTTCAGTTCGCGTATCGCTTCGTCAAGAATCTTCTGGTACATTTCAAAACCGATCTCTGCAATGAAACCACTTTGCTCCCCACCTAGTAAGTTTCCTGCTCCGCGAATGTCGAGGTCGCGCATGGCGATCTGGAAACCGCTGCCCAGATCGCTGTACTGTTCAAGTGTATTAAGGCGCTTCCTGCTGTCAGGCGGAAGGGTACTCACGGGCGGTGCAATAAGATAACAGAAAGCCTTTTTATTGCTTCTCCCCACACGACCCCGAAGCTGGTGGAGATCACTCAACCCAAATTGATGAGCATTATTTACAATGATGGTATTCACATTTGGAATGTCAACGCCGCTTTCAACTATGTTGGTGCAGATCAAAACATCATACTTCTTATCCATGAAATCAAGTATCGTATCCTCCAGTTCGTCACCTTCCATTTGACCATGCGCAAAAGCAATGCTCAAATCAGGACAAAGCCCCTGAACATAGCTTTTCATCTCTGCTAAACCTTTCACGCGATTGTGTATGAAAAATACCTGTCCGCCTCTTTCCGTTTCATAATAAATGATATCACGGATCGCATCCTCATTGAAAGTTGTAACCTCCGTTTGTATGGGTTGGCGGTTCGGTGGCGGCGTGTTAATAATGCTGAGATCGCGCGCACCCATCAAACTAAACTGCAAAGTTCTTGGGATAGGCGTTGCCGTTAGTGTAAGCGAATCAACGTTAGTACGAAGTTCTTTCAGCTTTTCTTTTGCCGACACGCCGAATTTTTGTTCTTCATCTATTATCAGTACACCCAGATCCTTAAACTTCACATCTTTTCCTAAAAGCGCGTGGGTGCCGATGATTATATCGATCTTTCCCTCAGCAAGCTTCTTATAGGTTTCCTTCTTCTCCTTTGTAGATTTGAAGCGGTTAATGAAATCAACAGTTACGGGAAAGTCTTTTAAACGATCACCAAAAGTTTTATAATGTTGGTAGGCGAGGATTGTCGTGGGCACGAGTACGGCCGCTTGTTTTCCATCATTACATGTTTTGAAAGCCGCACGTACGGCGATCTCTGTTTTACCAAAGCCAACGTCTCCGCAAACCAGCCTGTCCATAGGCGATGGCTTTTCCATATCACGTTTTACATCCTCACTTGCCTTCGCCTGGTCCGGAGTATCTTCATAAATAAAACTTGCCTCCAGTTCCGTTTGCATGTAGGTATCCGGACCGTGAGCAAAACCTTCCTGCGCTTTTCGTTGGGCGTATAAACGGATGAGATCAGTGGCAATGTCTTTAACCTGCTTTTTGGTCTTATCCTTCAACTTGCTCCATACATCGCTGCCTAGTTTATTCATTTTAGGCACACTTCCTTCCTTCCCTGAGTACTTGCTTATTTTATGAAGAGATGAAATATTTACATAAAGGAGGTCGCCGTCCTTATACTGGATTCTCACAGCCTCTTGTAATCGTCCGTTGGCATCTATTTTTTGAAGTCCGCTGTAAACGCCGACACCATGGTCGATGTGTGTTACATAATCGCCCGGCTGTAATTCCCTGAGTGTTTTTAAAGTGAGGGCTTTGTTCTTGCTGAAAGCCTGCTTCACCTTATACTTATGATAACGCTGAAATACCTGGTGATCTGTATAACAAACTAATTTAAGATCGTGGTCGGCAAAACCTTCATGTATGGAAATTGCAACCGGGTTAACCTGCACCTCTGCCTTCAGGTCAGTAAAAATTGAATGAAGCCTTTCCAGTTGTTTTGCGTTTTCGGCAAAAAGATAGATGTTGTAACCTTTCTTCTCGTATTGCTGCAGGTCGCTGATAAGTAAATTGAACTGGCGGTTGAATGAAGGTTGTTCCTGCGTGTGAAATTCAATTTTTTCCTTTCCCTCTCTGCTGAAAAACGGCTTCCCCAACTCGAGAATATGTTTTTTTCTTAACTGTTCTTCAAGCCCGGAGGCAGTGGTGAAATCCTCAGGTTTTATTTCTTTTCTTACATGGATCGATTCGTCTTCAGACAAATTTTCCTTATCCGTCTCTTCCTGCAAATTCATTGCGATGCTAAGGTCTTCTTCCTGTTGCTCTATCTTTTCGCGAATGAATGTCCAATCCTGCGTCCACACCACAGTATTTTCCGGCATGAACTCAGGCAGCGAAACTTTGCTTTCTTCATTTCCATCCGCACCTTCCTGAAGCGCCACGATACTGGGTATGATGTTTACCTGCAAAAGTTTTCTTTCACTAAGTTGAGATTCCGGATCGAATATCCTGATGCTGTCAACCTCATTGCCGAAAAGCTCGATGCGGTACGGCTTTTCGTTGCCATAAGAATAGATGTCGAAAATTCCGCCACGAACTGCGAATTGCCCGGGTTCATACACAAAATCGCTTCTTGTAAAACCATGTTCCACCAGGGTTTGCAAAATTGCCGTTACATCAATTTCATCAGCCTGTTTAATGCTAATGATGTGCTTGGTAAGAGTTGAAGGAATCACCACCTTTTCAAACAATGCCTCAGGAAATGTGACGACTACCTTTTTGTTTCCACCGGAAGAAACCCTAGTAAGCGCTTCTGTTCGCAACATCACATGACTGCTGTTTAAGAGCCGGTAGTTTTTTTTATTCTTGAATGAAGCGGGAAAATAAAAAAGGTCAAGGGCCTTTGAAACACTTTCTAATGTATTGTGAAAATAGGCTGCTTCCTCCGCATCTCTCATTATCACCAAATGATTGGTTTGAGACAGCAAAGGGAGTTGCAACAGGTGGGCTAAAAGAAACTGAGAAGAGCTTCCCTGCAGGCCTGACAATTCAATATGCTGGGGTTTACTCATAGTGATCCTGTTCGCAATCGAAAAACTGCGGGGATCATTTTTGTACGCATCCTTCAACAAATCCAGGCTCATGTAATGCGGCGCAAAGATACGATATAGCTGGAAGTTAGTCTGTAGTTCATAGTTTAGAGTTCGTAATTATCGGATTGCAACAGAACTTTTGGCCGCTATTTTTTTCTGATCTTTCGCCCTTCTCCACAAATAGTTACAAATTTCGATGCAGATTGGGCGTTCCCCCGACGCACGCGGTCGCGTGGCCGGGGTCGGGCTTTCTGGCCTACATGGTAGGCCTGCCAATCCCTAACGCACAGTCACAAAGCCTTTGCACGAAGTGCAGGATATTTATAATTGACTGCGTGAAAAGCTTGCTTTTCAAAGCGGGCAAATAAATATCCGCGCCGAAGGCGAAAAGGATTTGGGTAAAAACGCAGCTCCAGGGGATCATTGAAAATAATCCCTAACGCATCCCGATAGCTATCGGGGCAAGTCCTTGCACAAAGTGCAGAGTATTTGTTGGCGACTGCGTGGCAAGCTTGCTTTCCAAAGCAGGCGTACAAATATTCACACGCCGTCAGGCGGAAAACTTAGGGTAGGCCGAAGCGAGACGGAATCATGTAAATAATGCTTCGCCGATGGTGTTTCCGTTGATTGGTTTATTAGTTGAACTCCTTTCCAAAATGCCTCGCCCTGCCAAACATCACCAAATCATCAAATCCCCAAATCATCAAATTAAAATACTTTTTACTTCTATACGAAGGCAGTATCTTTCTATAAACTTAGAATATGCCTGTAGAACCCTGGCGCATTGCAGTAGTCACTCGCATTGAAGAAGAAGCAGAAGGTACAAAGCGATTTTATTTTGCCGTACCGGAGTTAGAACGGTTCGACTTCAAACCAGGACAGTTTGTTACCCTCGATCTGCCCATTCATGAAAAACCAAACAAGAGATGGCGCAGTTATTCTATTGCAAGCTGGCCCGACGGCACCAACGGTTTTGAATTATGCATCGTACTTCTCCAGGATGGTCAGGGCACACATTATATGTTCGAAAATTTTATAGTTGGTTCTGAGGTTCAATATCGCGGACCATCAGGAGTGTTTACGCTTCCATCCTCTATAGAAAAAGATCTTTATTTCATTTGCACAGGTACAGGTATAGCTCCTTTCCGAAGCATGCTTCATCACCTGCTTATTAACAATATTCCGCACCGATCCATCTATCTCATTTTCGGAACACGTACGCGCGGCAACCTTCTTTACTACGATGAAATGCAAGAACTTTCCCAACGCATTTCGCAGTTTCACTACATTCCTGTTCTATCGCGCGAAGATTGGCAGGGAAAGCGCGGGTATGTGCATGCTGTTTATGAAGAGTTGCTCCAACAAAATGAAACCAAAGCCGGCTCAGTTGATGAATGTGGCGCCTCATTTTATGTTTGTGGTTGGAAAGACATGATCGATGAAGCCAAAAGAAGGATCCAGGAATTGGGTTTCGACCGGAAATGCATTCACCAGGAGTTATATGGATAGAGATTAGTCTGTAGACTGTAGTCTGTAGTCTGTAGTCGTGAAACTGTACCTCATTCTATTGACTAGCGACTACCGACTAAAAAAGCTATTTTCTGATCATCTTTTCCACCGTCTCCCTAACCGATGAAATCGGGATCCGCTCCTGGCGCATATCATCACGGTATCGTATGGTTACGGTCTGATCTTCTTTTGTCTGGTGATCGATCGTTACGCAGAACGGCGTGCCTATCGCATCCATGCGGCGGTAACGTTTACCGATCGCGTCTTTTTCCTCATAGAAACAATGAAAGTGAGGTTTGCAATCATTCATTAATTCACGCGCGATCTCGGGAAGACCATCTTTTTTTAGCAACGGAAGTATTGCAAGTTTCATTGGTGCTATCCTGGCGGGAATTTTCAACACCACGCGTCCATCTTCAGTTCCATCTTCCTTTGTCCATTTTTCTTCCTGGTAGGCGAGGCTGATAACGGTTAGGAACAGACGATCTAATCCAATGGATGTTTCAACAACATACGGAATGTAATTTCCTACCGGCTTCCCGTTTTCGTTAAGGTCATTGTCGAAGTATTGTATCTTCTTACGGCTGTACTCCTGGTGTTGTTTAAGATCGAAATCAGTGCGACTGTGAATGCCTTCGAGTTCTTTCCAGCCGAATGGAAATTCAAATTCAATATCTACTGCAGCATCAGCATAGTGAGCAAGCTTCACATGGTCGTGATAGCGAAGCTTTTCTTCCGGGATGCCAAGATCAACAAGCCATTTCTTTCTTTCAGATTTCCAGTGATTATACCATTCTAACTGGGAACCC
Source organism: Bacteroidota bacterium (assembly GCA_023433345.1). GTDB lineage: Bacteria > Bacteroidota > Bacteroidia > Chitinophagales > Chitinophagaceae > Ferruginibacter. The sequence continues at coordinate 12,036 of JAEZDA010000093.1, read as the reverse complement.
GGACGTACAAAGAATTGCATTTCCATTTGTTCGAACTCCCGCATACGAAAGATGAACTGGCGCGCAACGATCTCATTCCGAAATGCTTTTCCCGTTTGTGCAATACCAAAAGGAATTTTCATCCTTCCTGTTTTCTGCACATTGAGAAAGTTTACAAATATGCCTTGTGCAGTTTCAGGTCTTAGATAAATGGTGTCTGCTTCTCCCGCAATACTTCCCATTTGTGTGCTGAACATGAGATTGAACTGTCTGATGTCAGTCCAGTTGCAGGTGTTACTTACCGAGCATTTTACGTTGTTCTTCTCAATCAATTTTTTTAAGCCGTCAAAATCATTAGTCGCCAACAATTGATCTACATTTTCGAGAAGCGATTGCGCCTCGGCTTCACCTAATGATTCTGCGTATCCTTCCAGCAAATGATCTACACGGTATCTTTTATTACTATCCTTGTTATCGATCATTGGGTCGCTGAAATTGTCAACGTGACCGCTTGCCTTCCAGGTGGTGGGATGCATAAAGATCGCCGCATCGATGCCCACTATGTTATCCTGCAATTGCGTCATAAACTTCCACCATTCGTCGCGGAGATTTTTCTTGAGTTGTGCACCCATCTGCCCGTAGTCGTATACGGCACTTAATCCATCATATAGTTCTGAGGATTGAAAAATAAATCCATACTCCTTGCAATGAGCTATGATGTCCTGGAATTGCTGAGCGTTATTGGCCATAAGGGTGCAAAGATAGTTTGTCGCGGGAAGTTTGGAACAGCTGAAAACTTCAACTGTACATGTTTACTTTTTCTTCTTCCTGATAGCCCCGGAGAACCGGAGTGAAAAAGCATTGATGGATGGGTCAACCGAAACAAAAACCCTTTGGTAACGTATCGCAATATCAAAAGGAAATTTTCCGGCGAAGTGGTATCCAACATTCATTCCCGCGAGGAAGCCTTTAGATTCTTCATAAACGGGTTTACCTTCACCATTTGTAATCTCGTAAATATCCTGGCCGTTTTCATCCTGCCTTATATAATCGGTTCCTCCCCAGCAGTAGCCGGCCTGTGGTTCAAAAAAGAAGGTGCTTCCTTCAGCTTTCAGATAATAGCGATAACCCAATGATCCTGGAACGATCACATAGCTCTTATCGTTTTCATCTTTGTCTGCAAGAATAAATCCTATATCTCCGGTAACAGACGATTTCGCGCTTATTGGTACGCCGAGGTGAAGAGAGCCTCCCCATCCGAATCTCCCTTTTTCCTTTTCTCTTTTTAGGTGAGAAATTTCAATTTGGGAGTAGGAGAAAAATGACTGAAATAAAATGACTGATACTATCGTAAGTATTCTGAGCATGGTGTTTTGGTGGTTAGGTTTCTGCAAAATTATCTCTAAAAATGCAGAAAGCTTGTAAAAGAAAAACCACTTCCGGAGAAGTGGCTTTATAAGAAGCGGTTAGTATGGGTAAATCTTTAGCTGCAACCAAGGCTGTTGCCGCAATTCAAACATTTATAACATGTACCGCTACGAACGGTGATGTGACCACAAACATTACAGGCAGGAGCATCTCCTTGCATTACTTTATTTGCCTGGCTAACAGAATCCATAGCAGGTTTTGCATTCGTTGAAGCTTTATAGGCGGTTGGCTGAGGGCTTACCAAACGAACATCACTTAATTCATGCTTACGTTCTCCGATAGTAGGAGTTTCTTCATCCCAAGGCTGGTTTCCAAGATTTTCCACTTCTGGTTTATCCAATACGTGAACAAGATCAGTGCGACCGAGATAATCGTATGCGAGGCACCTGAACATAAAGTCGATAATAGATGTGGTTGTTTTGATATTCGGGTGATCAACCATTCCGGCAGGCTCGAACCTTGTGAATACAAATTTTTCTACATACTCTTCCAGCGGAACTCCATATTGAAGCCCAATGGAAACCGCTATGGCAAAGCAGTTCAGCATACTGCGCATGGTTGCACCTTCCTTGGCCATGTCGATGAAAATTTCACCGAGCGTGCCATCAGAATAATTTCCTGTGCGAATGAATAATGCCTGCCCGTTGATCTTGGCTTTTTGAGTATATCCAAAACGCTTAGATGGAAGAGTCCGGCGTTCAACGATTCTCGCCAATTGGCGTTTCAATGATGTGTCTTCACTGCTTTGAACGCGTTTGTTCACTTCTTCCAGCAGTTCTTCGATAGTAAGTTTTCCCATGTCCACCAGTGAGGCAGAGGTTGAGTCAACTTCAGTTTGTTTTGTTTCTTCAGTATCAACAGATTTTTTCTTCTTATCTGATTTGTTGCTCAGCGGCTGGCTGAGTTTCGATCCATCACGATAAAGCGCACACGCTTTCAAGCCAAGTTCCCAGCTAAGCCTGTATGAATCGGCGATATCCGCTTCTGTTGCCTCGTTAGGGAGATTGATGGTTTTGCTGATTGCGCCGCTCAGGAAAGGTTGCGCCGCTGCCATCATACGAATGTGCCCGTGAGCGTGTATATATCGCTCACCGGTTGCGCCGCATTTGTTTGCACAATCAAACACTGGCAGATGTTCATCTTTCAGATGAGGAGCACCTTCTACTGTCATTGTTCCGCATACATAAATGTTAGCAGCCTCAATTTGCTCTTCGGTAAATCCAAGTGCTTCAAGCAGGTTCCACCCAAAATCATTGTATTCCTCCGCCTTAAATCCCAGACGTTTCAAGCAGGCTTCACCAAGCGTAAACACATTGAACACGAAGCCTATCTCAAAAGCACTGCCCATCGCTGCATTAAGCTTGCTGATCTCTTCAGGAAGGAATCCTTTAGAGAGAAGGGACTCTTCGTTTACATAAGGCGCACCTTTCAATGTGGCATGGCCTTTTGCATAATTTACAATATCCTCAATTTGTTTCTCGTTGTATTTCAGATTACGCAAAGCCTGTGGTACACTCTGGTTGATGATTTTGAAATAACCGCCACCGCTGAGTTTCTTAAATTTCACAAGGGCGAAATCGGGCTCAACACCGGTAGTATCGCAATCCATCACTAAACCGATCGTGCCGGTTGGAGCTATTACTGTTGTTTGCGCATTGCGATAGCCGAATTGTTCACCGAGACGAACAGCATCGTCCCAGGCTTTCGTGGCAGATTTCATCAGGTAGTCAGGGCAATACTTTGCATTGATACCCTGAGGCTTTATTTCAATGCCTTCGTAAGCGTCCATGGCATCATATGCAGCCGCGCGGTGATTGCGCATTACACGAAGCATGTGCTTCCTGTTTTTTTCATACTTGCTGAATGTGCCAAGGAATGCGGCCATTTCAGCAGAGGTTTTGTAAGAAATACCGGTCATTATCGCAGTGATCGCTCCTGCAATGCCACGAGCTTCCTCGCTGTCGTAGGCGATTCCGCTAACCATTAGCATGCTGCCGAGGTTTGCATAGCCGAGACCAAGCGTGCGATAGTCATAACTTAATTGTGCAACTTCTTTTGAGGGGAATTGCGCCATCAATACAGATATTTCCAGCACAACTGTCCAGAGGCGGCATGTGTATTCAAAGCCTGTAACATCAAAAGTATTCTGATCTTCATTAAAGAACCTGCGAAGGTTCACGCTTGCAAGGTTGCAGGCAGTATTGTCGAGGAACATATACTCACTGCAGGGGTTAGACGCTCTTATCGGGCCACCTTCAGGGCAGGTGTGCCACTCATTGATAGTGGTGTCGTATTGCGTTCCGGGATCAGCACAACGCCATGCCGCATAATTGATCTGCTTCCACAAATCTTTCGCCCTTACTTTTTTCATCGTGTGACCATCGCTGCGGGCCTTCAATTCCCAATCTCCATCGGCATCAAGCGTTTTAAAAAAGCTGTTGGGAATGCGTACGGAATTGTTACTGTTTTGTCCGCTCACTGTGCGGTATGCCTCTCCTTCGTAATCGCTGGAATAACCGGCCGCGATCAGGGCTGCAACTTTATCTTCCTCGCCCACCTTCCAGTTTACGAATTCAACTATTTCAGGGTGATCAAGATCCAGGCAAACCATTTTTGCAGCACGCCTTGTTGTACCGCCGCTTTTAATGGCGCCTGCAGCACGGTCACCTATTTTCAAAAAGCTCATCAATCCGCTGGAAGTACCGCCACCGCTGAGTTTTTCACCTTCGCCACGAATGCTGCTGAAGTTGGTACCAACCCCTGAACCATATTTGAATATCCTTGCCTCACGAACCCACAGGTCCATAATACCGCCATCGTTAACCAGGTCATCATCCACGCTTAAAATAAAACATGCGTGCGGTTGAGGGCGTTCATATGCAGAAGTTGATTTTTTCAGTTTGCCGTCTGCCTGGTCAACAAAATAGTGACCTTGCGGCTTCCCGGTGATACCGTACACTTCATGAAGGCCGGTGTTAAACCACTGCGGACTGTTCGGAACGCAGGCCTGGTTCAATATAGAGTAAACAAGTTCTTCATAAAAAATTTGGGCATCGTCAGCCGATGAAAAGTAATTATTTCTTTCACCCCAAACACGCCAGCAATGTGCCATACGGTGAGCAACCTGTTTCACGGAAGTTTCCCTTCCGGTGGTTCCGTTTGGCTGAGGAACACCCGCCTTACGGAAATATTTTTGAGCGAGTATGTCAGTAGCGATCTGGCTCCATTGTTTCGGCACCTCTACATTGTCCATTTGAAAAACAACTTCACCCGTAGGGTTTTTAATTACCGAAGTGCGGTAATCGTATTCGAACATATCGTAGGGGCTCACACCTTCCTTTGTAAACTGGCGGCTGAACTGGAGCGCCTTTGCCGGTTGCTTTTTTGCTGACATAATATTTTAATTAATTGCGTAAATGGTTAGAATTCCTGTGCAGGGAAACGAAAATATCTTTTAGCCATGAGGTTTACAATGGCATTCTATCAACAAGCTGTGGAAAAAAAATGTGTATAAAATGGCGGTTCAACAACACCGCGATTTGTATGCGTTTTTCACCTCTTGTGGAAAGAATTAATTTTTTTCTGATACATTTTTAAACTAATCAAATAGAAAAAATCTGCATACACAAAGTGAAGGCTTTAAGGGCCATAACTTTATAAAAAAATCGATTCATGCGCGCTGTGATCCAAAGGGTGAAAAAAGCAAAAGTTACCGTTGAAGGAGAAATAGTTGGTGAGATCACACATGGTATGCTGGTGTTGTTGGGTATCGAGGATCGCGACAGTGATGCAGACGTCACATGGTTATGCAACAAGATAGTTTCGCTGAGAATTTTTGATGATGCTGAGCATGTGCCCAATCTTTCGTTAAAGGAGGTTGATGGCGGGATTCTGTTGGTGAGCCAGTTCACTTTGTTTGCATCAACAAAAAAAGGCAACAGGCCCGGATATACACGTGCATCAAAGCCTTCCGTGGCTATTCCGGTTTATGAAAAATTTTTGCATGAGCTTTGTTCGTTGAGCGGTAAAAAAGTGGAATACGGCATTTTCGGTGCAAACATGCAGGTTGAGCTCGTGAACGACGGACCTGTAACCATTTTGATCGACACACATAATAAAGAATAGCACATCATATTTTTATGGAAATAAGTTTAAATGAAGCACAGCAGAAAGTTGATGAATGGATAAAGGAACACGGCGTACGTTATTTCAATGAAATGACCAACCTGGGCATTCTAATGGAAGAAGTCGGAGAATTATCCAGAATAATGGTTCGGCGTTACGGCGAACAATCATTCAAAGAAGGAGAGGAAGAAAAAGACCTGGCGGATGAAATGGTCGATGTGCTATGGGTTTTACTGGCCTTGGCAAATCAAACAGGCGTGGATATAACGGAAGCTTTCAAAAAAAACATAGAAAAGAAAACCAGTCGGGATAGGGATCGGCATAAGGGGAACGAAAAACTCTGACTGATTTTCGATTTAGGATCTACGATTGGTTGAATTGTGGAATGGTCTCGGCTACAACTACGAACTACAAGCTATAAACTATACGGTAATTTCGCACCATGAAACACACACTTTTATGCCTGATCGCTTTTTTTACGGTCGCTAACGGTTTCGCACAAACGAAGAAATTGAAGAGCGGTCCCTGGGCAGGAAATGTTGAACTAAGAACGTCTACCATTTGGATGGAAGTTTCTCCTGAAGTGAGGGAGGTAAAGGTGAGTTATTTTAAAATGCCCGGCAGAATTCCGTCTGGCAGTATCGTGTATGCAGCACCGTTAGGGAAAGATTTCAATCCGGTAAAGATCGATATTGGCGGGCTTGAAATAAATACAAAGTATGATTACGAGGTTGAACTCGACGGAAAGAAACAAACTCTTCCTTTTAAAACATCTTTTTCAACAAAAGATCTTTGGCAGTATCGTAAGCCTGCACCCGACTTTAATTTTCTCACGGGCAGTTGCGCATATTTTAATGAACCCCGATACGACCGTCCAGGCCGTGTTTACGGAGCGGATTCATCTATTTTTAAAACGATGGCGAATACACCGGCAGTCTTTAACCTATGGCTTGGCGATAGCTGGTATACACGGGAAGTTGATTTTAGTTCGGTGTGGGGAATGAACTACCGCGTTTCCCTCGATCGTAGTCGCCCCATCCTTCAAGCTTTTCTTGCTTCCATGCCGCAATACCACATATGGGACGATCATGATTACGGTCCTAACAATGCCGGCAAGAGTTTCATCTTTAAAGAAGAAAGCAGAAAGATCTTTATGAACTATACTGCAAACCCTTCTTACGGAGTAGATGGTAAAGGAATATTCACGAAGTTCAGTTACAGCGATGTTGATTTTTTTCTGACAGATAACAGGTATTTCAGAAGTGAACAAACTTTTCCGGATAGCATTGATGGAAAGCCAAATGCAGGCAAAACTTATTTCGGGGAAGAGCAGATGGACTGGCTGAAAAACTCTCTTCTCGCCAGTCGTGCAACATTTAAAATAATTGCCACAGGCGGGCAGGTGCTTAACCCGGTTTCAGGGTTCGACTGCATGCGGTTTTACTCCTATGAATATCACGAACTTTTAAATTTTCTCGAAAAAACAAAGATCAGTGGCGTTCTTTTTCTTTCGGGAGACAGGCATCACAGTGAAGTGATAAAACTGGAGAGACCCGGAGCATATCCGCTTTATGATATCACTGTTTCCCCATTCACCGCCGGAATAAGCAGGGTTAGAGATAATGAGGAAAATAATTTTTCACGCGAACCAGGAACTTTGGTGCAGCTCCATAATTTTGGCAACATCTCGGTAACTGGTGCCCCGAAACAACGGAAGCTGCATGTTGATTTCATTGGATTAAGAGGAGAGAAACTGGCACAGTGGGAAATTTCAGAAGCCGCTTTAAAGCCTCCCATGCCGTAACTTGCATCATGCAATCGAATTGGTTCAGCTATAATAAACAAAAAGCGATACAGGCATTGAGGTATCACTTTATCAGCAGGAGGGAGATAAAGATTCTGATGATTTTGGTGAATGTTTTCGCTGTGATAACGGCTGCAGCATTCTTTTTCAAGAAAATTTCTCCGCTCGCATTCCTGTTAAGTTCAGCAATGTGGTTCATATTGATGCTGATGTTCTGGTTTATTCTTCCAACTGTTATATATAAAAAGGCCCGCACATTCAGAGATACATTTCGTGTACGCCTGACCGATAGTAACTTCACGCTGGAAAACCGCGCTGGAGACCGGGGTTGGGGATGGAATGAATTTTCGGGTTGGATGGAAAGCCCTCATTTCTATCACCTTTATTTTTCAAAAAGGGCTTTTTTCATTATTCCTAAAGAAGCTTTTGAAGGGGATGATGTTCATGAAGCCCGGAAGATGTTCAGGGAAAAGATCAGAACGACTTCTCCATAATATGATGCGGGATTCCCAGCTCAAGGAATTCCTCTCCCGTTACATGATAGCCTGATCTTTCATAAAAACCTATTGCAGTGTCGCGGGCGTGCATAGTAATTTTCTTGTATCCTTTATCGCGCGCAATGTTTTCGGCGAAAAGCAGCAGGGCCGCACCGATACCTTTTCCCTGCAGGTTTTTGGGAACAGCCATCTGGCGCAACCTGAGTGCTCCGGGTTCCGCAGTTTTTGTGAGCATGCAACACCCAAGCATCTCGTCATCCTCGAAAGAAGCAATCAATATTTCGTCCTTTTCAGCCTCAAGTTCTTCCGGCGTGAAGTCCAGCCCCAGCGGTTGTCGCAGGATCTGGCGGCGAAGGCGTATCATTTCATGGTAATCCTTTGTACCGTGGTCAATTTGCTTGAGGCCCATAGATAAAGCGGCGTTTATAATCGATTGAAAACATTTACAATATACAAAAGAATCAACTTTTATCTCTGCTGCCGGCTTAAAGTTGGATGCTGCCATTAATGAAAAGCATTGATCTGCATTTACAGCAGGCCGCTAAACTGATTTTTTTGATATGCTGAAATGCTTACTGGTAAAGGGTTTGAAGCACTTTGAGGTAAATATTTGGAATTAGTTCAAAAAGTATATTTTTGCACCTGTATTTAACTAAAATATACTATCATGTCAGACATTGCAACAAGAGTTAAAAAAATCATTGTTGACAAATTAGGAGTTGATGAAGCAGAAGTGACCCCTGAAGCTTCTTTTACTAATGATTTAGGGGCCGATAGCCTTGATACCGTTGAATTGATCATGGAATTCGAGAAAGAATTCAATATTTCAATTCCTGACGAACAGGCTGAAACTATTACCACTGTTGGTCAGGCAGTGTCTTACCTGGAAGAGAACGCCAAGTAATATCATTTTAATTTTCACAGGCAATCATGAGTTTAAAGAGAGTTGTTGTAACGGGATTGGGAGCAATTACACCGATCGGGAAAACCGTACCTGAATACTGGGAAGGTTTGATGAAGGGTGAAAGCGGTTGCGATTTTATCCGCCAGTTCGACGTCTCAAAATTTAAAACCAGGTTTGCCTGTGAGGTTAAAGATTTTGATGCCACTGCCTACCTCGATAAGAAGGAGGCACGCAAGTTGGACAGGTATTGCCAGTTTGCTCTTGTTGCCAGCGATGAGGCTGTAAAGGATTCGGGCATCAACGCCGAAAATGTAAACCCGGACAGGGTGGGAGTTATTTTTGCGTCCGGTATCGGTGGTTTGATCACTTTCCAGGAAGAAGTGGTCAATTTCGCTGCAGGCGACGGCACTCCCCGCTTCAATCCTTTTTTCATCCCGAAAATGATCCTCGATATCGCGGCCGGGCAAATTTCAATGCGACACGGTTTCCGCGGTCCGAATTTCGCCGTTGTAAGCGCATGCGCCTCTTCTACAAATGCCATCATTGATGCTTTTGACAACATTCGGTTGAACAAGGCTGATATAATTGTAACAGGCGGAAGTGAGGCGGTGATAAGCGCTGCTGGTGTTGGAGGGTTCAATGCCATGAAGGCCCTCAGCGAAAGAAACGAGGATCCAAAAACGGCAAGTCGTCCTTTTGATAAGGAACGCGATGGTTTTGTTATGGGTGAAGGTGCAGGTGTACTTGTACTTGAAAGCCTTGAGCATGCTCTTGCACGTGGAGCGAAGATCTACTGTGAAATTGCGGGGGGTGGCGCTACAGCAGACGCACATCATATAACGGCACCGCATCCTGAAGGTCTTGGTGCAAAAAATGTAATGACCGTTGCATTAAAAGATGCAGGGATGAATGCATCTGAAATTGATTATATTAATGTTCACGGCACTTCCACTCCGCTTGGAGATATTGCTGAAACCAAGGCTATCCTCAGTGTCTTTGGCGAACACGCCTACAACCTGAATATTTCTTCTACAAAAAGTATGACAGGTCATTGCCTTGGTGCAGCAGGCGCATTAGAAGCCCTGGCGTGTATTTTGGCAGTAACAAAAGATATCGTTCCTCCAACGATCAATCACTCCGTTGATGACCCCGAACTCGATCCAAAACTAAACTTCACATTTAATAAGGCTCAACAACGAACCGTAAATGCTGCGCTAAGCAACACCTTTGGTTTCGGCGGACACAATGCCTCCGTAGTTATTCGCAAATACAAATAGCTGTCGCTGTTTTGCTTATGGAATGAATGTAGTTCGGCGCAGTGTTGCCGCTCTTCAAAGAGGAAATCTCCAAAGCATTGAATTACCAAATCACAAATCGGTTAATTGATTTAATTTCGGTAAAAACTATTTCGTATTAAGACTCTAGGATTCATCAGACAATTCTTTGAAGGTGCACCGCATAAGAAAGCATTTAAGAAGCAATTGCATAATGTGTTGGGATTTGTTCCCGGTGATCTTGCAATTTACAAGGCGGCATTAAGTCACCGCTCGGTAAGGGAAGGTGCTGATGAAAATAATGAGCGATTGGAATTTTTAGGAGATGCCGTGTTGAGTTCCATTATCGCTCACCATCTGTTTCGTAAATACCCATACAAGGGCGAAGGATTTTTAACGGAGATGCGAAGTAAGATGGTGAACAGAACAAAGCTGAACGAGATAGCCCTGAAAATGGGGCTTAAAAAAATTACGCTCTACAACAAATTCGATAATGCACTGAAGATCTCCCAAATCTTCGGCAACACGCTGGAAGCCTTGATAGGAGCGGTTTATCTGGATATTGGCTATAAGAAAACTGCCAAATGGGTTGAGCAACGCATCATTCTCCCGCACCTTATTACCGAGGAACTGGAAAGCATAGATATCAATATCAAAAATAAGTTGTACGGGTGGGCAAATAAGAACGGGCGTGTGCTGGAATTTGCTACGCTTGAAGAGAAGTTTGAGAATGGCAGAAGACTATTCACCATAGGAGCTACCGTTGATGGCGAACTTATTGCACAGGCAAAAGGTTATAATAAGAAAGACGCCAGTCAGATTGCTGCACAACTCGCAGTGGAAAAACTTGGTCTCTGATTACTAACTAACGGTTACTAATAAACGAAGATGAAGCGTATAGGAATTTTGGGAAGCGGAAGTTGGGGAACAGCCCTGGCGAAAATGATGACCGACAGCGGCCGCCATATTACCTGGTGGAACCGAAGCGAGTCTGCAATTGAGAAGATCATGCGTACGGGGCGTAATCCGCAGTACCTGTCTTCTGCGAGGTTTGATGTAACGCGCCTTTCATTAAGCACGGATCCCCGGGAGGTTTTAAAAGATGCAGAGGTAGTGGTTATCGCTATACCGTCAGCATATGTGGAAGACGTACTCGAAAAACTTCCTGCAGAATCATTCAAGGGAAAGAAAGTTATTTCAGCGATCAAAGGCATTCTCCCATCTCAAAACATGTTGTTGAACGATTACCTCAAAAGGCATTTCGATTTTCCTTTAGAGGATTATTTTGCAGTTATGGGCCCCTGCCATGCAGAGGAAGTTGCTGCCGGAAAATTGTCCTACCTTACTTTTTCCGGGATTGATGATGGCACAGCTGCCGACATGGCCGCCTTATTTAAAACCCCATACCTGAACACGGTTATCAATAAAGATATTTATGGAGTGCAGTATGCCGCCGTGTTAAAAAATATTTACGCAGTAGGCGCGGGGATAGCTCATGGCCTTGATTATGGAGACAACTTTCTTAGTGTTCTCATTGCCAACAGTGCTGATGAAATGGCTGGCATGTTACGCAAGGCAGGTATCATTAATGCTGAAGTTGGATATATAGATCATGGCAAGGCTGCCTCGCCAGAAATGCACACCAACTATGCAGCCTCCGTCTATCTTGGAGACCTGCTCGTTACTTCTTATTCCCTGCATAGTCGAAATCGCACTTTTGGCAATATGATCGGCAAAGGATACTCCGTAAAGTCTGCCCAGCTTGAAATGAACCAGGTGGCCGAAGGTTATAATGCAAGCCGGTGTATGCATATTTTGAATAAGTCGATCGATGCAGACATGCCTATAGCAAATGCTGTGTACGAAATTTTATGGGAAGGATTACCTGCTGAAGAAGGTTTCTCAATAATCGAAAGCATACTTGTTTAAGCAAAAAGTGACGCGGCAATGCCGTCAGCAAATAGTTTGCCCTCATCTGTGAGGAAAAGCATGTTATCGTCGTGAACCATTTTTCCGCCCTGGATC
>JAEZDA010000023.1 GCA_023433345.1 Bacteroidota bacterium | reverse complement strand
ACCCACGACCCACAACCAACTACCAACTTCAAACTACCAACTACCCTCCAGACGGTATATACACGATTTTTCAGGAAGATAAATTTGCTCCATAAAATTATCTCCTTATATGAAAAAGATCACGATGATTATTTGCCTGTCCGTTCTATGCGCAGGCCTTACACATGCCAACGACGTTTTGGTTACTAATGTATCTCTGATTAATCAAACAACTGCGGGACCATTAAACACGCACTTTAACAATGTTCAATTTAGTATCAACTGGAAGAACAGTTGGCGCACCAACACCAATGAATCAAATTACGATGGCTGCTGGATATTTGTGAAATACAGAAAACAAAGCACCTCGGTTTGGTTGCATGCAACTTTAAATGCAACTGGACAAAGCGCACCTGCAGGAAGTACACTTCAACCCACCGCCGATGGTAAAGGCGCTTTTATTTACAGAAGTGCCAACGGTATTGGCGATGTTAATTATGCAAATGCATCACTGCGCTGGAACTACGGCGCAGATGGCGTTTTGGACAATGAGAATGTGGAAGTAAAAGTGTATGCCGTGGAAATGGTTTACATTCCGCAAGGCTCATTCAACCTTGGAAATTCTTCTGCCGAATCAAATAAATTCAGAGATGGCGCGGTAGATACGTGGTTCCCTGTAACCAGTGAAAATGCTATAACCTGTGGCACGGCTGCAGGCAATTTGTATGCTGCTTCAAATTTTACAAACAGTGGCACTATCCCTGCCGCATACCCGAAAGGCTTCAATGCATATTGGATGATAAAGTACGAATTCAGCAAGCAACAATACCTTGACTTCCTGAATACCCTGGATCAAACAAGTGCTACTGCGCGCAATAATATCGGCGCCACGGGCAGTGTTCCTAACATGACAGTTACAGAACCAGAGCGCGCCGCCCACAGCTTTTCAGCGGCTAATGTTCTGGCCTGGTTAGACTGGGCCGCTATGCGCCCCATGACGGAGTTTGAATATGAAAAAGCCTGCCGCGGCGGAAGCAATACGCCCTCTCCCCTTGAATTCGCATGGGGCAATACTACCATTGCACCCATCTCAAATGGACAGGATATCGGCACCTCTACAGAAACATGGCTTTCCGGCAATGCGAACTATGCAGGCGGACCCGGAACACCGTACCGTTGCGGAGCGCTCGCTACTGCCAGTACAAACCGCACGCAAAGCGGGGGCTCATTCTATGGAGTAATGGACCTTAGCGGAAACGTGCAGGAACTGGCAGTTTGGGCGGGAAATGAAGGAAGAGGATATACAGGGTTGCATGGCGACGGTGTACTCAATGCTAACAGTGAAGCGAATACTACAGGCTGGCCTTCAGCTACCAATAATAACAATATAATTCAAAGAGGTGGCGGGTTTGGTGACGCACCCGCGCAATTGCAGGTGAGCGACCGTGTTTACTGGCCCCTGAATGTGATTCCTGCAAATGGATATCTGGGGGGAAGAGGAGTGAGAACCGGAGAATAGCAATTCGGCTCTCCATGCAGCCTTTCCTTTTCAAGAATTAATTCAACTACATGAAACAATATATTTCATTGCTGCTGTTTACGTTCCTTGCCGTGTGCATAAAAGCCCAGCCACCCAACAATAGCATATTCATGGGTGGGCCCGGTGATGGCACAAGCAACTCCGCCTGGCTGATAGCTTCTACAAATATCTTTGCAGGCGGGCATGGCGATGGATTTTCCAACTCCGCAAATCCCACCCCGGCCAATTCAATTTATTTGGGCGGCGCAGGCGACGGCGAATCTTACGCTGCCAACGTATCCATCCCCAATCCCATTTATTCAGGTGGCGAAGGAGATGGCTTTTCATTCAATACCAACAACGCTCTTCCCAACAATATCTTCTTGGGAGGCGGAGGCGACGGCTGGCATGCTGTTGTATTGCCACTTGGTCCCCTGCCGGTGGAGCTAATCAACTTCACTGCCCAGCACTTCGGGAGCGGGCATCTCATTAAATGGAGGTCTGCTTCAGAGATCAACACCATGCACTATGAATTGGAGCGATCTCAGAACGGACGAAACTTTGAAGTTGTAACTATCACTTCAGCACAGGGTTCCAATACTTCCGGTGCTGATTATTCCTTTAGAGTTGAAGAGCCATTCAACGGAAACAACTTTTACCGATTGAAGATGGTTGACATTGATCGGTCATTCACATACAGCAACATTGCTCTCCTGGTAAATTCACTGGAAACTAACTGGTCCGTTTATCCAAACCCTACAGCAGAGGTGCTTTACATCTCCTTTCCGGAGAGCAGTGATGAAGACAATTTCCCTGCTGCGATATTTGATGCGGCGGGGAAACTCTTGAAGCGTTTCTCAATTAAAGCTTCACAAAAGAATGCTGTTGATGTTGCAGTTCTTCCTGCCGGAGTTTATTATCTCCGATTTGTGATCAAAAACCAACCGATGTTCATTCGATTTGTAAAAAGTAATTGAGGATGGTTTTTTTCATAGGGAGTCGTTCCACTAAGGGTGGCCTGAAAAGGCTGCCCTTTTTCATGAGAACCATTTGTTCTTAACTCAAAACTGATTTCGCTTCTTAGAATTTCCTTTTCGCCATTGCGTGAAATCGGCAAACGTAATTTTGCGTCAATCTGCGCCTTGAACTATCAAAATAAGAAACTTAAAGTTGAATAATCTGCGACGATCTACGGAAACCTCTGTTTCGAACCAAATGTTTCCCGCAGATAATCGCAAATTTAATACACCGCAGAATCGCGCGGATTTGCTTCTTCGTTTTTCTTTGCGCCTAGCGTGAAATGATAAACTACCCACGACCCAAAACCCATAACTTATAACTGCTTTTGTCTTTGCATTTCCTTTGCGCCTTTGCGTGAACTCATCGTTGAGATGATTGATCCCTTGGTACTCCTGGTCCTTCATGAAAAAATATTGAATTATGAAGAATGAAATCTAACTTTCATCAATAAAACAAGCGTAATGAAAGAGCTAATACTCTCCGGCTTTATGCTAATGACCCTTGGCAGTTGTGAAAAATCAGAAACCACCAATGTGGATCCTCCTGTGGCGGATTTCTCATACACCAAGAAAGCCTCCTTCCCGATCGTGGCCACATTCATTTCAACTTCTACAGGCGCTAACCCCATCGTTTCATATTTTTGGAACTTCGGCGATCCCGCATCTGGAAGTAACAACACCTCAACCCTTGCCAATCCAGTTCATGAATATTACACAGAGGGTGTTTATAATGTAATGCTTACCACAACGAACAACATGGGTCAGCAAGATATTGTTACGATGGCCGTCGGTGCAAGTTTGAGAACAGGAATGACAGACCCTAACGATGCAAGTTTTACTTATTCGCTTTCTCCAAGCTATCCTTATGTTGTCACCTTTACAAACAACTCTACAAACGCCACCAGCAACTCCTGGAATTTTGGAGAAGGCATTACTGTGGTGAATGACTCTGCTGTTTTACACCATGCTTATTTTAATCCAGGCAACTATTTAGTAACACTCATAACAACTTCAGGTGGAGGAGCAGATACCGCATCAGTAAATGTTATCATTCCATAGAAAGGAATATGCGTTCGTCACCAACTATTTTCAATATATGCGCATCGGGATGAAGGTATTGGCTCTGTCTATTTTATTAAGCATTCAACTTAGCTCTTTTGCTCAATCAGTGCGTATTGATACGCTCAAACTGCCAGAAAAGGAAAGGCCAGGTTCACCGCAGCTAAAGTTTCCTGTGGTTAAAACGGGCAAGGATTCGATCGACAAGCTAATTAATTACGATTTAAAGAACAGGTTCACAAACAATGAATTTGTTAGCTTACCTACAGACTCCACTTTGATAAAATGGTCTGGCAACCAGATCTCCTTTCTTGATTTTGAAGTGACTTATTTAAAGAATGGCCTGTTATCACTCAACATCAGCGCGGAATTGTGTGGTGCATATTGTACCGGGTGGACGGACTATTTTACTTATTCTCTAAAAACGGGGAAGTATCTTTCTTTGAACGACATCGTTGACACCACCGGTGAATTCCGAAAACATGTGTTTGCTGAAAAAGATAAACAGTATGATGAGCAACGAGCTGAGTTAAAAAAGTTGAAGTTGGACCTCAAATCCGATTTCGATGATGAAACTTATCAATGGGTGCTGGAACAATACAACTCCTGCGAGGAATCATTCAATCTCTCCTCATTCGCACTCTATCCTGATCGCGTCGAGATCATCGATAAGTGCAGCCTGCCAAATGCGATCAAAGCTTTTAATCCTGAAATCAAAATCAAGTACAAGTACACTGATGTAAGGAAGTATTTTAAGGTTAATCTTCGCCGCTCCTTTGCATTTTCCTTTGCGGCTTTGTGTGAAATCAGCAAACGTAATTTTGCCCAAATCTGCGCGTTGAACTATTGAATCAAAAAGTTCTAGATTGAACAATCCGCGACTATCTGCGGGAACCTCTGCATCGCACTGGATGAAATTCTAAATTATAAATTTTAGATTATAAATTAATTAATGTTGAATTGTGAATGACGGATGTTGAATGATCACTCGCTACTCAAAACCCAAAACTCACTACCTCTCCCGCGTCTTTGCGTGAAATGAATCTGGAATAAGATTACCCACTTCTCAAAACCCAAAACTCATAACTGTTTGCGGGAACCTCTACTTCGCACCGGACGTTTCCCGCAGAGATATGCAGATTCAATACACCGCAGATTCCCGCTGATTGGATTTGCGTAAATCTGCGCATTAGACTATTGAATCAAAAATTAAAGGTTGGAAAATCTGCGACGATCTGTGGGAACTATTGCTTCGCACCGGATGTTTCCCGCAGACTGGCGCAGATTCAATGCACCGCAGATAGCGCCGATTTAATTTGCGTAAATCTGCGCATTGAATTATCGGAATAAAAAACTTAAGGTTGAATAATCTGCGACGATCTGCGGGAACTTTTGCTTCGCACCGCATGTTTCCCGCAGACTGGCGCAGATTCAATGCACCGCAGATAGCGCGAATAATTATGGATCGGATGCACGGCACCACTATGCACAAATGTTGATCAAAGCTACCCGCCCGCCGGCCGTAATGGGCGGGCGGAAAGGTCTTTTTTTTGGTTACTTTTTTTGGACCAGCAAAAAAAGTAACCGTGGAGCTGTTTGCAGCTCCACGCATGTATTTCGCGAAGTAAAATAAATAAATAAAGAAGCCCCCGAATTACTTCGAGGGCTTTCAGTGTAAAGGTCTCCCCATAGATTAAATTGTTATTTCATCAACAATTGAATTACCCGGCACATCGGTAGCGGTGATGCTTACCTTATTGCCTGCATTGTGTGCACCGGCCGAAGTGGTGGTGTACACCCATGTTAAACCATCGGCTTGTTGCACGGCCTGGCCGCTTTCTACTTCCGAGCCGTCGGCTGCATGAATGCTCACCTTTACGCTTTGCACTTTGAAGTTGTCCAAAGCAACGGAGCTGATGCTACCGCCCGGCGCAGTGCCGATGTTGGAGAGATCTATGCTTACGATCTCCGGACCTTTGCAGAAGTCTGCCACCGCCATGTTGAAGGGCGATACTCCCCTGCGGGCCTTTTGTTTGTAAGCTTCGCGGATAGCTGCATCCATTAAAACGGATCTTGCATACAATACTCCGCGTTTAAAAACTGACTGCACTTGTTTCTGCTCATCAGTGTAAGGTGCAGTTCTGATGGGAGGTTTTGACACTAGGGTTTCCCCGAACCGTTGGCTGTAAACGAACTGGTTTACTTTGCCTCTAATGCCGTGGGTGGCATTATTGTCTTTCATCTTTGCCATAATAAATGGTTTTAGATTGTTTATAAGCAAAATCGCTTACTTGCATACATAGACTTGAAACTCAGGCAAAAGTTTAATCTGCATTTGTTAAATACCTTTTACATATGAGGAGCGGTGAACCGAGTAAAGAGGAATGGCGTTTAGGCGTTACCGGTGGTAGGAGCAATATATTCAAGGAAAGTTAATAGCTTGTGAGCGGCAGTTAGTTTAATTTCAATATGATTTAATTTATTAAGTGGAAAGCGTTCTTGATATAAATGGAGTAATCTTCTATCTTGAATCTGTCAAATTCGTTTGGATCGTACGCACAACAGCTAGTCTGGTCGCGAACTCTCTTTCAGGAATTAAATAGGCCTCAGTCAGATTATATTTCTCCAACAACTTTAAAGCAATGGGCCGCACCCGAGTGAGATAATCATGTAAGTTTTCAATGTAATTAAATTGTTTTTGATAGTGTTTGTAACCAAAGCAACTACTGTTTAATGTAATTCCGAGTGTGCGGGCAAGTTCACGATGAAAGTTTATATCAACACTTTCTTTCACGCCTTTGATGGAAATTTCAATATAGTTTTCCTTAATTCCGCCTGACTCCTGAAACTTTACAACAAAACCTATTGTCTTTATCTTCCTAAGATTGTCGCCCTTTGAAAAAAGCGGAACATAGATATAGTCATCACCTCCTTGAAACCAACAACCAAGTTCTAACCTTTTCTTCTTGGTACCTGCAAAATCTTTTTCACGGAGCGCGAACGTGAATTCTGGATTTTTTGCCTTAAAGTCTAACAAGCTTTCCAGTAGTTGTTGACTAATTCTGATAATATTCTTATTCATTTATAAATCTTTTTGCTAACAAGCTACTCACTACTCCAACGAACTGCTCTCTTAAGTGGCAAGCTTTTCAAATAATCCACAATTGCATTTTTCATAACCATGTGGCCTGTCCGATCGTTGCGAGTATAAATCTTATTAAGCCTTGGAGCTTTAAACTCACCATGTATATATAGCCCTTCTAAATGTTCCACCAGGTGGGGTTGAAGACTTGTTCCCTGGGTAATCGTTACCCTGGAGTCAATCTTAACTTCCGTAACCCAGTAACGAGAACTGCCGCCAGGTATGTAGAAATTAGGTTTAGATCGTTTAAAGTTAGTTTCAAACTTCTTCATCTTCCTTTTGAATTCATCTACACTACTCATTTTTTACGGCTTTAGAACAAATAAATGAAAAAAATATTCAAGCTAAACCAAACTCATCTCCAACCTTTCCTTCCACTTCTCCCAATCCGGCATCATTCTCTTCAGCAACAGTTGGAATTTTTTATTGTGATTAAAATGAATCAGGTGGCAAAGTTCATGTATGATAACATATTCAATACAGCCTTTTGGGGCTCTTATCAATTGAGTGTTCAAGATAATGAGCTTTTTTCACTATTTGCTCACTTGCAGCAGTTAGGAAATAATGTAATCGATTATCGCTTTGAGAAATCCGAACTGAGTAATGGGCTCCTTTAAAAATGATAGGGATCATGCGATTATTTAATATAATATAACGAAAACTTCGGACGTTTCCAAACCATAAAATATGATCAATTGAAGAAAAAAGCTGCTTAATCAAATTCCACCCCACTCAACACCTTCTCCGTCTGGTAAAAATGCATGATCCTCGGGTCGGCAATAATATCCTGTTGTTTTATAGGCGTACGCAAAGTGATTTTCTCAAACTCACGGCAGCGGCTTAGAGCGGTGTACACCTGCCCGTTAACAAAGGCGCCTTTGCCCATATCTATGGTTACATTTTGGAGCGTAAGCCCCTGGCTTTTGTGAATAGTGATTGCCCATGCCAATTTTATGGGATACTGCGTGAACGTTCCGATACACTCTGATACTATCTTCTTGTTTTCATATTTATACCGGCGATTTTCCCAAACTTCCGGGAACAAACGATGCTCCTCTCCATTCTGCAACCTCACCTCTATAAACTCCGGCGTAATAAAACTGATGAGAGCAAGTCCACCATTAAACCAGCGTTTCTCAGCATCATTCTTGGTGAATATCACCTGTGCATTTTTTTTCAGCACCAATGTTTTTTGGCAAGGGTACCTGCCTTCAGGGAAGTTACCATCAATAGCGGCCTCGAAGGAATATTCGGAAAAAGGCAATTCACTTAAGCGCGCTGAATTGATCTCATTGGCCAGTTTATTTATCGAGCAGAGTATAACGGAAAAATCTTCTTTTGTTGCGGGTGCAGGCGTATCGTGCCTTGTATTGATCTTTTCTAACAAGGAACTATCTGTATCGCATAAACGCACCCTGTCTAACAATTCAACAAACCCGTGATCGTCTTTTTGACGATACGATTTGGTAAACTCGAAAAAATGCGGGTTCAACCGTTTGTAGGCCGGGGCGTCAAAGAAATACTCGCTTTTGTAAATGTCCTGGAAATTCAATCCCTCGATCTTATCTGCCTCCACGGGAGGTAATTGAAAGATATCGCCAACAAAAAGCATTTGCTTTCCACCAAATGGAAGATTAGGGTTGCCTCCGTTAATACGTAGGGAGAAATCTACCGCCTCCATCAGATCGGCGCGCACCATCGAAATTTCATCGATCACGATCATTTCTGCCTTGCTGATCATTTCATACAGCGGTGAGCCTTTTTGAAATTTTTTGATCTCATCATCACCGGGCAATAAGGGCTTTAAAGGAAACCGGAAGAAAGAATGCAGGGTTTGTCCGCCGGCTATCACCGCCGCAATACCGGTGAAAGCGAATTTTAAAACAGACTTCGTGGAGTTGGATGTTAAGTAATGAATAAAGGTTGATTTACCTGTTCCCGCCTTTCCTGTAATGAAGAACGAATCCCTGGTATTCTCCACCATTCGAAATAATTCCATGGCTACATCATCATCTTCATAGCCATCGGGAATCTCCGAAAGCTGCTTGTATAACTTTGGCAGCTCAATTCCATCAAACAAGGTGAGTTGAGAAAGATTCAAACTTTCCCCGGATTCGATCCTGGCCAGGTAATGTACTTCTATTACGCAGTTCCGGTACGGGTTGTTTATATTCAAATCAGCGCCCAAATGAGCGGCTTCACGTAAAATAGAATTTACCTGCCGAATGATCTTTTCATATTCATTGGGAAACTTCTTTAAATGCTCATCGATCGCCGAACCGGATAAATGGATACCCAATACCTTCAGGAAAGATATCACCTCCGCCAAAACCTCCCCTTTTGGCATTGCCGAATAACATTCAAACATCAGTTTAAAGTTGCTCGGTAGCGCTTCCGGAAAATGTTCACCATTTTTACCATAATATAATTGGTTAGCAATTCCAGCAATGAACTGACCTTCCTCATCTATAACTGCAGACGTTTTAAAATTCTTATTCCATTCACGTTCTATGGCTCGGGTTGTAGGCATGGGAGGAGCAGTTAGTAGTCGGTAGTTCGTAGTCGATAGCCTTTTTTCAATTTAGTGAAATTAACGTTTTAAAGAGCAGTTTTTTGGTTTTCGCAGGACTTTAGGGAATTTTGGAACTCTATCGTGAGGATGTTAACGAATTCTAAATACGATCTGCTTTTCTTTATCATTTGTTCGGTTCGTGTTCGCTACGTATTCGCTTCGTGTTCGCTTTGTGATCGGTTGGGGTTTGGTGGCTTTTTGTGGCCTTTTTCGGTTTCGTGGGACTTTAGGGACCTTTGGGACCACAGATGAATGAGATTAATACTGTCGTTTGGGGTTGTAATTACTTCGGTTGTAGGTGGCCTGGTGTTTAGTTTAGCCTTCGGCAAAAACATACCATGGCAGATAATAAAAAAGGCTTCATACCTCCCTTTGGCGGTTACCGCAACCTGATCACTTTTCAGAAAGCGGAGATCATTTATGATGGCACAATCTACTTCACCCGACGCTTCTTTGATAAATACGACCGCACAGTTTCGCAAATGGTTCAGGCCGCTCGAAGCGGCAAACAAAACATCGCCGAAGGCAGCATGGCCTCCGGCACTTCAAAAGAAATGGAGATTAAACTGACGAATGTTGCGCGTGCCTCGCTGGAGGAATTGAAGATAGATTATGAAGATTTTTAGAGGGTAAGGGGGTTGGAGGTGTGGAAGAAGGGGCACCCACTTTATAAAAGAGTAACGGAACTTAATAAAACACCAAATGCCTGCTACGCAACTTTTAAAAACGCTTTTGAACATGAGAACCCTGAAATATGCGCCAATGCTATTGCCGGCACCATTAACATGACGAGCTATTTGTTGTACCAACAAATACGAAACCTTGAAGAGGCATTTATTAAGAATGGTGGTTTAAAAGAGATGATGAGTAAGGTGCGACGGGGTAAAAGGTAGTTTGAAATAGCTTTGGCTGTGTTAGCTTGTGGGACTGTTGCGACTATCGTTTTTGCTTTGTTAGCTTGTGGGACTGTTGCGACCCTTGCGACCTTTAAAGGAGTATCATGCATTTGAAAAAACTTGTTGCTAAAACAAGTGTCCAAAAAGTCGCAACAGTCCCAAGAAGCAGAAGCAAAAAAAAAGGCGCAGTCACCCGCGCCTTTATATTACTAATCATCTTATAAAACTACTCTTCCTCATCAAAGCTCATCGCTTCTTTCGTAGTCATCAGCAATTCATACTCCTCTTTGCTGCCGACGATCATGTTTTCGAACTCACGGAGACCCGTACCCGCCGGAATGTGATGGCCGGTGATAACGTTCTCTTTCAAGCCGAGCATAAGATCGGTTTTACCCTGGATGGCTGCTGAACTCAACACCTTCGTAGTTTCCTGGAAGGATGCTGCGGATATCCAGCTGTGCGTTCCGAGTGATGCTTTGGTGATACCGAGCAACAACGGTGATGATGTTGCAGGTTTTGCATCGCGGAACTCAACGAGCTTCTTATCAGCACGGCGAAGAATGGAATTCTCTTCACGCACTTCACGCAAGGTAACGATCTGTCCCGGACGAAGCTTAGTACTTTCACCGTTTTCAGTGACTACTTTCTTATCGTAGATGTAATCGTTCTCTGCATTAAAGTCCATGCGGTCTTCCGTATCTCCTTCAAGGAATTTGGTATCGCCCGCATCTTCAATGGTTACTTTACGCATCATCTGGCGCACGATCACTTCAATGTGTTTATCGTTGATACGCACACCTTGTAAACGATACACTTCCTGGATCTCATTCACCACGTACTCTTGTACTGCAAACGGACCTTTAATAGCGAGGATGTCTGCCGGTGCGGTTTGCCCGTCACTTAATGCAGCGCCTGCTTTTACGAAGTCGCCGTCTTGTACAAGGATCTGGCGGCTCAATGGAACGAGGTACTTTCTTACCACGCCATCTTTAGCTTCAACAATGATCTCACGGTTACCACGCTTGATACTTCCGAAAGCAACCACACCATCAATCTCACAAACCACTGCAGGGTTGCTTGGGTTACGTGCTTCAAACAATTCAGTTACACGCGGAAGACCACCGGTGATATCTTTCAGCTTGCTGAGGATACGCGGTATCTTCACCAACACCTGTCCGCTCTTCACTTCCTCCCCTTCTTCCACCACAATGTGCGAACCTACAGGAAGGTTGTATGATTTCTTCTCCTTGCCATCTACAATAATTGTAGGCAGCTTGGTTTTATCTTTTGTATCGATAACCACTTTCTCACGGTGACCTGTTTGTTCATCGGCCTCATCGCGGTAGGTAACACCTTCAATAACCGCTTCCATTTTCACGGTACCGTTAGTTTCAGCAACGATAACGTTGTTGAACGGATCCCATGTGCAGAGTACATCCCCTTTCTGAACTTTCTGTCCGTCTTTCACTTTCAACACAGAACCGTAAGGAATGTGCTGTGTATTCAGCAAACGGTCGCTCTTCACATCAATGTTTCTCAATTCACCGGTACGGCCGATAACCACCTGCACTTTCTTACCGTCTGTGCCCTCGGTTGATACCGTACGCAATCCGTCGAATTGCAGCGTACCGTCAAACTTAGCGTAGAGTGAAGATTCAACCGAAGTAGAACCCGCAACACCACCCACGTGGAAGGTACGTAGTGTAAGCTGTGTACCCGGCTCACCGATACTTTGTGCAGCGATGATACCCACGGCATCACCACGCTGTGCAAGCATTCCTGATGCAAGGTTTTTACCATAGCACTTCACGCACACACCGCGCTTGCTCTCACAAGTAAGTACAGAGCGGATCTCAACAGAATCAATTCCGATTTCGTCTACACGCTTGGCATCTTCCTGAGATATTTCTTCACCGGCTTTAATGATCAATTCATCAGTTACAGGGTGGAATACATCATGCAGAGAAGTTCTGCCTTCAATGCGATCGCCCAATGGTTCAATCACATCTTCATTATCTTTCAGCGCCTGCGCAGCGATACCGCGCAATGTGCCGCAATCTTCTTCATTAATAACCACATCCTGCGCAACGTCTACCAGCCTACGTGTAAGGTAACCGGCATCCGCTGTTTTAAGGGCGGTATCGGCAAGACCTTTACGCGCACCGTGCGTAGAGATGAAGTATTCCAATACACTCAAGCCATCTTTAAAGTTGGCGAGGATCGGGTTTTCGATGATCTCAGAGCCTGAAGAACCACTCTTACGCGGCTTGGCCATCAATCCCCTCAAACCTGCAAGCTGCTTGATCTGCTGCTTGCTACCACGCGCACCTGAATCCAACATCATGTACACAGAGTTGAAGCCTTGTTTATCGATAGCAAGTTCGCGTATAAGCGTTTCCGTTACCTTGGTATCAACGCGGCTCCAGATATCGATAATCTGGTTGTAACGTTCGTTGTTGGTGATAAGACCCATGTTGTAGCTATCCCATACTTCAGAAACCTCGCTCTGAGCGTTCTCAACCAATTCCTGTTTAATTGCAGGAATGATAAGGTCGTTGATGTTAAAAGACAAACCACCACGGAATGCCATGCGGTAACCGAGGGTTTTAATATCATCAAGGAACTTCGCTGTTGCAGGAACGCTTGTCCATTTAATGATATCACCGATGATCTCACGCAAGTTCTTCTTCGTAAGCAGGGCATTAATGAAGCCTACTTCCTTCGGAACAAACTGGTTGAAGATCACACGGCCCACGGTTGTTTCAATCAGTTTATTTACCAGTGAACCATCGTTGTTCCTCCAGTTCACTTTCACTTTAATATTGGCATGAAGGTCGATCTGCTTTTCATTGTAAGCGATGATCACTTCTTCAGGAGAATAAAATGCTTTCCCCTCGCCCTTTACTTTTTCTTCTTCGGTTGATTTCTTTCCCTTGGTGATGTAGTATAAGCCAAGTACCATGTCCTGCGAAGGAAGAGTGATCGGCGTACCGTTTTGCGGGTTAAGAATGTTGTGCGAGCTCAGCATCAGCAATTGCGCTTCAAGAATCGCGGCATTGCTCAATGGAACGTGCACGGCCATTTGGTCACCATCGAAATCCGCGTTGAAGGCGGTGGTAACGAGCGGGTGAAGTTGTATCGCTTTTCCTTCGATCAGTTTTGGCTGGAAAGCCTGGATAGACAAACGGTGAAGCGTTGGGGCCCTGTTCAACATTACAGGATGGCCTTTCAATATATTTTCTAAGATATCCCAGATGATCGCCTCTTTCTTGTCGACAAGTTTACGGGCGCTCTTTACTGTTTTTACGATACCTCTTTCTATCAGTTTGCGAATAATAAATGGCTTGAAGAGTTCCGCGGCCATGTCTTTCGGAAGTCCGCACTCGTGCATCTTCAATTCAGGACCAACCACAATTACAGAACGACCAGAATAGTCAACACGCTTACCCAAAAGGTTTTGGCGGAAACGGCCTTGCTTACCTTTAAGCACATCGCTCAAAGATTTCAGCGCACGTCCACCTTCTGCTTTTACGGCATTTGATTTACGGCTGTTATCGAACAATGAATCGATCGCTTCCTGCAGCATCCTCTTTTCGTTACGAAGGATAACTTCAGGTGCTTTAATTTCCAACAGTCTTTTCAAACGGTTGTTACGGATTATCACACGACGATAAAGGTCATTAAGATCAGATGATGCGAAACGGCCGCCATCCAATGGAACAAGCGGACGAAGCTCCGGTGGAATAACCGGGATGTATTGCATCACCATCCATTCAGGACGGTTGTTGATACGTGTATTTGCATCGCGGAAACTTTCTACAACGCTTAGACGCTTTAGAGCATCCGCTTTACGTTGTTGTGAAGTTTCGTTTGCAGCAGCGTTACGAAGGTCGAAGCTCAGTTGATCGAGATCAAGGCGCTCAAGCATGGCGTGAACCGCTTCTGCTCCCATCTTCGCCACGAACTTTTCAGGATCTTCATCAGGAAGATGCTGATTGTCTTTCGGCAAAGCGTCAAGTATATCAAGATATTCTTCTTCAGTAAGAAGGTCGCCATAGTTCTGGCCTTTATCGGCACGGATACCCGGTTGAATAACCACGAAGCGCTCGTAGTACACGATCGTTTCGAGTTTTTTTGAGCTCATGCCCAACAGGTAACCGATCTTGTTAGGAAGAGATTTGAAGTACCAGATATGAACAACGGGCACTACCAGTTTGATGTGGCCCATTCTTTCACGACGTACTTTCTTTTCTGTTACTTCCACACCGCAGCGGTCGCACACGATACCCTTGTAACGGATACGCTTGTACTTTCCGCATGCGCATTCATAATCCTTTACCGGTCCGAATATCCTTTCGCAAAAAAGGCCATCCCTTTCCGGTTTATATGTACGATAGTTGATCGTTTCCGGCTTCAGCACCTCACCATAACTCCTTTCGAGGATGGTGTCGGGAGAGGCAAGACCGATCGTGATCTGAGAAAACGTAGCTTTTGGACGATTTTCTTTTTTGAATGCCATATTAATTGAAATGTTGAATTATAAATTTTGAATTTTGAATGGACCCGTTTGATTGATTGTAGGGACGCCATGCATGACGTCCCTACAATAATATTATTAATCAAATTTCAGATCCAATCCCAACCCGCGTAATTCATGTACCAATACATTGAATGATTCGGGTATTCCCGCCCTTGGAATGTTATCGCCTTTCACGATAGCCTCATAGGTTTTCGCGCGGCCGATGATATCATCAGACTTCAGGGTTAACAATTCCTGGAGAATGTTCGACGCACCATATGCTTCGAGTGCCCACACCTCCATCTCGCCAAAACGCTGACCACCGAACTGAGCTTTACCACCCAGAGGTTGCTGCGTGATGAGAGAGTATGGTCCGATTGAACGCGCATGCATCTTATCATCAACCATGTGGTGAAGTTTGATGATGTAGATGATACCCACGGTTGCTTTTTGATCGAAACGATCTCCGGTTTCACCGTCATATAGATAGGTATGTCCGAATTTCGGAAGACCTGCCTGTGAGATGTTATCAGCGATCTCATCAACAGAAGCACCATCGAAGATCGGCGTTGCGAAACGCACACCCAGCTTCTCTCCTGCCCAGCCGAGTGCTGTTTCATAGATCTGTCCGAGGTTCATACGACTTGGTACACCAAGTGGGTTCAATACAATATCTACCGGAGTTCCGTCTTCAAGGAATGGCATATCTTCCGCACGAACGATCTTGGCTACGATACCTTTGTTACCGTGACGGCCGGCCATCTTATCACCTACTTTCAGTTTACGCTTAACCGCCATGTAAACTTTTGCAAGTTTCAATACACCTGCAGGTAATTCGTCACCGATTGAGATGTTGAATTTCTCGCGCTTGTAACGGCCAAGTTCTTCGTTGAATTTAATATTGTAGTTATGAAGAAGAGTGTTGATGAGGTCATCAGTTTTTGCATCACCACTCCAGCCAAGCGGGTTAACGTTAACGTAGTCGATGTTTGCAAGGTTCTTCGCATTGAACTTCGCGCCCTTGCCAATAAGTACTTCACCGAAGTTGTTGGTAACGCCCTGGCTTGTTTTATCTTTCAACAAGGTCTGCAATTTGTTTTGCAGCATTGCCATCAATTCCTCTTCATTCTTCTCGTGAGTTTTTTCGATCTTATCTAAAAGAGCTTTCTCACGAACCTTTGCATTCTTATCTTTCTTCGCGCGTTGGAATAGTTTTTTGTCGATCACCACACCTTCGGTTCCGCTCGGAGCTTTCAATGAAGCATCTTTCGCATCTCCGGCTTTATCACCGAAGATGGCGCGGAGAAGTTTTTCTTCAGGAGTAGGATCGCTTTCTCCTTTTGGAGTGATCTTACCGATAATGATATCTCCTTCTTTGATAGCAGCTCCAATTCGAATGATACCATTCTGATCAAGATCTTTGGTAGCTTCCTCGCTCACGTTTGGAATATCCGGAGTCAGTTCTTCTTCACCAAGCTTTGTATCACGAACTTCGGTTTCGAACTCACTGATATGGATAGACGTAAACCAATCGTCTTTCACCACTTTTTCAGAGATCACGATGGCATCCTCGAAGTTGTAACCTTTCCATGGCATGAAGGCCACTTTCAGGTTGCGTCCGAGAGCGAGTTCACCACCTTTGGTTGCATAACCTTCCGTAAGGAAGTCGCCCTCAGTAACCTTTTGACCTTTCACCACTGCTGGGCGCAGGTTGATGCAGGTTTCCTGGTTGGTACGAACAAATTTGGTAAGCTTATATACTTTCAAATCGTCTTCAAAAGAAACGAGTTGTTGTGTTTCATTGCGCTTGTAACGAACATGAATTTCATTTGCATCAACAAATTCAACAACACCATCGCCTTCAGCGTGAACCTGGATGCGTGCGTCGCGTGCTGCCTTTCCTTCGAGACCTGTACCTACGATTGGTACTTCAGGGCGAAGCAATGGAACAGCCTGGCGTTGCATGTTTGAGCCCATCAATGCACGGTTAGCATCATCATGTTCAAGGAATGGAATCAGGGAAGCGCTCAAACCAACGATCTGGTTCGGAGCTACGTCCATATATTCAACCTCTGTTTTATCCAGGATCGGGAAGTCGCCCGTTTGACGGCTCTTGATCTGGTCTTCTACGAAGTTTCCTTTTTCATCAATATCGATATTCGCCTGAGCGATTTTTGCGGTATCTTCTTCTTCGGCGCTGAGGAAGGTGATCTTCTTCATATCCACCTTACCATTATCCACCTTACGGTATGGAGTTTCGATGAAGCCCATATCGTTGATCTTCGCGTGAACGCAAAGTGTGGAGATCAGACCAATGTTGGGACCTTCCGGCGTTTCGATGGTACACAAACGACCGTAGTGAGAGTAGTGAACGTCACGCACCTCGAAGCCTGCACGCTCTCTGCTCAAACCACCGGGCCCGAGTGCGGAGATACGACGCTTATGCGTGATCTCACTCAATGGGTTTGTTTGATCCAGGAACTGCGACAATTGTGATGTACCAAAGAAGGAATTGATCACGGAAGAAAGTGTACGTGCGTTGATCAGATCAACAGGAGTGAACACCTCGTTATCGCGAACGTTCATTCTTTCACGAATGGTACGCGCCATACGCGCAAGACCAACACCGAACTGGGCGTACAATTGTTCACCAACGGTACGAACGCGGCGGTTGCTCAGGTGATCGATATCATCCACCTCGCTCTTACCATTGGTAAGCAATACGAGATATTTAATGATGGAGATGATATCTTCTTTGGTCAATACTTTTTTCTCCAATGGATAGTTCAGTCCAAGGCGGCGGTTGATCTTGTAACGACCAACTTCACCAAGGTCGTAACGCTTATCAGAGAAGAACAACTTATCGATGATACCGCGGGCGGTTTCATCATCTGGTGCATCGGCACCGCGAAGCTGTTTGTAGATATGTTGAACGGCTTCCAACTCAGAGTTAGAAGTATCCTTGTTCAATGTATTATAAATAATAGCGTAATCGCCGCTCACTTCTTCTTTCTGAATGAACACGCTCTTCACTTCCATCTCCATGATCAGAGCGATGTTTTCTTCATCAAGGATCACGTCGCGCTCAAGCACGATCTCATTCCGCTCGATAGATACAACTTCACCGGTATCTTCATCAACAAAATCTTCCACCCATGTGCGGAGTACGCGGGCAGCGAGGCGTTTGCCAATGTTCTTTTCAAGAGTTTTTTTATCAGCCTTCACTTCATCGGCCATGCCGAAAAGTTCAAGGATATCTTTATCAGTTTCGTAACCGATAGAGCGAAGTAATGTAGTAACCGGGAATTTTTTCTTACGGTCGATGTAAGCAAACATCACGTTGTTGATGTCTGTTGCAAATTCCATCCACGCTCCTTTAAAAGGAATAACACGTGCGGAGTAGATTTTCGTTCCGTTCGGGTGAATTGATTGCCCGAAGAATACGCCGGGGCTTCTGTGAAGCTGGCTCACCACAACCCTTTCAGCGCCGTTGATCACGAATGTACCGCGGGGCGTCATGTAGGGTATGTTTCCGAGGAACACATCCTGAACGATGGTTTGGAAATCCACATGTTCTTCATCATTACAGCTAAGGCGGAGCTTAGCTTTCAATGGTACGGCATAAGTTAGTCCGCGTTCGATACATTCATCAATAGTGTAGCGCGGGGGGTCAACATAATAATCCAGGAATTCCAGTACGAAGATGTTGCGCGTATCGGTGATAGGAAAATTTTCCTTGAACACGCGGAACAGCCCTTCAACGTTACGTTTGTCGGGTGTTGTTTCTAACTGGAAAAAATCTTTAAACGATTGGATCTGGATTCCTAATAAATCCGGTGTTTCTGCCAGGAGTTCAACTTTTCCGAAATTGATACGCTGTGCAGAGTTTGATTTGTTTGCAGACATATTGTAGTTAAAACGTTTTAAAGAAAGGCTTTAATTCAGGTGTGGGTACGGCTTTCCGAGCAACAAATGCCACTAACCCGAAATTAAAGGAGGGCAAAGGTAGGAAATATAAACTAATTGTATTACCCGGGCGAACAAATTTTAGCAGTTTTGGTAGGATTTTTGATAAAAGGGGACGAATTTGATAATTTGATAATTTGACGATTTGGTGATTTGGTGATTTGGTGATTTGAAGATTTGAAGATTTGGTGATTTGGCGATTTGATGATTTGGAAATGTGGAGGTAGAATCAATAAGATGTGGACTGCTGCTTTAGAAGCGAACTGAAAGTTAGGATGAGGTAATGGATTGTTAGCTGCTACCCCATTCCACCATTCAACTATCAAACCATCCACCAATTCCCCGCGTTAGGGACTGGGGGCAGTACCGCGTACTGCAGAAGGCCCGCCCGCCTTTGGCGGGAACGCCCCGACGCTTCGGTAGGGACATGCTCAAAAAATCATTTCAACTTATAAGTAGCGTGGAAGCCATACGTATCTCCGTTCATTATGGGAGAAAGCGTGAGGCGCTGCTTATTAAAATCCTTGTTTTTATGCATATGTGGGATGAGAATTCCCGAAAGAACGCCCATTGGGATGCCCACCATTACATCTGTCGGAAAGTGTTCACCCGCTTTTATTCTGAGAATTCCCGTGGTGAGCGATGCGCCTCCCGCCAGGGTGTAAAGGATCCATTTGTTCTTCCATTCGGGGTGATAGTCACTGAATACCTTTGCTACAAAAAATGTGGAACTGGCGACGAGTCCGGGGTGGCCGGACATAAAGGAATTTCTTCCTCCGCCGCCGGTACGTTTACTTAATGGAACCTCCGGATTATAGGTATAAGGACGGAAGCGGTCGGCCAGCATTGCGGAACTGGTATAAACCACGCCGAATGTGGACATGGTTTGCAAGTACATCAATCCAACTTTTAGTGCATCTTTCCTGATTTCTTTATCAAATACGAAGATCAGCGGCAGGGGCATGGAGCCGTAGAACAGCATATCGCTCGCGTCTTTCGCTTTCAGATCATGATTTTTCGTGGTAGGCCTGTCGAGCTTGTTAACGTCATTGGGATCGAGGGCGAGTATCCTGGCTTCAGGTGTTTTCTCGCGACTATAAATTTTACTGAAGCCCCAAAGAGTGTAAGCGGTTGTTACCGGCGTCCAGATATAATCGCGGGCAGCATTTATTTTATAGACCTCTGTGTTAACGTTTTTTGCGGCTGAAGTTTCAGGCATTTTGTTCAAGCCTGCAGCCTTAGGTGCCGGAAGGGAATCTTCTGTTGTTGCCTGCGAAACTGCAGAAGAGGTTGAAATGCTAACTAAGGTATCTACCTGAGATTGAGCCGTACTGAAACATATAAAGAAAACAAGCAGGCAATAAAAGTGCTTCATAGAGTTTTTGATATGGGAAAATCAAATGCCATACCATTCACTCCGGCTAACATTCATGATAAAAAAAAACACCCCGGTGGTGAGCCGGGGTGTTCCCATATTTTAAAGTTTAACAAGCTGACGAATCTGCCGGCTATTGCCCTGAGAAATTTCAAGTATATATGTTCCGGGCCGGAGGGTTTCGCCGAACCTGACAGTAGATAAGGAGTAAAATGACCTGCTTTCCAACACACGTCCGGTTTTATCAATAACCCTGATTTGCAATGGTTGGTTGCCCTTAGCGCCTTTCACATTGAGTGAGAAGTAAGAGGTTGAAGGGTTTGGAAAAACCTGCAGCTCTGCATTTAGCCCTGTATCTGGCAAAAGGTCTCCCGATTTTTCAGGTTCTGCACCTCGTGTTAGGAGGTTAGGGCAAGCGGGCATTTTCACGGCAGCTGTTCGCGTAGCACTGATGCCGCAGCCGTTGCCAGAATGAACTGTTACCGAACCTGAAATTGCGCCGGGGCCATAGCTTACCGTTATAGTGGAGCTACCCTGGCCTGAAGTTATCGTTCCTCCCACAGGTACACTCCACTGCAGGTAAGTTGCATTCGCCGGCATTCCAGACACTGAGTATTGATAAACCCTGTCAGGACAGGTTTCCATATTTACAACGTCGATCGCGCCCGGAGCCAGGGGTGTGAGTGTAGAAAGAGAAAGAGTGCGGGCGGCACTTTCTCCGCAACTATTGGAAGCAGTTACGGATATCGATCCGCCTGAGAAGGAGCCATTGAAAGATACATCGATAGTGTGCGTACCCTGACCCGAAAGAATTTGCGCACCGGCAGGCACGATCCATGAGAATACAGTCCCAGCTTGGTTGACTACACTGTACTGAACCTGCGTGCCAGACGGATTTTGCGATGTAGGCATGAACATGCAGACGTTTCTAGGCCCTTCAATTATTGAGGGAGCAACAGGCACAGGACGTTTTATAATTAGCGTTCTCGGATTGCTGACGCCGCAACTGTTCTGAGTTCTAACTTCAATATTGCCCACCGTATAGCTGTTGGTGACAATTACCTCTATCGACCTTGTACCCTGGCCGGATGCGATCGTCATACCTGCGGGAACTGTCCAGATATATTCTGATGCTCCCGGCACTGAGTCGGTGGTATAAGATGCGGTGGTAGCCGAACCCAGATAGCTACAGATGTTTGAAGGTCCGTTAATGGCGACTGGCGTAACAGGTAGCTGTGATGCAAGATAAAATACCGCTATTGCGCTCATCCCGCATGGGTAATTTGCTCTTACACGCAACTGCTTATTAGCACCTGCAGTGAACCCGTTGTTTATTGTGATCTGAATTTCGTTTGTTCCCTGTCCACTGATCAACGTTGTTGTGGTTGGGATAGTCCACGTATATGAAGTTGCTCCAGGAATAGGCGCAAAGGAATAAGTGAGCAAACCTCCTGTTCCTTCGAATTGACATACATTTTTAATTCCAGCTATGTTAGAAGGAGCCGGCATATAAGCGAAGGTTGCGGAGATCGAGTGGTTACTCGTCACGTTACTGAAAGTGTAGCTGCTAACCACGCCAACAGAAACTCCATCTACCGTAACATCTGCAATTGCAAAGCAGGAGTTTGGAGAGATGGTATAGGATTGGCTTCCACCTTCTGACACTGAAGTGAGACCTGCAGGCGAAACAGACCCTCCTGCACCAAAGGTTGCTGTAATACTGTAAACATTGGTAATCACTTCTTCAAACACTGCCTCAATCGTGTGATCGGTAAGTACGTTAGAAAAAGTGTAAGAACCAACCGCGCCTATTGAAATTCCGTCAACAAGAACGTCGGAAATGGCATAGCCTGCTTCGGCGCTAACAATAAAGGACTGGCTGCCGTTGTAAGCAACACTTGTGGAACCATTAGGAGAAATGCTGCCACCAACTCCGGCAGTTGCAGCTATTTGGAATGTTACCGGGCTGAATGTAGCGTGAATTGTGTGCGAAGCAGTTAGATCTATGAATGAGTAACTATTCACTGCACCTACCGAAACTCCGTCAACTAAAACATCGGCAATTTGGAACCCGGGGTTTGGCGTGATGTTGTAAGTAACATCGTCTCCATAATCTGCAAACCACAAACCGAGCGGAGCCATTGTGCCACCAGGGCCGGCAGTCGCACTTATGGAAAAGTCGTATATAACACCGAACTCAACAAAAATCGTGTGGTTGGTGGTTACGTTATTGAAGGTATAACTTGTCACGGGCCCTACGGAAATTCCATCAACAGTAACATTGATAATGTCGAAGGATGCGAATGGCTGAATTGAATATGTGATGCTTTGCCCATGATTCACGGACGAAACCCCAGGTGGATTTATCGTACCCCCGCCCACTGAAGAAGCTGTAATCGTATAGGACAGGCTCACGAAGCTAACCGAAATACTGTGATTAGCTTGAACATTGGTGAAAGAATAACTGCTCACTGCACCAACTGAAATTCCATCGACAACTACATCGCTGATTGCATATCCGGCATTTGGTGTAATCGTGTATGCGAGACCGTTACCGTGATCAACGGATGAAACTCCGGAAGGTGAAATGCTTCCGCCCGCTCCAGCAGTTGCCGTGATACTGTAAGATATAATGCTGAATGATGCAGAGATCGTGTGATCAGATTCAACATTTGTGAATGTGTAAGAACTCAAAGCACCAACTGAAATGCCATCAACAATTACATCGCTGATAGCGTAGCCGGCATTTGGCATTATCGCGTATGCCAAACTGTTACCATAATCAACCGATGAAACTCCTGAAGGTGAAATGCTGCCACCTGCCCCCGCAGATGCCGTGATGCTGTATGAAATTATATTGAATGATGCAGAGATCGTATGATCAGCCTGAACATTTGTGAATGTGTAAGAACTCAAAGCACCAAGTGAAACTCCATCAACCAATACATCACTGATCGCATAGCCTGCATTTGGCGTTATAGAATAGTTCAGGGAACCACCATGACCTACAACGCTTGTTCCAACCGGTGAAATACTGCCGCCTAGTCCTGAGGTCGCGGTGATCGAATAAGAATTCAAACTGA
>JAEZDA010000022.1 GCA_023433345.1 Bacteroidota bacterium | reverse complement strand
AAGTGTTACGGTTATCAATATTTTCGACAGCAGAAATCTCCTGGTTGAACAGACCTTTCCCAGTGCTTTTGGCAGTAAAAGAGCGGGACCTTCAAAACTTACCTACACCTACGTTCGCGTTCCGAATTAAGGCTGCTGCTTGCCTGTAGATTTGCGGGTTTTGGCAAAGAGCTGTTGTGGGTTTGAAGTGATCGGATGTAAGATCTTAGACTTGGATGTATGATCGGAGGCGACGCCTCCGAACGGATAGCGTTCGGAGAAATATTATCAACGTTTTTTTTCAGGTTTTTGTTTCACCCGGGGTATCGTCAA
This sequence comes from Bacteroidota bacterium, assembly GCA_023433345.1. GTDB lineage: Bacteria > Bacteroidota > Bacteroidia > Chitinophagales > Chitinophagaceae > Ferruginibacter. Next base: position 19,325 of record JAEZDA010000022.1, on the reverse strand, counting down.
CCCCTATCCCCACAATCAAGTTCCGGATTTTTTTTGAGATAAGGTGTTTTTAAGCATTTACATTCGGATGAGCCTTAATAGTTCGTAGTTGGTAGTTGATAGTTGATAGTGAGAGGCCGGGGTGGCTTTCTTTTTTGGGATTTGAGATTTGGGATGAGGGATATGAGATGATGATGTTTCGTGGGCTTGTGATCCGAGGCGAGGCAGCAAGGTGTTTCAAACGATTACTTTTTGTTTTGGGATGCGGGATTTGACCTGGCAGCCAGGTTCTTCCGTTCGATGGGTATTAGTATCTCAGATTCTTTTCAACTTCTCTTTCACCCGGGGTATCGTCAACCCCTATCCCCACAATCAAGTTCCGGATTTTTTTTGAGATAAGGTGTTTTTAAGCATTTACATTCGGATGAGCCTTAATAGTTCATAGTTGGTAGTTGATAGTTGATAGTTGATAGTGACAGGCCGGTAAATTCCCGGGACTAGCTTTCCTTTTTTGGGATTTGGGATTTGGGATATGAGAAATGGGATATGGAATTTTTGTACAGAGCTGAGCCGCCAGGTTTTTCCGTTCGAAGGTATTAGTATCCAAATTTGCACATCTCAAAATTTGTATCTACCCATCTCCAAATTTTCAAATCTTCAAATTTCCAAATTGAGGTAATCCATGGGCAGTTTCAGCCCCGCTGTTTATGCTGCTTCTGTCATTATGGTTTCACAAACTAAGATTGGAAAATGCAAAGTCGCGCAATGGTTGAGTTCAACCATTTGGCTGGGCGTGTTCAAAAACTTGATCTACTCCTATCTGTTGACCCTCGTCCACGCATTTACCCACTTTTGCAGCCTCTTTTTCACACCTCATGGTAAAAAAAGCCTGCCGGAAAATGTGAAAACACGCAGATTTTCGCAATCCCGATTTTTCGAAGACATCATGAAATTTCTAAATTCATTCAATTTCGTTAGGCCGTTTTACGTTGAAAATCGTAAATCTACGATGTCTCCCAGAGTATCTTTTCTAAGTAAAAAATGAGAAATTTCAACGGCTATGGTTGTATTTGACATCCCAATAAAAGAGCAAATCTGCTCTTGCCTGAAGCATAAAAGCGATGCATCTTTGTATCAGAAGTTGATTGATAAGGAAACAAATCAATCATTATCCAAAGATCCAGAAAAAGCCAGCTTCTTGCTCAATATCCTAAAAAGAAAAGCTCTAAAATCCAGTATCAGTCAACTTCTATTTTTTTTGAAAGAACAAACTAAAAGATAGTTCTTCCAACATCCTAAAAAAGACCCGCCCCGCTAACCACGGGAAAATCCAAAACCGAAAACCGCTTCAATATCCTGAGCGAAGACCAAAAGAAACCAGTATCCGGCCGAAAGCCAACCAAATTCCAACATCCTGCACATGTGAAAGCATGGCACGAAAGACCAGAAAAAGCCAATATCAGCCTATGCTTTAAAAAGCGATGATGGCAAAATGATCTAATTATCCTAAAGCCCGCAGCCTACCCAGCTCCGGGGAGAGAAAAGACCCAACACTGAAACCAGGATAACTTATTTTTTACCCATAGAGCAACCCCCTCTGAAAGTAAAAGCCAATCCTGAAGAACCAACAAGGGTAGTTGGAAAAAATTACAACTTCCGCCATTTTTTGCAGGTCGCGAAAACTAGTGGAAGTTTTTTTATGCGGTAGATTTGCCAGCGATGTTGTTCACTATCCCTCCCACTTCTTTCCCGCCTGCTAAAAAGATCGTTTCCCTGGTTCCGTCCATAACTGAATTGTTGTACGCTCTGGGTCTTGATAAAGAGATGGCAGGAATTACAAAGTTTTGTGTACATCCCCCGGCATGGTTGCAGGAAAAGAAGCGAATCGGCGGTACGAAAAACCTTCATGTGGAAGAGATCATTTCCCTACAACCCGATCTGGTAATTGCCAGCCGCGAAGAGAACGTAAGGGAACAGGTTGAGGCCATCGCGGTGCATTCCCCGGTCTTTCTTACAGACGTGATCACTATCTCCGATGCTTTTGAAATGATAGAAAATGTCGGTCAACTAACAGGAACGCATGATCGCGCAAAAGAACTTGCTGAAAGAATAAAGAGATCATTTTGCCTAATCCAACATTCAACATCAAACATCCAAACTTTCTCCATTCCGGTCATCTACCTGATATGGAAAGATCCCTATATGAGCGTTGGCGGTGATACCTTCATCAGCCACATGATGCAGGCTGCAGGCTTTCTTAATGTGCTTGCGGGGCGAACCCGTTATCCCGAGATTTCTGTTGAAGAGATGAGAGAATCAAATGCAAAAGTGATCATGCTTTCTTCAGAACCTTATCCTTTTAAAAATTCGCATGTGAAAGAATTATGCGATCAGTTGAGCAACATGAAAATAATCATTGTGGATGGAGAAATGTTCAGCTGGTATGGCAGCAGGATGTTATATGCTGCAGACTATTTTCATGCGCTCAGGGCAGATTTGGAAATTTGATAATTTGATAATTTGAAAATTTGTTCTCCGTTTCTTAAACGGTTCAACCTAACCGAGCGGCAAACCAATTTGGGCGTGCCCCATCGCTTTGCTCGGGTCGGGCTATCCGCTTCAAGCTGCCCGTGGCAGGCTTTCCACTTCTATCCCTCACGCGGTCTGTCGTTAAAAAAAACTATCTACTGCAAAACATCCGGCAACTCCAAAGAAATCCAACCCATCCAACTCTTCCAACCACTACACTATCCATCCATCTAATCCCCTATTTTTGCAAAAAATTTTCAAAACTATGGCTGCCAGTAAAATTGCAGGATTGTTAGGCGAGAATGCCGAGAATTTGCTGAACCACGAATGTAAGACGATCCCAAAATCACAACTTCATTTGCCCGGTCCAAACCATATTGATGGTTGGAAAGACAGTAACAGGAACAACCAAACCCTTCGAAGTCTTCATGCCATGCTCAATCACGGAAGACTTGCGGGAACAGGATATGTTTCAATACTTCCGGTTGACCAGGGCATAGAGCACAGTGCCGGCGCATCCTTCGCTCCAAATCCAATGTATTTCGATCCTGAAAATATTGTAAAGCTTGCCATTGAAGCAGGTTGCAATGCCGTTGCTTCTACCTACGGCGTATTGGGAAGCATCAGCCGCAAGTATGCTCATAAAATTCCGATGATGGTTAAGATCAATCACAACGAATTTTTGAGCTATCCGAATAAATACGACCAGGTGCTTTTCGGCCAGGTGAAAGACGCCTGGAACATGGGCGCCGTTTCTGTTGGAGCGACTATTTACTGGGGCAGCCATGAAAGTGGCCGTCAGTTGCAGGAAATTGCAAATGCATTTGAACTTGCACATGAACTGGGTATGGCAACGGTACTATGGTGCTACGTTAGGAACAATGCTTTCAAAATAGATGGGGTTGATTACAGCGCGGCGGCAGACTTTACCGGCCAGGCGAATCACCTTGGAGTAACTATCCAGGCAGATATCATCAAACAAAAACTCCCGACGAATAACGGAGGCTACCTCGCTTCCAAACATGGTAAAACAAGTAAGCTTGTTTATGAAAAGCTCACTACAGACCACCCTATTGATCTTGCCCGTTACCAGGTGGCAAACTGTTACATGGGGCGTGTAGGCCTTATCAACAGCGGAGGAGAAAGTATGGGTGCCACCGACCTCGCAGAAGCTGTTACCACTGCCGTTGTAAATAAACGCGCTGGCGGAATGGGCCTCATCAGTGGAAGAAAAGCTTTCCAAAAACCGATGAACGAAGGAATTGAATTGCTGAACACCATTCAGGATGTTTACCTTGACAGTTCAATAACTATTGCATAAGATCTTTTATAAACGGGCCGGCAGCAAAATTGCCGGCTCACTTCTTTTGAACGAAAAGAAAACGCCTAACTTTAAAGGATGATGAAAGAAGAAGAGGATTTTTCAGCTAACCTCGCCGGAGAGGACAGCACTGCAGAAGAAGCCAAGCAGAGTTGGTTCAAGCGAATGAAAAAGGGTATCCTCACCTCCACCAAAGACAAAAAGGATGCTCCCGAAGGTCTCTGGTCAAAATGCCCGAACTGTAAATATACCTGCACGATATCAGAACTTGCAGAAAGCAAATACGTTTGTCCGAAATGTGAATACCATCATCGCATTGGCAGCGACGAATATTTTTCGATCATCTTCGACGAAAACGAATTCACAGAATTATTTGGCAACATCAGGTCCAAAGACAAACTCGGTTTTGTTGACCTGAAACCGTACAGCAAAAGACTTGAAGAAACTTATTCGAAATCGGATATCCATGATTCGATAACTGTTGGCCATGGAAAGGTTCATGGTTTCGACCTGGTAATTGCCTGTATGGATTTTGAATTCATCGGCGGAAGTCTCGGTAGTGTGATGGGAGAAAAGATCAGCCGCGCCTGCGACTATTGTATTGAAAAGAAGATCCCCTTCATGATCATCAACAAAAGCGGTGGCGCAAGAATGATGGAATCTGCATTTTCCCTGATGCAGCTTGCAAAAACATCCGGGAAGCTCACTCTGCTGAGTGATGCAAAGGTTCCTTATATTTCCTTATGCACCGATCCAACCTTTGGCGGTACCACTGCTTCATTCGCGATGCTTGGCGATATCATTATCGGCGAACCGGGGGCGCTTATTGGCTTTGCGGGCCCGCGCGTTATAAAGGAAACCATTAAAAAAGATCTTCCCGAAGGATTCCAGCGAAGTGAGTTTTTACTGGAACACGGCTTTTTAGATTTTATCGTTGGCAGAAAGGAATTGAAAGACAAACTTGCAAACTTACTTTCCCTTTTTAAGAGTTGATCTCTGCCTTCTTTTCCGGGGTTCGATTCTTTCACCGATCAGCATTCCATAAGGTTGCAAATGCTCGATGTGATCACAAATTATTTTGATGATACCGAGAATTGGCAGTGCGAGCACCATTCCGGGAATGCCCCAAATCAATTCTGCTGCAACAAGGGCAATGATGGTGAACAAGGGATTGATGTTAACCTTCGAGCCCACCACGAGAGGTTCAAGTAAGTAAGTTTGTATAAATTGAATAAGCATGTAGGTTGCCAGTATAAGAAGCAACTGAGTTGACGAAGCTCCCTGGCTTGCGCTGAAAAGCAGTGTTATCGCCGTTCCGGTAAGGTTCCCTACGAAAGGAACAATTTCCAAAAGTCCGCACAAAACAGCAAAGAACACCGCGTATTTTACGCCGATCAGGGAGAACCCAATACCATACATGATCCATAAACCTGCTATCATCATTGCCAGCCCAGAGAGATATTGCTGGCTAACCTTGGCGGAATCGTGAATGATGTTTTCTGCTCTTTTCTTTTCTTCCGGTGGCGATAATTTTAAAACAAAGGTCTTCAGGTGAGTGCGGAAATATAAAAACAGGAAAATATAAACCATCACCAAAATAAAATCCACTAAAAAAGAGGTGATAAAGCTCACCACTCCAACAACCTTGCTTCCCGCCCCCGAGGCCCCCGCTTCCGCTTGCATACTTATCAATTCATCCTGCTTTTTTACCGAAAGCCCTATCTTTTTGCTGATGAAATTTTGAACATTTTCTGTAAGTGCCTTTATCTGCTGTTCCAGTTTAGCCGTATCAGCTTCAAGATTCCCCATTTGCCAGGTCAGCAGAAATATCAACCCACCGACCACCAGCAGGAATATTAAAAGGCAGAAAATAATAGCGAGTACATGAGGCACTCCTTTTTCCTGAAACCATTTCACCAATGGCAGAAACAGCATTGCCAGTAACATTCCGAACATGATCGGTGCAAGGAATTCCCGGGAATAAAACAGTCCTGCAATGATCAACCCAAAAAGTGCCAGTATCAATACTGTTCTCTGCAAGACGCTCTCCTGCTTCATAAGTTCTTTTTTTTGATGAAGGGTTCTGTTGTTTTAAATCTATTTTTGCCAGTATACAAAATACAGCATTGGAGATCAACAACCGAAAAGCGTACCACGATTATTTTTTTGAAGACAAATACCTTGCAGGCATGGTGTTGCAAGGCACGGAAATTAAATCACTTCGTGCCGGTAAGGCGAGCTTCAACGACAGTTATTGCCTTTTTCATAAGGGAGAATTGTTTGTAAAGAATCTTCATATCTCTGAATATGCATTCGGCACCTACACTAACCACGAACCAATGCAGGAGAGAAAACTGCTGCTTAACAAAAGGGAGTTAAGAAAACTAGAAGGTAAAACAAAAGAGAAAGGCTATTCAATTATACCGCTTCGTATATTCCTTGCCGATAGTGGTTATTTCAAATTAGAGATCGGTCTTGGAAAAGGGAAGAAGGAATACGATAAGCGCAATACAATAAAGGAAAGGGAGGCGAGCCGGGAAGTGAAGAGGAAATATAGTTTGTAGGAAGCCGCAATGCATTGCGGCTGTCCGTAAATCGTACATCGTAAATCGTACATCGTAAATCGTACATCGTAAATCGTAAATCGTAAATCGCCTCCTCAGCATTCGCTTAGGCTAAGCGGCACATTCACAGCAAGTCCGCCATCTGCGGTTTCCTTGTATTTGCTGTTCATATCGAGGGCAGTATCCCACATAGTTTTTATTACACCGTCGAGGCTAACGCGCGCAAAATCCGGCGTGCTTTGTAAGGCAAGCTGGCTGGCCGTTATCGCCTTTATCGCCCCCATCGTGTTTCTTTCTATACAAGGTATTTGAACGAGGCCGGCAATGGGGTCACAGGTCATTCCCAGGTGATGTTCCATAGCAATTTCTGCGGCCATCATTGCCTGGCGTTGCGTTCCGCCAAGGCATTCAGTTAGAGCAGCGGCAGCCATCGCACTGCTCACGCCAATTTCGGCCTGGCAACCACCCATTGCAGCCGAAATGGTCGCCCCTTTTTTGAAAATGCTTCCAACTTCCGAAGCTGTCATTAAAAACTGCAAAACCTTTTCTTCAGAAGGTTTTTTTTCAGCAAAGAGATGGTAATAATGAAGCACTGCAGGAATCACACCTGCGGCGCCATTGGTGGGTGCGGTCACTACTCTCCCAAATGATGCATTCTCTTCATTTACTGCCAGGGCAAAACAACTCACCCAGTCCAGTATGTACTTAAAATCATTTCCACCTTCCTTAATCCGTTCAAGCCACTGTTCATAACCGTTATATGTACCCGAAATTAATTTCCTGTTGAGTGTTGCTGCTCTTCTTTTCACCTGCAACCCCCCTGGAAGGTAGCCATCCGTATGGCAGCCCCTGTACACGCACTGTTGCATAACATTCCAGATCTTCAATAATCCGCTTTTTGTTTCTTCCGCACTCCTCCATGCATTCTCATTTTCAGCCACGATCTCCGAAATATTCATCCCGGTTTTTCTGCACCAATGCAATAGATCATCCGCAGTATTTACGGGAAATGGAAGGTCTGCCTCACCAGAATTATTCCCTGCTTCTCCTTCCCTGTGAATAAATCCTCCGCCGATTGAATAATAGGTGAACGCATCTTCCGAGCCGTCATCAAGTTTTACCAGAAAGGTTAGGGCGTTGGGATGAAATGGAAGTGATTCAGTAAAAAGGAAAACAATGTCGCGGGCAGGGTCAAATTCAATTTCGCGTGTTCCCGCAAGAATTATTTTTCGGGTGCTGAAAATGCTCTCGATTTTTGCATTAATGCCGTTCACATCAAATGTTACCGGATCATCGCCGCTTAAACCAAGTTGAACCGCAATGTCAGTTCCGTGCCCAACACCCGTTTTGGCGAGGGAGCCGTATAAAAGTACCTGAACCTGTTTGGTTTTTTCGAGATTTCCCGTTTTTTGAAGAATGTCGAGCAATGCAAGCGCTGCACGCCACGGGCCAAGTGTGTGACTGCTGCTGGGCCCCACACCTATTTTAAACATGTCGAATACTGATATGGATTCCTGTTTCAAGAAAAATTTTAATTAACAGAAAGGTTATTTATTGAAAATCCACTAATTCAAACTCAAACTTGAGGTAGGAATAAGCGGGTATCACTACCTGGCCAGACTGATTGCGAATTACACGGTCATTATATGCGAGGCTGGGCGGTATATAAAGATCTATCTTGCCCGTTTTCCCTATCAGTTTCAGCCCCTTTTGCGCCCCGGCGATCAATCCGCCAAGTACGATCGAATATCCGTTAAGGTTCTGATCAAATGGCTGACCCGTTTCCATTAACCTGCCTGTGTATTTGATAAATACGGTGGAGCAGATCTCTGGATGAAGGCTTTCTCCCGGTTCATGAACTACATAAAACAAGCCGGAACTATGCTGAAGAGCCACAATAGAATTTGCACTCAGGAAATTCTGAAGGTGGGTTATCTCCGCTCCGGTGGCAGTTTTGCTGGTCTCCACAAATTCGCACTCCGGGCCTTCCTTTTTACAAGAAGAGATAACCACGGATGTGAGACATATTATAAAAAATATCTTCTTCATATTATTCAAAGGCAAATGAATTTAAGAATGCGCTGCCCTGCTTTTTTGTTTTAGTTCTAAATACAATTGTTCATTCATCTCCCATTTAAAATGCATCCGAAAATATGCGAAGAAAACAGTGATAAGAATGAGAGCAATTATTATGGCCGGCATACTTGAAGTGCCCGAGCCGGATACCTTGGCATACCAGTCAGGCAAAAAAAGGTAAACGCTCAAAAAAAACAATAAAATTGGAAAGGTAAAAAGCATGGCAAAAGGCAGGCCCGCTAACAACTTACGTTGGAAAGAACTTTCCTGCAACCGCACTTTTTCCCAACGGTCAACAAAATTTTTTTCCTCCACTGTAAGCATTATGCGAAATTACGCCAATTGAAGCATCACTTTTTTATTTTATCAATTACTTGTAGGTTTGTAACAATCATATACTATGAAAATTGGTCAGTTAATTGTTCAATACCTTTATAATAACAAGGAAGTCACCCTACAGGAGATCGGTACTTTCACTCTTTCAAAGGACATTGTTTTTCCCGCAGAAAATGACAAGGATGCATACCTCCCGGAGAACGCGGTTCAGTTTCATTATAACACGCGTGCGGGGCAGGATGAGGGTTTGATCGATTTTATTGTTCAAACTACCAGGAAGATCAGGCCGCTTGCAACATCTGATCTTGAATCATATTCTATTCTCGGCCGCGAATACCTTAACATCGGCAAACCGTTCTTTATTGAGGGTTTGGGCACTTTGCAAAAAGCCGATTTTGGCGGATATGAATTCTTCCAGGGCCATGCGATCAACCCCAGGTTGGAGCAGCAGGTGCATGCATTGAAGGAGAAAGAGGAGAACGCCATAAGTTTTTCAACCCCTGCGAGAGCCAGAAATAACGGGAGAAACTGGATGATAGGAATCGGGGCTCTCCTGTTGCTCCTGCTGGTGCCAGCTTCTATTTATTATCTTTTTCGTGAAAAGAAAGCTGACAACCAGAATGTGCCGGTGATAATGCAGGATTCGATTGCAAAACGCGACTCTCCCATTGTGGTGCCGATGCGCGACTCTTCGCCGGTTCAAACATCAGCCCCGGCCTTCAACGACAGCAGTTATATCGTGGCCGTGAAGCATTACAATACAGAAGCGAAGGCAAAAAATATGTTGGAGACATTTGTTGGTTACGGCTATAAATTTGAATATGAAGCGTCGGACAGCACCAATCATTATCTTACAATGAAGATAAACGGCCCCCGCGCTGACAGTACACGGGTTCTGGATTCACTCAACCGCCTGTTTGGTGTAAGAAGTTTTATACTTCACTAACGGTAAGGGATAGATGAACCTGCCCCTGTTTACTTCCCGGATAAATCGGCAGATATGGAATTCATGGATTATTATAAAATTCTTGGTCTTTCAAAAAACGCTTCGGAGGCCGAGATAAAAAAAGCTTACCGCAAGCTTGCCCGTCAATATCATCCCGACACCAACCCCGGTGAAGAGTCGCACAAAAAGTTTCAACAGATCAATGAGGCAAATGAAGTGCTCAGTGACCCTGAAAAGAGAAAGAAGTACGATAAATATGGCAAGGACTGGCAGCACAGCGAAGCATTTGAACAAGCCCAACGGCAACGACAGCAACAACACGGAACCGGGCAATACAGTTTCGGGGAAGACTTTGATTTTGGCGGTGGCGGCGGCTTCTCCGATTTTTTTGCTTCAATGTTTGGTTCCGGCGGTGGCCGGCAAACGCGCACCACTCGCGGGCAGGATGTGCATGCTACACTCGATCTGAAATTAACCGAAGCTTTCCGCACTCATAAACAGACCTTTTCCATTAACAATAAATCAGTGCGGATCACTATTCCGGCCGGGATAGAAAATGGCCAGCAGATAAGATTAAAAGGATATGGCAATCCGGGGAGGAACAACGGCCCCGCGGGCGACCTCTTCATCACATTTGCCCTTCACAACGATACTCATTTCATTCGAAATGGTAACGATCTCGCATATACGCAGAAGATAGATTTATATACCGCTATGTTAGGCGGAACGGTAACACTGGATACACTCCACGGGAAAATAAAATTGAAAGTGAAACCTGAAACGCAGCCAAACACGAAAACGAGAATTCCCGGCAAGGGGTTTCCCGTGTATAAATCAGAAGGAACTTACGGTGATCTGTACGTGACGTATCAGGTGGAACTTCCGAAAGACCTTTCTGAAAAGGAAAGAAAACTGTTTGACCAACTGGCTGAATTAAGAAAGGTTTGATTGCCGGCTTCATCAATTAAAAAACATTACTAAGCCCTGGGGACTAGCTCCGTCTCTTTCTCCTTCCTTCTTCTGAAACAATAAAGGTGACAGGTTGGCGACGGTATGCCCGAACGACCTTATTTCCCTGCATTGCCGGTTGCCATTTGCCAGCTTTTGCAAGGGTTCGCAGCACCTCTCTTTCCATTCCGAAACCGTGGTTAGTTTCTGCATTCAAGCTGTCAATAGACCCATCAATATTTACAACAAACTTCACTATCACAGTGTACATCCCGGGAGGTGCTCCGTTTTTCACAGCTACGCCCGGGTCAAGGTTTTTTACCAGGAACTCACGCCAAGCCTTTTCTCCCCCCGGGAACCTTGCTTCAATATCAATCCGGATCAGTTTAATCGTATCTTCTTTACCGCCATCTTGCTGAGCTGCCACCTTGGTTGATAATGAAACAAACAATACAAGAAAAAGTAGCCGATTCATAAATAATAATTGGTGGGCAAAGATGCATTTTTTCTTTAAGGTTTGAGAAGGTACTTCAGTCCGAAAATGGGAAAATGAAACAAACTCAAAAAAGAAAAATTATAAAATAGAAAAGCCCCCGGCTTTCCAGGGGCTCTCATTATAAAAAAATTAAAACCATTAATATCCCATTCCACCCATATCAGGCGCACCGCCATGCATGTGTGGCTCTTCTTTTTTCGGTTTGTCTGCAACAACGCACTCTGTTGTAAGCAGCATACCTGCAATTGAAGCGGCATTTTCAAGAGCAACACGACTAACCTTGGTCGGGTCTATCACGCCTGCCTTGAACAAGTTTTCATATTGCTCTGTGCGTGCGTTGAATCCAAAATCGCCTTTGCCTTCCTTAATTTTTTGGATCACAATGCTGCCATCAATACCCGCATTTGAAGTAAGTGTGCGGATAGGCTCTTCAAGTGCACGGCGAACTATAGCCATACCTGTTTGTTCGTCTTCGATCTGTCCTTTTACTTTCGCATCAAGGCTCATTACCGAGCGAATGTATGCAACACCACCCCCTGGTACGATTCCTTCCTCAACAGCTGCACGTGTTGCGTGAAGTGCATCGTCAACGCGGTCTTTCTTTTCCTTCATCTCAACCTCGGTTGCAGCACCCACGTATAATACGGCAACGCCGCCGGCAAGTTTTGCAAGACGTTCCTGCAATTTTTCTTTGTCGTAATCTGAAGTAGTATTCTCAACCTGCGCCTTAATTTGATTTACGCGCCCTTTAATTGCGCTCTTTTCTCCTTTTCCGCCAACAACAGTCGTGTTGTCTTTATCAATTGTTACAGATGAAGCCTGGCCTAAAACTTTCAGCTCAACGCCTTCCAGTTTGTTTCCGAGCTCTTCGCTGATCACTTCACCGCCGGTCAATATGGCGATGTCGGTAAGCATTTCTTTCCTGCGATCACCAAAGCCGGGAGCCTTTACAGCAGCCACCTTCAACGTTCCGCGGAGTTTATTTACCACAAGTGTTGCAAGCGCTTCACCTTCCAGGTCTTCAGAGATGATCAATAAGGGGCGACCGCTCTGAGCAACCTTTTCAAGAATGTGAAGAATATCCTTCATCGCAGAGATCTTCTTGTCGAAGATCAGGATGTAAGGATTCTGTAGTTCAACCTGCATCTTTTCGCTGTTGGTTACAAAGTATGGGCTGATGTAACCGCGATCGAATTGCATACCTTCAACGATATCCACTGTTGTATCAGTTCCTTTTGCTTCTTCAACGGTTATCACGCCTTCTTTTCCAACTTTTGCAAAAGCTTCGGCGATAAGTTTTCCGATGGTTTCATCATTGTTTGCAGAGATCGTGGCAACCTGCTGAATTTTTTTGCTATCGTTACCAACGGTCTGGCTTTGTGAACGAAGATTTTCAACAACAAGACTTACCGCCTTGTCGATACCACGTTTCAGATCCATCGGGTTGGCACCTGCTGCAACCATTTTAAGCCCTTCTGCAATGATGCTTTGTGCAAGCACGGTTGCTGTTGTTGTTCCGTCTCCTGCAATGTCTGCAGTTTTTGAAGCAACTTCTTTTACCATTTGCGCACCCATATTTTCAATCGGATCTTCCAGTTCAATTTCTTTTGCAACTGTTACTCCGTCTTTGGTAACCTGCGGTGCACCGAATTTTTTATCGATCACCACGTTGCGCCCTTTTGGGCCGAGGGTAACTTTCACGGCATTAGCCAGTGTGTCTACACCCTTCTTCATTTTATTCCGTGCTTCAACGTCGAAGTATATAAGTTTTGACATTTGTTTTGCTTGTTTATTTAATGATGAATTAGTGCTTTAAGTATCGCCTTATATATAACGGTAAGGCATAAGTGTTTTTACACGATAGCAACGATATCGCTTTCACGCATGATAAGATAATCGTTTCCTTCAATGGTAATTTCGGTTCCCGCATATTTACCATATAATACGGTGTCGCCCGCTTTCACTGTAACAGGCTCATCTTTTTTGCCGGGCCCCGCAGCCACAACAGTGCCTCTTTGAGGTTTTTCTTTAGCAGTATCAGGAATGATAATTCCACCTGCAGTTTTTTCTTCGGCCGGTGCAGGCATAACAATTACCCTGTCGTGAAGCGGCGTAACGTTCACTTTTTTGGAAACGTTTGAAGTTTTAGCCATAAGTCTGGTATTTGGTTGAGTTAAAAATGAAGCCCATTTTTTTGGGTACGCAAAAGTAGGCGAATTTTATACCAAGGCCGGTTTAATGTTTAGATGTCAGGTTTCTGAAACGGCTTGTCAGGTTTTATTTTTCGAACCCGTCATTTTTTCACGAATCGGATATTTCCGCTCAAAATCAGCCGCCTTAGGGGCAGATGTGTTACTTTTGCCACCTGAAAAATAAAGGTTCACGGATATGCTGAGCAGAAGAAATATAAGAGTGAAGGTGATGCAGACACTATATGCGTTGGACTCAATAAAGGATGGGATGAAACCCGGCGAGCCGGAGCGTATGCTTATAAAGAAGATGGACCAGAGCCGGAAACTGTTCACTTTTCTCATCTACTTTATTACTGAAGTGGCCAGGTATGCGGAAAAGGACGCCGCCAGGAAGGCCGGAAAGCATCTTCCAACGGCCAAAGATCTTTCTGTGAATACGCGTATCTCAGGAAATGAACTTGTGTGGAAGATCGTGGAAAATGAATCGTTCGAAGCTGCTGTTGAGAGTATGGGTCTTAGTGATATGCTGGATCGTGAACTTCTTCGCAGAGTATATTCTGAACTCGTAGCACGGCCGGAGTATCAGGATTATATTGAACTCCCTTCCCGCGAAAAAAAATCTGAAAGAAAGATCCTCGAATATATTTTCAACGAGCTGATGCTTCCTGACGAAAACTTCATCAGTCATGTTGAAGAAAATTTCATTAATTGGGATGATGATGCTGAAATGATGCATGCACTGGTGCTCAATTTTCTTAATAAACCGGTCGGTACTCCATTTTCAGAGATCATCAGCGGTGAGAAAATGGATTTTGCCAAAAAGCTATTGCAAACCGTTCTCGACAAATCAGAGTATACGCTCGAACTCATCAAACCTAAACTTAAAAACTGGGATGCGGAAAGGATCGCTTCTCTTGACCTTGTTCTCCTGCAAATGGGTGTTTGCGAGTTTCTATACTTTGAAACCATTCCTACACGGGTTACTATAAATGAATACATCGATCTGGCAAAAGCATACAGCACGGAGCAAAGCGGACAATTCGTAAACGGTCTGCTGGACAACATCCATAAAGAACTCACTTCACAGGGAAAGATCGAGAAACGCAATTATAAAAACAGCACGCTCTAACATCTTCTCAATAATCATATGCTTAAGTACATCTTCTTACCGGCAACCGCTCTTTTATTATATTCCTGCAGCGGAAGAGACGCAAAAAACAAACAGGTTGAAACGAATATGGTGCAGGATTCTCTCGCCACTACCACGGTTGCATTAGTAGATTCCGTTCACAACTTCGGAACTATTAAAGAAGGTGAAATTGTTGAATTCAGTTTCCGTTTTAAGAATACGGGAAACAAACCATTGATAGTTACCAATGCAAATGCAAGTTGCGGTTGTACTGTTCCCGAAAAGCCGGAGAAGCCTGTGATGCCGGGAGAGATGGGGTTTATAAAGGTTAAGTTTAACAGTGACCGCCGGCCAGGACAAACCAGTAAGAGTGTGCACGTTCTTGCAAACACCTCTCCTGCTTTCCCTGACCTGGTGCTTAAAGGATTAGTGGAGGAAAAAGAGAAATAAATTTTGTAAATAAATAAAAACGATAAAGATGCAAGTATTGAATGTTTTTTTGATGATGGATCCGCAGGGAAAAGGTGGTAGCACCAGCACGCTTATCATGATGGGATTAATGATCCTTGTTTTCTGGATGTTCATGATACGTCCGCAGGCAAAAAAAGCGAAACAGCAAAAGCAGTTTGTAAATAATATGCAGAAGGGCGATAAGATAGTGACAATTGCCGGTATTCACGGCACCATTAATAAGGTGAATGATGATGGCACAGTGTTGCTGGAAACAAGCCCCGGCAGCTATATAAAAATTGAGAAAAGTGCAATCAGCCTTGAGTGGAGCAATAACATCAACAAAACTGCAGACACCAAATAATAAGCGGAGTCTGTAATAATTCAGCATTATGCTTCGCGTTGGTATCACTGGCGGAATAGGAAGCGGAAAATCAACTGTTACAAAGATTTTCTCTGTGATAGGTGCGCCTGTGTACGATGCTGATGCAGCGGCGAAGCGACTTATGAGCGATGATGCCGGCATAAGGGAGGAATTGAAGAATATTTTCGGCGAGAAGCTTTATGATGGAGGTATTCTCAACAGGGCATGGCTCGCATCACAGGTTTTTAGCGATCCGGAATTGCTTTCAAAACTGAATGCCGTAGTTCATCCTGCCACCATACGCGATAGTTCACAGTGGATGGCTTCGCGCCAATTTCCATACGCAATAAAAGAAGCTGCACTGATTTTTGAGAGCGGTTCGAACCTTTCGCTTGATTTTGTGATCGGCGTAAAAAGCCCTCTGCAGTTGAGACTGGCGCGGATAAGAAAAAGGGATCGCATTTCAGATGAGGAGATAAAGGCCAGGATGAACAGGCAAATGCCGGAAGACGAAAAGCTGAAATTATGTGATGCGATCATTTTAAATGATGAAAAACATTTGCTGATTCCACAGGTGCTTCGGTTGCACGAACGTTTTTTAAATAACAGTAAGAAAGGATAAAACTCTTAGCATGAAATTATCATCCCTGTTACAAAGGTTTAATGAGCCTGAAACTCTTAAAATGGCCAAACTTGGCCGTGCCTTGCGCGAAAAAGGTTTTGATATAACAGACTTAAGCCTTGGTGAACCTGACTTCGATACGCCAGAGCACATTAAGGAGGCAGCAAAAAAAGCAATAGATGATAATTACAGCCACTACACTCCTGTGTCCGGCTTTTTTGATCTGAGGAAAGCCGTGTGCACTAAATTTAACCGCGATAACGGTCTCGACTACACGCCGGAGCAAATCGTGGTGAGCACAGGGGCAAAACAGTGCATTGCAAACATGGTACTTGCACTTGTTGATAGAGATGATGAGGTGATCATTCCAACACCTTACTGGGTGACCTATTCAGAAATTGTAAAACTTGCGGGAGGAAATGTGAAGTTGGTAAGAACCAGCATTGAGAATGGTTTCAAAATAACGCCCGAAGAACTTGAACAGAACATAAGCCCGCAAACAAAACTGTTCATGTTCTCATCTCCCTGCAACCCTACAGGCGCGCTGTATTCGAAAGAAGAACTGGCGGCACTTGCAGAAGTCTTTAAAAAGTATCCTCATATCTATATAATGAGTGATGAAATTTACGAGCACATCAATTTTACCGGCCGTCATGAAAGCATCGCGTCGTTTCCATTTTTAAAAGATCGCGTGATAATTATAAACGGATTAAGTAAGGGTTTTGCCATGACTGGCTGGCGGCTCGGTTACATGGCGGCTCCACTTGAAATTGCAAAAGCATGTGATAAGATACAGGGACAGTTCACCAGTGGCACAAACGCAATTACTCAGAGGGCAGCCATTGAAGCGCTAACCGGAAACCTGAAACCGACGCATGATATGGTTAAGCAGTTTCGTGAACGCCGGGACAAAGTGATGCAATGGCTCAGTGAAATTCCCAACATTAAAGTTTCCGTTCCTCCGGCCGCCTTTTATGTTTTTCCAGACGTGCACGCATACTTCGGGAAGAAAACACCTTCAGGCGAGTCCATCAATAATGCCGATGATCTCTGCATGTATCTTCTTAATGATGCTCACGTAAGTGTTGTAACCGGTGCTGCCTTCGGCGAACCTGCTTGTATTCGTATGTCTTTCGCAAACAGTATGAAAAAACTTGAAGAAGGGTTTACCAAGATCAAAAAAGCGCTTGCGGCATTGGAATAGGACCGTTTTAAAGCACTTTGCCTACTTCTTTCCCATCCGTGGTTAATAGTCTGCCCGATCTTTCAAGGTACATAGATTCACTATTGGCAAGCTGAAGACTGTACGGATAATTTGCGTCGCGGTTCCTCTGCATTTTTCCGATCACCTCGTATGCGCCTTTGTTCACCTTTACAACATTAGCGCGCGTGGTAATATAATATTCTGACGATGGGTCAGATGCAAAGTCGATTGTTTTCCAAATGTATTTCTGAGGAAATGTTACGGCCTTGTTATTTGGAGATTTCGAAGTTGCTTTTCCAACCCTTTTTGCATTTTCATTAGTGGCGAGCAAAACATCCTCATCAATCCTTTCTTTCCAGGGATCAGTGATCTTCTGAAGATTTTTTACATAAGGATATGGGTCCACGGCGCCTTTATGAGTGTAGATCCCAAAATGAAGATGGGCTGGAGTAGTGCGTGCATTCCCGGTGTTGCCGACGGTACCCAGGGCTTGCCCTTTTTTAACGCTTTGGCCAACCCTAACCAGTTGCTTATCCAGATGGGCGTAATATACATCCCAGGCACGGTCATCACATCGCAGCCAAACTACCTTTCCACCTTTTGGCATGGTGGTAACCTGAGTTATTTTGCCGTCTGCAATGGCGACAACCGGAGTACCTTTCTTTGCGAAAATATCAATGCCCTCATGTTTGCGTTTTCCGCCTTCCCGCACGGCGCCCCAGAAACTCCCCACATTGGAGCTGTTGCCTGCAACAGGAAAAACCAGGTCTTCTTTATTAATAGGTGAGTTTAAAGTGTTCGCAGAGGCCGCCACTCCTGTAAAAAAAAGGAGGAGAAATAGAAAGAGGTTTTTCATTCTGTAGAAATTTTTGAATTTGAAAGGATAATTGGAGCCGGCGAAGGGCAAGTTCTGCACCGAAAAGAGTTAGAAAAATATTAAAACGGATTAAATCGGCATCTATTTTAGGCATCGATCGCTCAAAAAAGGCTAACCACTACCCTTTGCGCGATGGTATACAGGAAGCGCAAATCGTTATTAGCAGCGTGTTTGACGAGTTCTCCCCACACTTAAAATCTCATTTTAACAATATCTATTTCCCCTTATCTTTGCACACTGTTTATAAAAAATTGACAACTGTAGAAAAGTTCATGTATGAAGCTTAAAGGATTAGTATGGTTTTTTACCATCGCCCTGATCATTATTTCCGTTTGGGAATTGTCTTACACCTGGGTGGTTCGCAACTATGAAGGAAAAGTGAAAGCGCAGGCCGAGCGCATCGTTAAAAACCAGCATCCCGGCGACCTTTCTCCTGAAGACAGAGAGGCCCTGATTAAACAAACCACCCGTCACATCCTTGATTCAACGAGCGACAAAGAGATTTTCTTTGGCACTTCTTACAAAAAGGTAAAGGAAAACGAACTCAACCTGGGCCTTGACCTCCAGGGCGGTATGAGTGTAACGATGGATGTGAGTCTTGAAGGCTTACTCAAATCGCTAAGCAATAATTCAAAAGACCCCGCGCTTATAAAGGCCTTGCAAACTGCAACGGCTCAAAAAGCAAACAGCGAATCAAATTATATCGATCTTTTCTCCGCAGCTTTTGTTCAGCAAAATGGCGCAGGGAAACTATCGTCCTTATTTGCCGGCCCCGGTAAAGAAGTTAAGATCGGCGATAATGATAACCAGGTGGTTTCTAAATTGAAGACCGTTGCAAACGGCGCCATTAAGCAAACACACCAGATACTGGTTAAACGTATCGACAAATTCGGCGTTGCACAACCTAACATCAACCTTGATGAAAACAAAGGGGTGATCAACGTTGAGCTTGCAGGTTTCAATGATCCTGAAAGAGTTCGCCAATACCTTCAGTCTTCTGCCAATCTCCAGTTTTGGGAAGTTTATCGCATAGACGAAATTGCACAGGCACTTCAGAATGCCGATCGCAATCTTCAGAATTATCTTAATGGTGTTCAGGCAGGCGACACTTCCGTTGTCGATTCTGTTAAGGCGCAGCAGAACGCAAATCCGTTTTTACGGATAATAAATCCTATTGATGTGCAGACTGATGAAAGCGGAAGACAGTTCTTCTCTTCTGCTATCGGTCGCGTTGCTTTGAAAGACACCGGCGTATTTAATAGTTATATGAGGCTTGGATTGGTTACCGGTTC